>NZ_CAXAQM010000007.1:0-218744 GCF_963970525.1 Pseudomonas sp. EA_65y_Pfl1_P113
CACCGGTCAGTTGGAAGGAATAAACAATCGAATAAAGGTCATCAAACGAATGGCGTACGGTTACCGGGACAGCGAGTTCTTCTTCATGAAGATCAAGAGCGTCTTTCCCGGCAATCCGTGAAGAACCAAATTTTTGGCCCAATTGGACAGCGGTTTTCGAAGTGCAGTGATCAGTGAGGCCAACCGTGTATGGTTCATTACCCGTATCGGTTATTACATCGGCGAGTACCTGGCGACACGGTATGACGGGTATTGGCAGGTCGACGAAGACCCGGCGTCGCCTACCTTCGCACGTTATGTGGTCGGCGGTTTCTCCTTCGACGGGGTAACCACGCCAATGGTCGACCCAATGCAGATGGCTCAGGAGTACGCCGATACGCCCGCACCAAGGTCCCTGGTTCAGGAAATCGATAAAGTGTTGGTCAAGTAAACGTGATGACTGATGATTGGATCCTGAAACACGCAGCCGACGCACGTGCGCTAGCATCTGGAACTTCGGTCCACTTGATCGAGTAGCGGACTGCTCAAGTGATCCGCGCCGCCTCATTGCAATAGGCTAGTCGCGGGTCCTGTGCTCGATTAGTTAGATGCTGATTGGCAGATGATTGCGCGGGTCCAGCCGGTCGAGCAACCGTTCGCAGTCACGGCGAACGGGGGGGTGCTTCGCTCGTCAGGCTACAGACCAACCGCGAGACCCAACGCTTTAAGGCCAGTACCAACAGCATATGCCGTTTCGACCCGCCTTCGCTCAGTACCACACGCCGTTGGCCACAGGTAGCAGCGGGGCAAGGGGGGCACCAGTTTTTGCTGTTCTGCCGGTGCCAATTGGTGGGGGCTGCATTGAAGCCGGGCAGCAGGTCTATTAACGCCAACGCTCAATTGACCCACGTGCTGACGTGGGATGAACCCACCCTCAAGTCAACACAAATCCAGTAAAAGTAGTGGTTCGCGAGGAGTCTGCCCGGATCAGTGATATCTCGGCACCTGGGTCAATTCGGCGCCGGCGCCAACATTCAGTTGGTCCTCTGGTCCTTGTCGATCACTGGTATCAACCGATATCTCCAAATTACTCATTTTCGCCCCTCCACCTGAGCCTTTTTGGTCGGGCGTCCGACCGTGCGCCGATCGGTTATTTGAGTGGGAGGGGAGCCTGGTATAGATGTCGCCGCCGACCCGTGACGCATCCACTGCCTCAAGTCACCCAGCCTCCATCTCAACCGCGAAAGGCCAGGAACAGGATCAAGCCCGGGCAGTTTTCGTTGGCGCACTGTCAGCAAGCTGAAGCCGGTCAGCGCTGCTACCTCCGCGACACCAATGAGAACGTCATCTCCAAGCTTCTGGATTTTCAGGATGGTTTCGTAATCTACTGTCATCTTGGTTCCGCTCGATTGCTCTGGAGTGACTCCAGTTTTCGCTAACCAAGCGTTTCACTTCTAGGACAGCTTTTTGGCAGAGGGATATCACTTTATGAGCGTAAGCACTCAACCCCAACTACTTTTACCCGACGTGCCGCCTGATGAAGCCCTGGATTTTATGGCGATTGAAATCACGAATCATAGCGAGTCGGGTCGTAAAAATTTCTTGGTTCGGGTGCCTGCGGACAGGATTCAATACCTGGTCGGGCTTGTATTACGTACGTCGAGAATGTCAAAAATTTCGCTAGAAGATCAACTGATAAGCATCATAGGCACGGAAAACGGAAGGACTGTGCGGCGATACGTTAGCGGTCAAACGCATATGGCTTGGCCGACGTATCAAAGGATATTGATTTGGGCTCTTTCCGAAGGCTGGATCCAGGATTACGTTTTTGCGTTTTTGATCATGGAATCATTCCGCAGAGAGGCTGCGCAAGTTGCAGTGCGCGGTTTGAAGGAAAAGACCCGGAGGCAAATTACAAATTTTACGTTCACGAAAGCAGATTTGATCAGTGCGTTCAATGCGGCTTACAGAACCAAAGCGCTTGAGCGGAGTGCTGCTACCGTTAGTCGAGCTCAAACCAATAGCCAGTTCAAAGAAATGGCTATTGAGTTCGGTTTTGAGTTCGACTGATCAAGCCAACTTGGCAGCCAGCTCTTCGGCCGTGATGTTGTAATATCGCTTCAGCATGTTCACTTCCCGATGCCCCGTCACGCTCGCAAGCTCGATCAGATTCGGTAGCTTGGTCGCAAGCCGACAGGTCGCCTCATGCCGCAGATCGTGAAAGCGCAGATTGACTAGGAAGTCTTCCTGAGGTGTTACCTGCGCCATCCCACAATCTCCCAAGTATTTCAGCCTGGCTCGCTCCAGACCTCGTACAAAGGCCTTCTTGAGCGCATCAGCGGTGGTGGGGAAGACCCGCCCGCACAGCGAACGCGGCAAGTCCTTCAGCAACTGAATAGCCTTCGGCGAAAGCGGGACGGTTCTGGGCAGGCCGTTTTTGGTTGCGGGCAGGTGCGCGGTTCTACGATCCAGATTCACATGCCTCCAGCGCAGCTCGAAAATCTCGCCACGGCGCATCGCTGTCTCAATCGCCAATTGGACGATGGGCCGTATCCATGGATTGTGTGATGCATCGGCGTAGGTGCCATCCGCTCGGCGCTCACGAAGCTCTAGTGCGCTGAGCATGTATTGCTCTT
The DNA here is from genome assembly GCF_963970525.1 of Pseudomonas sp. EA_65y_Pfl1_P113. Taxonomy (NCBI): domain Bacteria; kingdom Pseudomonadati; phylum Pseudomonadota; class Gammaproteobacteria; order Pseudomonadales; family Pseudomonadaceae; genus Pseudomonas; species Pseudomonas sp. EA_65y_Pfl1_P113. Next base: position 2,616 of record NZ_CAXAQM010000007.1, read on the forward strand.
CAATTGGGTCAAGGCGTCGCGAGCGCTCGTCGTTGTAGCTGGGACGGCTGACCATCCTGACGGGATTCTCTGCCATATGAATTCCCCACTCACGTCGAGCGACCTCGATCACGCATTGAAACAAAGCCAGCTCACGCTTCACCGTATTACCCTTGCGGATTTTCAAGCGCTCGTCACGGTAGCGGGCAAAATCTGAAGAGGTGAGGGTTGCAACGATACGTGTTGCCAATGGATGACGCTTGAGCGCTTCCAGACGTTTGATTTCCGAATACACGCCTTTGTGCTTCGGAGCAATCTCAGAGATATAACGATCAATAAGTTGATGAAAGGCGGTGCGTTCAGCCTCGACGCGAGAGACAAAAATACCCCGGTCGATTTCGCTTTCGATCATGCGTGCCCAGGCTTGAGCATCGGCTTTGGTTTCGAAGGTTTTGCGCTGGGCTGGGTAGCCCTTACGGCGTATTTGCGCTTCCCACTGATACTCGCCGCGATTCCTGATTGTTGCCATTTCGACCATTCCCGCCACTTTTGAGTGTGGCAAATTTGTGGCAAAAACGACTTTCAGGACTAGGACAGGTTTCTGTCAGGAGCGCTATCCCCTTGTAATACAAGGGAAAGAAGATGGTGCACCCGGCGGGATTCGAACCCACGACCCCTGCCTTCGGAGGGCAGTACTCTATCCAGCTGAGCTACGGATGCTTGTGCGGGCGACATCATACCCATGTCGACCTTGGGCGTCCATGCTGGTCTTCGGGCGTTTGAGTGTAGGACTCTGCGGTATAGAGGCCCTGCGCTGGGCGCCACCGAACGATGCAATGAAATCTGGCCCAGCTACGCTGATCAGAAAAAACCGGCAAATGCGCCGTTTTCGTTCTTTTTTTCGAACATCCTATTGCCCTGTACCCCCATTGATCCTAGGATTCGTTTGAGATTTCAAACGCTCTGTCTCCCGTGCGCTCTTTCACTTCTTCCGCGCGCTGGGGCTGATTTCCCTGACGGCAGCCCACAAGGCGCCTTTCAACAACTCTAATTCGCTCCGCGTGCGCGCGGTGCTGTTAAGGAAAGCCGACATGCAGCTCAAAGATACCCAGTTGTTCCGCCAGCAAGCCTTTATCGATGGCGCTTGGGTCGATGCGGACAACGGTCAAACCATCAAGGTCAACAACCCTGCCACGGGCGAGATTCTCGGTACCGTGCCAAAGATGGGCGCCGCTGAAACCCGCCGCGCCATCGAAGCCGCCGACAAGGCGCTACCGGCCTGGCGTGCACTGACCGCCAAGGACCGCGCGAACAAGCTGCGTCGCTGGTTCGAACTGATCATCGAGAACCAGGAAGACCTGGCCCGCCTGATGACCCTGGAGCAAGGCAAGCCATTGGCCGAAGCCAAGGGCGAAATCGTCTACGCCGCCTCGTTTATCGAATGGTTCGCCGAAGAAGCCAAGCGCGTCTACGGTGACGTGATTCCTGGCCACCAGCCCGACAAGCGCCTGATCGTTATCAAGCAGCCGATTGGCGTGACCGCCGCCATCACTCCTTGGAACTTCCCGGCCGCGATGATCACCCGCAAAGCCGGCCCGGCGCTGGCCGCCGGTTGCACAATGGTCCTCAAGCCGGCGTCGCAAACCCCGTTTTCCGCATTCGCCCTGGCTGAGCTGGCGCAGCGTGCCGGTATCCCAAAGGGTGTTTTCAGCGTGGTGTCGGGCAGTGCGGGTGACATCGGCAGCGAGCTGACCAGCAACCCGATCGTGCGTAAATTGTCCTTCACCGGCTCGACCGAAATCGGTCGCCAGTTGATGGCCGAATGCGCCAAGGACATCAAGAAAGTCTCCCTGGAATTGGGTGGCAATGCGCCGTTCATCGTGTTCGACGATGCGGACCTGGATAAGGCCGTCGAAGGCGCGATCATCTCCAAGTACCGCAACAACGGCCAGACCTGCGTTTGTGCCAACCGCCTGTACATTCAGGATTCGGTGTACGACGCGTTCGCCGAAAAACTGAAAGCGGCCGTGGCCAAGTTGAAGATCGGCAACGGGCTGGAAGAAGGCACCACCACTGGCCCGTTGATCGACGAAAAGGCCGTGGCCAAGGTTCAGGAACACATTGCTGATGCCTTGAGCAAAGGCGCCACATTGCTGGCTGGCGGCAAGGTGATGGAAGGCAACTTCTTCGAGCCGACTATCCTTACCAATGTGCCGAAAAACGCTGCGGTCGCGAAGGAAGAAACCTTCGGCCCACTGGCGCCGCTGTTCCGTTTCAAAGACGAGGCCGAAGTGATCGCGATGTCCAACGACACCGAATTTGGCCTGGCTTCCTACTTCTATGCCCGTGACCTGGGCCGTGTTTTCCGAGTGGCTGAAGCTCTGGAATATGGCATGGTCGGCGTCAACACTGGGTTGATCTCCAATGAAGTGGCGCCGTTCGGCGGCATCAAGGCTTCGGGCCTGGGCCGTGAAGGTTCCAAGTACGGGATCGAGGATTACCTGGAAATCAAATACCTCTGCCTGGGCATCTAACGAGCCCGGCATGGCACTGCTGTAAACGCAGAGGGCACGAGAGCGCTGACCCTTTGCGTGTTTCACACCGTACTTCGTAGTGGCCGGGAAAGCTGTGGCAGTCGATCATCGCATGCTGCCGTAGTTGCCTCCCCGCCACGTATTCCTTGGACCACGCCACCCGATGAGTGGCGAATGAGGACTTTATGAGCAAGACCAACGCATCCCTGATGAAACGCCGCGAAGCCGCTGTACCCCGCGGTGTGGGCCAGATTCACCCGATCTTCGCTGAATCCGCGAAGAACGCCACCGTAACCGACGTTGAAGGTCGCGAGTTCATCGACTTCGCCGGCGGCATCGCCGTGCTGAACACCGGCCATGTGCACCCGAAAATCATCGCCGCTGTGACCGCGCAACTGAACAAGCTGACGCACACCTGTTTCCAGGTGCTGGCCTACGAGCCTTACGTGGAACTGTGCGAAAAAATCAACGCCAAGGTCCCAGGTGATTTCGCCAAGAAAACCCTGCTGGTCACCACCGGTTCCGAAGCCGTCGAAAACGCCGTGAAAATCGCCCGCGCCGCCACTGGCCGTGCTGGCGTGATTGCTTTTACTGGCGCTTACCACGGTCGCACCATGATGACCCTGGGCCTCACCGGTAAAGTCGTGCCTTATTCGGCCGGCATGGGCCTGATGCCAGGCGGTGTGTTCCGTGCGCTGTTCCCGAATGAACTGCACGGTGTGAGCGACGACGATTCGATCGCCAGCATCGAGCGCATTTTCAAGAACGATGCCGAGCCGCGTGATATCGCTGCAATCATCATCGAGCCGGTGCAGGGCGAAGGCGGTTTCTACGTCGCGCCAAAATCCTTCATGAAGCGCCTGCGCGAACTGTGCGACAAGCACGGCATCCTGCTGATCGCCGACGAAGTGCAGACCGGCGCCGGTCGTACCGGTACCTTCTTCGCCATGGAACAGATGGGCGTTGCTGCCGACCTGACCACCTTCGCCAAATCCATCGCCGGCGGCTTCCCGCTGGCGGGTGTGTGCGGCAAGGCCGAGTACATGGACGCCATCGCGCCAGGCGGCCTGGGCGGTACTTACGCCGGTAGCCCGATCGCGTGCGCTGCGGCGCTGGCGGTGATGGAAGTGTTTGAAGAAGAGCACCTGCTGGACCGCTGCAAAGCGGTTGGCGAGCGCTTGGTCACGGGCCTCAAGGCCATCCAGGCCAAGTACCCGGTGATCGGTGAAGTGCGGGCCTTGGGCGCTATGATCGCGGTCGAGCTGTTTGAAGGTGGCGATAGCCACAAACCAAACGCCGCTGCCGTTGCTTCCGTGGTAGCCAAGGCGCGTGACAAGGGCCTGATCCTGCTGTCTTGCGGCACCTATGGCAACGTGTTGCGCGTACTGGTCCCGCTGACCTCGCCGGACGAGCAGTTGGACAAAGGCCTGGCGATCATTGAAGAGTGCTTCTCCGAGCTGTAAGCGGACGCTGACCTGATCGACAGAAAAAAACCCGCTTCGGCGGGTTTTTTTATGCACACTCCAGCGCATTCAGGCCGTGTTCATTGTCAGTGGGCCGCGGCATTGTCTAAGGTCGCAGCATTACCGAGTGAGCGTGCTGGATGAATGTGGCCGCGCAGATGGCGCGATTGACCGAGCATGAAGGGTTGGAAGCGCTTGCCAAGGGCAAGACGGCGTGGCTGCTCAAAGTTGGCTTGTCTGAGCTGATGCGGGTGCGCAAGGCCTAGCGGGCGACACATATCAATGTGGCAGCTGGCTTGCCTGCGATGCAGGTGGCGTGGTGCTTCAGGCAGTTCGAAGTGATGCTATCGCAGGTAAGCCAGCTCCCACAGGGGGATGCGATTGCTTAACCCGCTATTACGCGGTTCTTGCCCAGGCGCTTGGCTTCGTACATGGCGGCGTCGGCGCGGGCGAACAGGCTGTCCAGGGTCGAGTCTGCCTCGGTGAGGCTGGCCAGGCCCTGGCTGATGGTTACCTTGAACGCCTGGCCTTCGTAGCTGAAACTCAGCGCTTGAATCTCCTTGCCCAGGCGTTCGGCCACTTGCAGCGCCATCTCCGGCGCGCAGCCCGGCAGCACGGCGGCGAACTCTTCACCACCAATGCGTCCGAACAGATCGCCACGGCGCAATACCCCTCGACCGCTCTCGGCGATGCGCCGCAGTACCTGGTCGCCCTCCAGATGCCCGTAGGTGTCGTTAACGTCCTTGAAGTCATCGATGTCCAGCAGCAGGAACGCCAGCGGCGCGCCTTGCGCGCAGGCACTGTCGAAGGCTTGATTGGCGCATTCGAAGAAGTGCCGACGGTTGCTGCTTTGAGTCAGCACGTCGGTGGTGGCGAGACGGTGCAGCTCCAGCGCCATCTGTTTCTTTTCGGTGATGTCTTCGGCTATGCCTACCACGATCAAGGGCTCACCAGGTTCGATTTGCTGGTTGATGTAACACTTGTCGCTCAACCAGCGGATTTGCCCGTCGGCGGTGATGATGCGGTACTCGCGGTCTTCCACGGCGCCTTGTCCCAGCACGCGGGCCAGGCTGTGTTCGGCGTAGTCGAGGTCTTCGGGGTGAATGCTGTTGCGCCACTCCCTATGGTCTGCCAGCAGCAGGCCGGCGGAGCGCCCGAACACCCGCTCATAGGCCGGGCTCACATAAAGTACACGGCGCGTTTCCCAGTCCATGGCCCACAGCACGGCGTTCACGCTCACCAGCATTGAGCTGAGCAACTGCTCGCGCTCACTCAGCCGTTCGACTTCACCCTGGGCGTGCACCAGCGCCAAGAGGGTCGCCGCCGCAGCCGGACGCGGATGTTCAGCGGTGGGCGGATCGGACAAGTAGGGTTTTTCGTGAACCATCGGCACAACTCTCTCTGGGCGCGCCGCACATTGAAACAGCGGTCACTACAAGGGCCACCATGATGGCGAAGTGTTCATTGAGAGAGGCGAATTGCAGTGAAGTTCCGTCAACAGGATCGATTGCCGGTGTCCGAGAAATGACGCCAAAAAGCCGTAAGGTGGGAGGGGAAGCCCTCCCACCTTACGGTCAGACCGCCGCAGGACGCAGCGAATAGGTCTTCAATTGGTGGGCGAAATCCCGCAGGGACTGGATGCCGCTGGCCTCAGCTTCATGCACCCATTCCTTTATAGCTGCCAGCATATCGTGGCCATTTGAACTGGTCTTCAGCCAGATCTGCTGCAGTGCCAGGCGCTTTTCGTAGATCACTTTAAGTGCCTGGCTGTGTTCCAGCATGCTCTGGATACGCAGGTGGTGGCGGTCATCCAACAAGCTGGTTTCTCGCGACAGCAGACGCTTGGCGCGGTGGAATTGGTGGCGAACCGAGTGATCGACTTTTTCCAGCTCCTGCTTGACGAGCGGGGCGATCACCAACTTGCGGTACTGGGCCATGATCTGGAAACGGTTGTTGAGGATCGCCATGGCGGTGTCCATGTCCAGGTGGCCTTTGCCTTCGACGCGGTGGGCGATGGGCGCAACGCGTTGCACCTTCGCCAGGCGCAGGAAACTGAACACTTTGATCCAGGCCCAGCCCATGTCGAATTCCCACTTCTTCACCGACAACTTGGCGGAGTTGGGGTAGGTGTGGTGGTTGTTATGCAGCTCTTCACCACCGACGATGATGCCCCACGGCACCAGGTTGGTCGCCGCGTCACGGCATTCGAAATTGCGATAGCCCACGGCATGGCCCAGGCCGTTGATCACCCCGGCGGCCCAGAACGGAATCCACATCATCTGGATCGCCCAGATGGTGATACCGATCGTGCCAAACAACAGCAGGTCGATCACGCCCATGATCGCCACGCCCAACAATGGGTAAGGGGTGTAGACCTTGCGTTCGATCCAGTCGTCCGGGCAGTTCTTGCCGTAGATGCGCAGGGTCTCAGGGTTTTCGGCCTCGGCGCGGTACAGCTCGGCACCTTTGCGCATAACGGTGGACAAACCCTTGATGACCGGGCTGTGCGGGTCATCGACGGTTTCGCACTTGGCGTGGTGTTTGCGGTGGATGGCAGTCCACTCGCGGGTGTTCTGCGCCGTGGTGAGCCACAGCCAGAAGCGGAAGAAGTGTTTCAGGCCGGCATTGAGCTCCAGGGAGCGATGGGCTGAATAGCGGTGCAGATAGACCGTGACCCCAACGATGGTCACGTGGGTCATCAACAGGGTGACTGCAACCAGTTGCCAGGCTGACAAGTCAAGAAAACCGTTGTACCACATAGGCTGTATGGCCCTCAGATAAAGAAAAGAACAGCTTACGCATTATCACTAAGCCTACACAGAAAACCAGCCGCTCTTTCAGATAGGAGTGACTGGATGTTTCTTATTCTATAATCCCCAGCCTTTGTAGGACGATTCTGTTTTTTTGGGTAAGGATTGATGAACGTATGCTGTTTTCATGCCGAGGTGCCCTGCGTGCGGGGCTGTTTTACCTGCTGGTTTCCACTCTGTGGATAGGCCTCACTCGGCAGGTATTGATCGAGTTTCTCGATGACCCCAGCGAGCTGAACCACTGGTTGCAAGTAAGTGGCTATGTGTGGGTGGCCTTCAGCGCCTTGGCGATTTACCTGATCTACGCCCGGTTTGCCCGTGCCCACGAATTGCAACAACCCCTGAAGGAAAACCGCGAGCGCCTGCGCCAAGCCGCCGCCGTGTTCGATTGTACCCGTGAGGGCGTGCTGGTCACCGACGCCCAGGGGCTGATCGTCCACGTCAATCGCGCCTTTATGGCGATCACTGGTTATCAAGGCGAAGACGTCATGGGCCAGCGTCCCAGCCTGTTCAAGTCCGGTCGCCATTCGTCGAATTTCTACCAGCAGATGTTCCAGAGCCTGGAGAGCACCGGCGAATGGAGCGGAGAAATCTGGAACCGGCGCAAGAGCGGTGAAATTTATCCACAGTGGCAAACCATTCGTGTGATTCACGATGACCAAGGCCACGCCAGTCATTACGTCGCAGTGTTCTCCGATATCAGCGCCATCAAGGATTCCGAGCACGAACTGGCCCACCTCGCGCACCACGACCCCCTGACTGATCTGCCCAACCGCCTGCTGTTCACCGACCGCGCCGAGCAGGCGCTGGCCTCGGCGCAAGTCCACAAGCGCGGTTGCGGCCTGCTGTTGCTGGACCTGGATCACTTCAAAATCATCAACGACAGCCTGGGCCACAATGTTGGAGACCAGTTGCTCAAGCAGGTGGGCGAACGGCTGCAGGGGTTGTTCGGCCCCGGCATGACCCTGGCGCGCCTGGGTGGAGATGAGTTCGCGGTGCTCGCGGAAAGTTGTCCACAGGTGGTTCAGGCTGCCGCCTTGGCGCAACGCATCCTCGATGCGATGAAGCAGCCGTTCATCTTCGACGGCCATCAGCTGTTTATCAGCGCCAGCGTTGGCATCAGCCTCTTTCCCAGCGATGCCCTGAGCGCCGAACAGCTGTTGCGCAACGCCGACTCTGCGCTGTTCAAGGCCAAGAGCGCCGGCCGCGAAGGCTACGCGTTGTACACCGAAGAACTCACCGCCCTTGCGCAGAACCGCGTGGAAATTGCCAATGAGCTGCGTCGTGCCCTCGAGCAGCAAGAGTTGCGCGTTTATTACCAGCCGGTGCATGAGCTGCACGGTAGTCGCCTGATAGGCGTCGAGGCACTGGTGCGCTGGCAGCACCCGGAGCGTGGCCTGGTGCCGCCGGGGGAATTTATCCCGATTGCCGAGCGCACCGGGTTGATTGCCGATATCGACGCTTGGGTCATGGACCAGGCTTGCCGGCAGATGTGCCAATGGCTGGCCGATGGGGTGCCGTTGAGCTTTATCGCCGTCAACGTTTCCAGCCGGTTGTTTGCGCGGCGCGAACTGTACGAGCAGGTCGCCCAAGTGCTGCACGACACGGGCCTCGACCCCGGTTTCCTTGAGCTTGAAGTGACCGAAAGCGCAGTGATGGACGACCCCGAAGTCGCCCTGGAACAACTACACCGCCTGCGCGAACTGGGCTTGCGCCTGGCCATCGATGATTTTGGTACCGGTTACTCGTCGCTTCTGCGGCTCAAGCGCCTGCCTGTGCAGAAGCTCAAGATCGACCAAGGGTTTGTCGCTGGGTTGCCGTGGGATGAGGACGATGCAGCGATTGTGCGGGTGGTGATTGCGCTGGCGAAAAGCATGGGCATGCAGGTGCAGGCCGAAGGGATCGAGCAGGTGGAGCAGGCGCGGTTTTTGTTGGAGCAGGAATGCGATCTGGGGCAGGGGTATTGGTTTGGCAGGCCGATGCCGGCGCAGGAAATTGATTGGTCGAAAGCACCCACCATCCGTGCTTGAAGTACGGTCAAAAGGTGGGAGCGGCGGTGCGACGATTCGACTTGCTCGCTCCCATATTTGACTCTGCTTGCGACTTGATTTCGGCGTTGATCAATGAAATCAACGCGCAACCCCACGCCCCACCAGAAAATTCTTTCTGGTTATATAAACATTCTCAAATAGTATTTTTAAGAATATCCGCGCTTATCTACTATCGCCCTCATGCCGCAAGCAGTGCCGCCACTGCGAGGCACTATTCATTTCAGGAGCGAGACCATGAGCGCATCTCTACGTAGCGTCGACGGCCAGGACGAAGCAGCCATTTTGCGTGAGATCCAGAGCGCCCTGCGCGATCTGCGGTTTGGCGCGGTGGAAATCACTGTGCACAACGCGCAAGTGGTACAGATCGAACGCAAAGAAAAATTCCGTCTGCAGAATCCGGGTAACAAACCGAGCTAAGCAAGAACGGCGATAGACCCGCAATTATAAGAAAAAGCCAACACCCCAGAATTTCAGGAGCTTCTATGTCGTCGATTCGCCGTCATGTCCTGGCCGCCCTGGCCAGTGCCGTGTTTGCAGGTTCCGCGGTTGCCAAGGACTACGAGTTGCTCAACGTCTCGTACGACCCTACCCGTGAGCTGTACCAGGACTACAACGCTGAGTTCACCCGTTTCTGGAAACAGTCCCACCCCGGCGACAACGTCAAGATCCAGCAATCCCACGGTGGTTCGGGCAAACAAGGGCGTGCCGTGATCGACGGCCTGCGCGCCGACGTAGTGACCCTGGCCCTGGCCGGTGACATCGACGAAATCGCAAAACTGGGCAAGAGCCTCCCGGAAAACTGGCAGACCCGCCTGCCGGACGCCAGCACCCCGTACACCTCGACCATCGTGTTCCTGGTGCGCAAGGGCAACCCTAAAGGCATCAAGGATTGGGGCGACCTGATCAAGAAAGAGGTGTCCGTGATCACCCCAAACCCGAAAACCTCCGGCGGCGCACGCTGGAACTTCCTCGCCGCCTGGGCCTACGGTCTGAAAACCGGCGGCAGCGAAGCCAAGGCCCAGGAGTACGTGAAAGAGCTGTTCAAACACGTGCCTGTGCTGGACACCGGCGCGCGTGGTTCGACCATCACCTTCGTCAACAACGGTCAGGGTGACGTGTTGCTGGCCTGGGAAAACGAGGCGTTCCTGGCCCTTAAAGAAAACGGCGGCGCTGACACGTTCGATATCGTCGTGCCTTCGCTGTCGATTCTCGCGGAGCCGCCAGTGGCCGTGGTTGACAAGAACACCGAGAAAAAGGGCAACACCGAAATCGCCACTGAATACCTCAAACACCTGTACAGCCCGGCTGGCCAGGAGATTGCGGCCAAGAACTTCTACCGCCCACGCGATGCAAAAGTGGCCGCCAAATACGCCCAGCAGTTCCCGAAACTGGACCTGGTGACGATCGACAAAGACTTCGGTGGCTGGAAAACTGCCCAACCGAAATTCTTTAACGACGGTGGCGTGTTCGACCAGATCTACACGGCGCAGTAAACAAGTCATGTAGAAGCGATCTTGTGTGGGCGCTGGCTTGTAGGACCGCTGCGATAGCGTCACTGCGGCGTCACTGACACACCGAGGTGCCTGCATCGCGGGCAAGCCCGGCTCCCACATAAGCTCGCTTTCTGCTCGATACTACTCGTTAACCAAGGACTCTTATGTCGCGTCGTATCTCCCCCGTCATACCCGGCTTCGGGCTGACGCTGGGCTACACCGTGGTGTACCTCAGCCTGATCGTACTCATTCCCCTCGGGGCGATGTTTGTACACGCTGCACAACTCACCTGGGATCAGTTCTGGGCCATCATCTCCGCACCGCGCGTGCTGGCGGCGTTGCAGCTGAGCTTCAGCACCGCGCTCTACGCTGCGCTGATCAATGGCGTGATCGGCACGCTGCTGGCCTGGGTGCTGGTGCGCTACACCTTCCCGGGCCGCAAGATCATCGATGCGATGATCGACCTGCCGTTCGCCTTGCCCACCGCTGTAGCCGGTATCGCGCTGACCGCGTTGTACACGCCGAACGGCTTCGTCGGCCAGTTCGCCGCCGACCTGGGCTTCAAGATCGCCTATACCCCGTTGGGCATCACCCTGGCGCTGACCTTTGTCACCTTGCCGTTCGTAGTACGCACGGTGCAGCCGGTGCTCGCCGATATCCCCCGGGAAATCGAAGAGGCCGCCGCCTGCCTGGGCGCCAAACCGTTGCAGGTGTTCCGCTACATCCTCGTGCCGGCATTGCTGCCGGCCTGGCTGACCGGTTTTGCCCTGGCGTTCGCGCGTGGCGTGGGTGAGTACGGTTCGGTGATTTTCATCGCTGGCAACATGCCGATGAAAACCGAGATCCTGCCGCTGCTGATCATGGTCAAGCTCGACCAATATGACTACCGCGGCGCCACGTCCATCGGCGTGCTGATGCTGGTGGTTTCCTTTGTATTGCTGCTGCTGATCAACTTGTTGCAGCGGCGCATCGAACGTCCATAAGGAGGCGCCGAACATGTCCCAATCGTCTATTTCCGCGGCGTCCTCGGCCAATGCAGCCCGCCGTGGCAGCGCAACGTCGCGACGTATCTTGATCGGCCTTGGCTGGCTGGTATTCGTGTTGTTCCTGTTGTTGCCGCTGTTGATCGTGGTGACCCAGGGTTTGAAGAACGGCCTCGGTGCGTTTTTCACCGCGATCCTTGAGCCAGACGCGCTGTCGGCACTGAAGCTCACGGTGATCGCCGTGGCGATCTCGGTGCCGCTCAACCTGGTGTTCGGCGTCAGCGCGGCGTGGTGCGTGAGCAAATACTCGTTCCGTGGCAAGAGCATCCTGGTCACGCTGATCGACTTACCGTTCTCGGTGTCGCCGGTGATCGCGGGTCTGGTCTACGTGCTGATGTTCGGCGCGCAGGGTTTCTTTGGCCCGTGGCTGCAAGAGCATGACATCCAGATCGTGTTCGCCTTGCCCGGCATCGTGCTGGCAACCATCTTTGTCACCGTACCCTTCGTGGCCCGTGAACTGATCCCGCTGATGCAGGAGCAGGGCACCCAGGAAGAAGAGGCCGCGCGCCTGCTGGGCGCCAATGGCTGGCAGATGTTCTGGCATGTGACCGTGCCAAACATCAAATGGGGCCTGATCTACGGCGTGGTGCTGTGTACTGCGCGGGCCATGGGTGAGTTCGGCGCGGTGTCGGTGGTGTCCGGCCACATTCGCGGCGTTACCAACACCCTGCCATTGCATGTCGAGATCCTCTACAACGAATACAACCATGTCGCCGCGTTTGCCGTCGCGAGCCTGTTGCTGATCCTGGCGCTCTTCATCCTGCTGCTCAAGCAGTGGAGCGAGAACCGTATCAACCGCCTGCGCAACAGCGCCGGTGAGGAATAAGTCATGTCGATCGAAGTCCGTAATGTCAGCAAGAACTTCAACGCCTTCAAGGCCCTGAGCCGCATCAATCTGGACATCCAGAGTGGCGAGCTGGTGGCGTTGCTCGGCCCGTCCGGCTGCGGCAAGACCACCTTGCTGCGCATCATCGCAGGGCTCGAAACACCGGATGACGGCAGCATTGTGTTCCATGGTGAAGACGTGTCCGGCCACGACGTACGCGATCGCAACGTCGGCTTTGTGTTCCAGCACTACGCGCTGTTCCGCCACATGACCGTGTTCGACAACGTGGCTTTCGGCCTGCGCATGAAGCCAAAGAACCAGCGCCCGAATGAAAGCCAGATCGCGGTCAAGGTGCATGAACTGCTGAACATGGTGCAGCTGGACTGGCTATCGGATCGCTACCCGGAACAGCTCTCCGGCGGCCAACGCCAGCGTATCGCCCTGGCCCGCGCCCTGGCGGTAGAACCCAAAGTGCTGTTGCTCGACGAACCCTTCGGCGCCCTCGACGCCAAAGTGCGTAAAGAGCTGCGCCGCTGGCTGGCGCGCCTGCACGAAGACATCAACTTGACGTCCGTGTTTGTGACCCACGACCAGGAGGAGGCCATGGAAGTCGCCGACCGCATCGTAGTGATGAACAAGGGTGTGATCGAGCAGATCGGTTCACCGGGGGAAGTCTACGAAAACCCGGCCAGCGATTTCGTCTATCACTTCCTCGGGGATTCCAACCGTCTGCACCTGGGTGAAGACAAGCACGTGCTGTTCCGCCCTCACGAAGTGTCGCTGTCGCGGCATGAGCTGGAAGATCACCATGCGGCTCAAGTGCGCGACATTCGTCCATTGGGCGCCACCACGCGGGTAACCCTGAAGGTCGAAGGCCAGAGCGAACTGATTGAGGCAGAAGTGGTGAAAGACCACGACAGCCTGACCGGGCTGGCGCGGGGTGAGACGCTTTTCTTCAAACCCAAGGTCTGGCAAAAAGCCTGACAACACCGCAATACCAATGTGTGAGCGGGCTTGCTCGCGAATGCAGTCTGTCAGTTGATGATGTATTGACTGACACTGCGCCTTCGCGAGCAAGCCCGCTCACACATTTAGACCGTGCGCAGCAGGACCGGCCCCGAGCGCTGCTCTATCTGTTGCTTGAGGTCATCTCGCAACCCCAGCAAAAACGCCAACTCCGCCACCACAAACAACGGCCCCACGATCAGCCCCGACACATCATCCACAAACGCCGGCTTCTTGCCTTCGTAGTAATGCCCGACGAACTGAATCACCCAGCCCACCACAAACATCCCGATGCCGCCGCTGAGCCACACCATCGTGCTCTGTGCCGCCAGCACATGCCCGGCCCACACCGACAGGCCCATCAGCAGCGTCATCAACACACCCAGCGCCAGTTCCAGGCGCAGGTAAAACCACGCTGACAGCAGTGCGACGATCACTGCCGGCGAAATCCACACCCCACCGATCGCCCATTCCGGGCGTGACAGCAGCACGGCCACCGCGACGACAATCAGTGGAATGCCGATAAAGTGGCTGGCGATATTGCGCGGGTCGCGGTGGTAGGCAGCGTATTGACTGAGGTGGTCGACGAGGCTTTTCATTGTTATTCCTCCTGTAGGATGTTTGATCATCTCCCGTCAGCCGGCGACTGACTGTCAACTGGGCGACAATCTCTGGAGTTCTCATGATTGCGGCAACCTGGCATGCCCGATTGGCCACCGGTCAGTGGTTCAGCCACCTGCCTGTGCAGCTACAGGATAGTGTGCTGGCGGCGGCTCGGCTGCGTCAGCTGACGGCGGGGCAATACCTGTTCAGGCGCGGTGATCCGCCCTGTGGGGTGTATGCGGTATTGGAGGGGGCCGTGCGTGTCAGTGCGGTCAATGCACAGGGCAAGGAAGCGGTGTTGAGCCTGATTGAAACACCTTTCTGGTTTGGCGAGATCTGCCTGTTCGACGGTTTGCCGCGTACCCACGACGCCTTGTCGGTTGGGCCGTGCACGCTGTTGCAGGTGCCGCAATCGGCGATGCTCGAGATGCTTGACCAAAACCCGACGTACTGGCGCGACATGGCGTTGTTGATGAGCCAGAAGTTGCGCCTGTCGCTGATCAATATCGAACAGATGAGCCTGATGCCGGCGTCGACGCGTATCGCTCACCGGCTGCTGATGATTGCCGGCGGGTACGGCGAGATAGAGCACTCCCGTCGCGTCTTGCAGCTGCCTCAGGAGGATTTGGCCGCGATGTTGAGCCTGTCGCGCCAGACCACCAACAGTTTGCTCAAGGCCTTAGAGCAGCAAGGGATCATCAAGCTGAGTTACGGCGCGATTGAAGTCCTCGACCTGCCGCGCTTGCGGCAGGCCGCTGGGGCCGACTAGGAACCGCGATACGTCGAAAAGCCGTAAGGGCTCAGCAGCAGCGGGATGTGGTAGTGCTGGTCGGCCTGCTTGACCTCGAATATCACCGGGACTTGCGGGAAAAACGTCTCGCGATTGGCTTTCTTGTAGTAGTCGCCGGTCTTGAATACCACGCGATACTCGCCCGGTTTCATGGCTTGGTTGGCCGGGAACAGTTCGGCGATGCGCCCCTGCTGGTTGGTGACACCTTCGGACAGCGATTGCCAGTGATCGCCTACGTGCTGCTCCAGGGTGACGCTGACACCGGCAGACGGCAGGCCGTTTTCCAGGTTCAGGACATGCACGCTCAGGGGGTTGCCGGCCGCCAGGGCCAGGCTGCTCAGGCCGCTCAGGCTGAGGGCGGCGAGGGTCTTAGTCAGGGTTTTCATCGAGGTTTCCTCAAGGGGTGATTGTCAGGCCAAGTTGAGTGGCTGCCTTTACCGCGCACGCTTCGTCCTGCTCGGCACCGCCGGCACCGGCAATGCCCAACGCGCCCACCAGTTCAGCGTCGGCAAACAGCGGGATGCCGCCCCCGAGCAACAGCAATTCGGGCAAGCTGTTAAGGTTGGCGGCCTCGGGGTTGTTGCGCGCACGCTCGGCAAACAGGCGGGTGGGGGTTTTCGTCGACAGCGCCGTGTACGCTTTGCGTTGGCTGGCGATGCTGTTGTGCGGACCTACGCCGTCGGCCCGCAGGCTGAGCAATGGATTGCCGCCCCGGTCGAGTACGGTAAGTGCCGCCGTGCACTGCGCCAGGCCGGCGTCTGCCAGTTGGCGTGCGGTGTGCAAATCCAGGTCGGCGTGGCGCGGCAGCGGTGGTGCTGCCAGGGCGGTGGCGCTGATGGCGAAGCTCAAGAACAAGGCATTGCGATACATGGGAACGGCTCCAGAAAGCAGGCCGCTACCTTAGCCAGTGATCTCGGTCAAAAGCCGAACAATTCGATTACAGGTTTGTAATGAACCAAGAGGTAGGCATGCAGGTATTGTTAGTGGAAGACCAGCCGAAATTAGCCCAACTCATGGCCCAGGGCTTGAGTGAGGCCGGCTTCGCAGTGGAAGTCGCCGCCAATGGCATGGCGGCTCAGCGGTTCGTGGAAAGCGCTGAATATGACTTGGTGATCCTGGATGTGATGTTGCCGGGTTTGAATGCCTGGAAGTTGCAGCAGGCGATTCGCAAGAAGGGCGAGACGCCGGTGTTGTTCTTGACGACCCCGGAAGGGATTGAGGACCGCCTGCGCGGGTTGGAGCTGCATGAGGATGATTACTTGCTCAAGCCGTTTGAGGCCAAGGCTTTGGTGGCGCGGGTGAAGAAGCTGTTGCGGCGTGATCGCGGGCGTTGATTGATCCGGCATGTCTAGCGCCTGAGCCATCGCGAAGAGGCCTTCAAAAACATAACACACTCACCTACTGCAAGCCGTCCCTGAACTGCCCCGGCGTCATCCCCGTCCAGCGCTTGAACGCCCGGTTGAAGCTGCTGGTATCGGCAAACCCCAGCAAATGGCTGATCTCTGCCAATGAGCACTGCGGATCCCGTAGATGCAGCAACGCCAAATTCTCCCGGCATTCATTGAGCAACGCATCAAACCGACACCCTTCATCCGCCAGGTGCCGCTGCAAACTGCGCAAGCTCAGGTGCAGGGCCTGGGCAATGCGCTCAGCACTTGGCTCGCCGTCCGGCAATTGCGCTTCAATAGCCGCACGCACCTTACGTTCCCAGGTCAGCGGTTGCAGCTGGGCGAGAGTGCGCTTGAGCACGGTTTCGTTGTGCTCGGCCAGTTCAGGGTTGGCGTCGTCCAAGTGGCTGTCGAAGTCGTGGGCGGCAAACTCCAGGCAGTCTTCTTCGGCGCCGAAGAACACGGGCGCACGAAACACGGTGTGCCACGGATTGGGATCGGCAGGCTCTGGCCGTCGCAGGTGCACCGTCAGCGGTGCATACGCACGGCCCAGGCGATTGCGGCAGGTGCGCACATAAATCGCCGCAAACGCATCAATGGCCTCGAATGCCGGCGCCGGGCTGCCCGGGGGTTGCAGCAGGCGAAAGCGGTAGCGCTCGCCGTCTCTGCTAAGCGCCAGCGTCAGCGCATCACTGACCACCTGGTGATAACGCACGATGCGCTCGAACACCTCCCGCAGGCTGCCGCTGGCTACCAGCGCATACCCCAGCGCATGGAAGGTGGTGGGGCTGACAAACCGCGACACCCGCAAGCCAATCGCCGGGTCACCGCTGGCTTGCACCGCCAATTCCCATAACCGCGTCGTGGCTGACAGCGGATAACGCGCATTGGGATCGTCCATCTGCTGCGGGTCGAGCCCGGCTTTCAGGCAAAGCGCGGCGCTGTCCAGGCCCAAGGCATCGAGCTGCTTGCGCAGGGCGCGGGTCCAGCTGGCGAGGGAGGTGGGCTCGGTCATGACGATTGGCGCTTGCGGTCAACAGGTTGGCGTCCAGGGCTAGCGTCCTGCCAGATCGCGTGGGGCAGGATGAACGCATCGATAACCAGAGGATGTGATCATGGACGGTACTTCTGCAAGCCCCCAGCAGATGAATGCACAACAGCGCGCGGCGCATATCCGTGATGTGGTGCTGGCCGAAGGCGTGCGCTTGCGCCGGCAGCACCCCTGGTTGCTGCATCAAGACGCATTGGGCGCGGGCATTCTGGCGTTTGCGCTGGTCGGCATGCTTGGCTCGGCAGCGCTCTACGTCGCCGGGTATATAGCCTGGTGGGTGTGCCTGCTGCTCAACGCCTTCCTCGCTTCATTGACCCATGAGCTGGAACACGACCTGATCCACAGCATGTATTTTCGCAAGCAGCGCCTGCCCCACAACCTGATGATGGGCCTGGTGTGGCTGGCGCGTCCGAGCACGATCAACCCGTGGATACGCCGCCACTTGCACCTCAACCATCACAAGGTCTCCGGCACTGAGACCGATATGGAAGAGCGCGCCATCACCAACGGTGAGCCTTGGGGTTTTGCGCGGTTGCTGATGGTCGGTGATAACGTCATGTCGGCGTTTATCCGCATGCTGCGGGCCAAGACCTGGAAGCACAAACTGTCGATCCTCAAGCGCTCGCTGCTGGTGTACGCACCGCTGGCGCTGCTGCATTGGGGCGCGTGGTACGTGTTCCTGGGTTTCCATGCCGCCAACGGCCTCGCCAGCCTGGTGGGCGCACCCATCGAATGGTCTGCCGGCACCTTGCAGGTGATGCAGGTGATCGACATCGCCGCCGTGGTGATCATTGGCCCCAACGTACTGCGTACCTTTTGCCTGCACTTTGTCAGCTCCAACATGCACTACTACGGTGATGTGGAACTGGGCAATGTGATCCAGCAAACCCAGGTGTTGAACCCTTGGTGGATGTGGCCGTTGCAGGCGTTCTGCTTCAACTTCGGCAGCACCCACGGCATCCACCATTTTGTGGTGAAAGAGCCGTTTTACATCCGCCAGATGACCGCGAAGGTGGCGCACGAGGTCATGGCTCAAATGGGTGTGCGCTTCAATGATTTCGGGACGTTTGCGCGGGCCAATCGGCTTGGTTTTCCACCGCCTGCAGGGTTTCGATCAGCACCTTCGCCACAGGCGACAAGCGAACCCCAGCGCGGCTGATCACCCCGCTACGGTTGTTCAGGCTGTCCAGGGCATGGGGCTGATTATTCCGTCAATGAAGCATGTTTTTTATATAGACCTTAAAGGCATAGCTATAGAGCGGGTGCCGTTCGGTAGGTGGCGGGGCTGAACACGCGGGTCACCACCAGCATTGCCACGGCCGTTACGGTCAGCACCGCCCAGGCGCTGACAAAGCTGCCGGTGAGTTCGCGCAGCCAGCCGGTCAGCCATGGCGAAATCGCATTGATCAAAAAGCCCACGCCCTGCACGAAGGCAGCCAGTTGACCGGCCTGTCGCGGGTCGCGGTGGTGGTCGAGGGTCAGCAACAGGCTCAGGGCAAAACACGCGCCCAGGCCGAAACCGCACAAGGCAACCCACAGGTGGGGACATTGCAGCGGCGCGAGCAACAGGCCGAGGTAGCCGATGGTCTGGGCCAGCAGGCTGACCCACAGCAGTGGCCGACGGTCTATCCCGCGTTGCGCCAGCACCGGCATCAACAGCGCGGCGATCACCTGGAAGATGGTCATGAATGCCAGCAGCGAACCACTGGGCAATACGCCCCAGCCCAGTTGCTGATAATAGGCGGGCAGCCAAGCCACCATGCTCATGTAACCGCAGTTCACCAAGCCGAAATACAGCGCCAGCAGCCACGCGCGACGGTTGCGCAGGCCCTGGAATGCAGGCGTTGCCTGTGGGTTTTTGGCTGTGCCGAGCGGCAACCAGGCCCACAGCAGCAGCGCCGCCAATGCGGGCAACAGCCACACGCCAAGCCCGGCCTGCCAGTGCTGGAAGTAGCTGGCCACCACCGGGCTAAGCAGCGCTGCCAGGCCGCCACCGGCCATCAGCGACGCCGAATACACGCCCATCGCCACCGGCACACGGTGATGAAATTCACGCTTGATCATCGCCGGCACCAACGCCTGGATCAGCGCCACACCGGCACCGCCGAGCAAGGCCGTGACCAGCAGCGCCGAACCCTGGCCCATCAGCCAACGGGCCAGGCACGCCAGCAGGATCATCATCAGGCCCAGGGCAATGCCGCGCCGCTCACCCAACTGCGCTTCAACGCGCACGCCCACCAGCGCCACCAGGCCCATGCACACCACCGGTAGGCTGGTGAGCAAGGCGCTGCTCTGGAAACTCAAGCCGGTGGCCAGGCGTATTTCGCCGAGCAAAGGGCTGATGGAACTGAGGATAGGTCGCAGATTGAGACCCAGGACTACCAACAGTCCCCAGCCGGCGAATTTGCCGGCAGATGAAGGGTTGAGCGTCATGCAGCAGGCGTCCGAAGGGTCAAAAATGAAGCGTGAGTATGGGCAGCACCACGGGTATTCTGAAATTAAATATAACCATGCCAACCAGTGGCAAATGGAATGGTGAGCGCCATGTTTGATCCCGTGTTATTGCGCAGCTTTGTCGCCGTGGTGGATTGCGGCAATTTCACCCGCGCCGCCGAGCGCCTGCACCTGACCCAATCCACCGTGAGCCAGCAGATCCGCCGCCTGGAAGAGGGGGTGGCGTGCCAGTTGCTGGATCGTGACCAACGCCGTGTGGTGGCGACGGCGGAGGGGGAACGCCTGCTCGCTTATGCGCGGCGCATCCTCGCGCTGAATGAGGAAGCCGCTGACGTATTGATCAGCCAGCAAAGCGACGGCGTGCTCCGCCTCGGTGTACCTGAAGACTTTGCCGCCGAACGCCTTATGCCTCTGCTCTCGGCCTTTGTGCAGGCCTATCCTCGAGTGCGTCTGGAGGTCACCAGTGGCCTCGGCCCCGAATTGCAGCGTCAGTACCGCGGCGGTGAGTTCGATGTGTTGTTGGTCAAGCAGATGGGCGACAGCGACGACTGCCTGGCCTCATGGCCAGAGCCTTTGTGCTGGGTGGACAGTCGTCACACACCGTCACTGGGTCGCGATCCCCTGCCGTTGGTGGCATTCCCGGTGGGCGGCCTGTACCGCAATGAAATGCTGCAACACCTGGAAGTGGGCGGCTGGCGCTGGCGTATTGGCTATTCCAGCGCGAGCCTGGCCAGCGTGTGTTCTGCGGTCGTGGCGGGGTTGGGGATCAGTTTGTTGCCCCGTCGAGTGGTGGAGGCCGGGCATGTCGTACTGGGCGCAGACAGCGGTTTGCCCAGGGTGCAGGGCGTTCGGCTTGCGCTGTATGGGCGCGCTGGCCTGGGTGCGGCAGGGCAGAGCTTGCAGCGCCAATTGCTTGATTTGTGCATGAACAACCCTGCCTGACCGATGCCTTTGCTGAATATTTTTATGCCTCAAATGCATTGAAAAGCAGCGACTCGACGCCAGCCCGCGCAGGACGTGGATATCCAGTTTCTGGGTGCTTCGCTTATTCATTTTTTGATCTATTTATAACGTTAAGAGATAAGCGTCTGGCCCCGATGATTCAGCCATCGACGGCCTTCCATGCAGGCCCGTCGGTTTTTGTTCAAGACCGTAGGGAGTGAATCAATGGGCAATGTCCAGACCGCCGCCAGTGCACACGAGGCGCAAGGGCGCCAGGCACCGGCTGGCGATTTGGTCGCCCTTGGCCGGCCGCACCGCGCGCCGTTGGGCACCTGCGAACGCAGAAAACGCCAAAGCGTTTCTCCAGCCGTCACTTGAATCCATTGAAAGCGTGGTGATCTGGCCGCTGGTGGTCTTTTCGGTCGCCACCTGGGGCAGGCCACGACACTGACCCACCGCCTTAGCGAGCAAGCTCCCACATTTTGATTTGTGGGGTTGAGGTTTTGGTTATTAATAAATAGCTTCTTATTCCTTAACGGATATAACCACCGTCCCTATACTGTTCAGCAACGTTAAACGCCGCAGGAGGGCACACCCATGCACAGCGAGTCGACTCGTTATCTGATCGTGCCGGGCTGGCAAGGATCGCCAGTAGATCATTGGCAAAGTCACTGGCAGACCCACCTGCCCAACAGTGCACGGGTGGAACAGGCCGATTGGCTCACCCCGCGTCGCGAAGACTGGGTAGCCGCGCTGGCCGAAGCCATCGCCGCCGACAGCACGCCGGTGATCCTGATCGCGCATAGCCTGGGCTGCATCACCGTAGCGCATTGGGCGGCCACGGCCCCTATGCAGTTTCTACGGCACGTGCGCGGCGCCTTGCTGGTGGCCCCGGCCGATGTCGAACGTCCTGCCTGCTCGCCTGCCTTGCGCAACTTTGCGCCGATCCCCACCCACCTGCTGCCGTTTCCCAGCCAGGTGGTCAGTTCCGATAACGACAGTGCCGTCAGTGCTCCACGAGCCTTGGCGCTCGCGCGTAACTGGGGGGCCGAAGCCGGGATCTTGTCCGGTGCCGGGCATATCAATGTGAAATCCGGCCACCAACGCTGGGAGCAGGGTTTCGCTTACCTCTATCGCCTGCAGAGCCGCCTAGAGCAACACGCCCGGCGTACCGCCTGAACATTTTTCAACGTCCCGTCCCTGAGTGGATTGGGGGCGGGAGCCTGCCATGAGTCTGCATGAAACCTACGGCCAGCCTTTGCTGACCTTTCCCGATGCCGAGAAAAGCCCGCTGAGTATCCGCGCCAAGGCGTTGGTGTTTGTTGATCCCCGTTCGCGGCAACTGCGCGAAGCGCTGGA
The DNA here is from genome assembly GCF_963970525.1 of Pseudomonas sp. EA_65y_Pfl1_P113. Lineage (NCBI taxonomy): Bacteria > Pseudomonadati > Pseudomonadota > Gammaproteobacteria > Pseudomonadales > Pseudomonadaceae > Pseudomonas > Pseudomonas sp. EA_65y_Pfl1_P113. The sequence continues at coordinate 24,407 of NZ_CAXAQM010000007.1, forward strand.
AAGCCTCGCACCCCGCGCCTTGCCCGTGTTGATCCGCGGCGAGACCGGTAGCGGTAAAGAGCTGCTGGCGCGGCATATCCACCGTGGCAGCGACCGCACCGGCTTGTTTGTCTGCGTCAACTGCGGCGCCATCAGCCCGACTTACGCCGATGCCGAATTGTTCGGCTATGCCGCTGGAGCCCACAGTGGCGCGGCCAGCAGCCGGGCCGGTTGGTTTGGATCGGCGAATGGCGGCACGTTGTATTTGGATGAGATCGGCGACTTGCCGCTGCCGATCCAGGTGAAACTGCTGGCCGCCCTGGAAAACCACGAAGTCACCCGCGTCGGTGCCCATCAGCCTAGCCCGGTCGATGTGCGCCTGGTCGCCGCCACCAGCATCGACCTGGCCCAGGCCGTGGCTGCCGGCAAGTTCCATGAGCGCTTGTTCCATTACTTGAGCGAAGGCCGGTTGGACTTGCCGGCGTTGCGCGAGCGCGTCGGCGATATCCTGTCCCTGGCCGAGTACTTCCTCGGGATCTACAGTCAGCGCTTGGACCTGCCGGCGCCGCTGATCAGTGATGCCGCCCAGCGTGTGCTGGAACACCACAGCTGGCCGGGAAACACCCGTGAGCTGGAAAACGTTATTCACTTTGCGTTGCTGGTCAGCAGCGGCGACGAGATTTTGCCCGAGCATTTGAACCTGCCAGTGGCGGGCTCGCCGCTGGAGCAAGTACAGCGAATTTTCAACAGTGCCAGCCTTGCCGAGCAGGAAACGCTGCGCAAATTCCTGTATGAACAAAATGGAATATCAACGTGAATAAAAGATATTGTTCGGGAATAAAAAATCTAGGTATTGTCCATCCCATGCCTCGATAGCACTTCGCTGGCACACCATATAAGAACGGTCGTCAGAGACGCCCCGGAATTTCGATAAGGACACTGCATGAAAAAGGTTCTGTTGTTTACTGCACTGGCGGCTGCCCTGACTGCAAGCTTGGCCCAGGCCAACGAGAAGCTGGTGGTTGCTGCCACTCCGATCCCGCACGCTGAGATCCTCGAGCTGATCAAGCCGACCCTGGCCAAAGAAGGCGTGGACCTGGAAATCAAAGTCTTCACCGACTACGTGCAACCCAACACGCAGGTTGCCGAGAAACGCTTGGATGCCAACTACTTCCAGACCCTGCCGTACCTGGAAAACTTCAACAAGGGCAAGGGCACCAACCTCGTCACCGTCGTCGGTGTACACGTTGAACCGATCGGCGGTTACTCGAAAAAGATCAAGAACATTTCTGAACTCAAAGATGGCGCGACCGTTGCCATCCCGAACGAAGGCTCCAACAGCGGCCGTGCCCTGTTGCTGCTGCAAAAGAACGGTCTGATCACGCTGAAAGACCCGACCAATGCCCTGTCCACGCCGAAAGACATCAAGGACAACCCCAAGCACCTGAAATTCAAGGAGCTGGAATCGGCCCTGCTGCCACGCGTGCTGGATCAGGTTGACCTCGACGTCATCAACACCAACTACGCCCTGGAAGCTGGCCTCAACCCAGCGAAAGACGCGCTGATCATCGAAGACGCCAAGTCGCCCTACGTGAACTTCCTGGTGGCGCGCCCGGACAACAAGGACAGCGACGCTATCCAGAAACTGTCCAAGGCCCTGACCAGCCCGGAAGTCAAAGCCTTCATTGAGAAGAAGTACAACGGCGCGGTCGTGCCCGCGTTCTGATGTAAGCCAAAACCCCCTTCAAGGTTTCAACGCCGACGGCTTGTACAGCGTCGGCGTTTTTTTATGCGGTCTTTTTGAGAAAACAGGGTTAGAAAATATAGGCGTATCAACTACTTTATTGGCTTAACCGAATTGTTTGGTTCATTTATTAATTTGAATAATTAATTCTGCGTGTGTTTATAAATTATCTTACAGTTTTAGTTTTGCCCGATTGAATGTGTGAGAGCAACCTTGCACAGGTTGTAGGAGTCATCGCATGGAGGCGCCAGTGAGTTATATAATTTTTTGGAGCCGTTATTATTATGTTGAAAGCCATTTCCCCCAATCATGTGCCGACCTTTATGGCAGCTCCTGCCATTGGAGTTCACCCGCCAGAAAGTGCTGCCAGCTTCGAAACCCAATACCCCAAAGACCAGTGCAAGCCGGTGCCCAATAATATCCACATGGTCTGGGTCGGCTCCAAGCCCGGCTCAAACCAGGACGCCTACTTACGCCAGTGGGCCAAGATGAACCCCAACCATAAAATTATGTTGTGGGTGGACGCTACTCAATTCGATGCTTATACAACGAATAAAACTGCACAGGCTAAAGCTGAAAGTATCTATCCAAACTATCAGTCGGAAAGGCCTGTTCGTGGCGTGTTCAGTCAACTTAAAACGGTGATGAGCAGCCCAGGGAACGAGCAGCGTAATAAGGTTGAGCAAGAACAGGTGATCTCAGAACTTAATAAAGAACTGTCGTCCTCAGGTAACAAAGCATTGAGGGCTTCTCTGCTGCCTGAGGGTGGGAAAGTGACGCCGGAGAATGCTTCGCAAGTGCTAAGTGCATTTGCGCGTCATGCTTCACGTACCGATGATAAGTTTAATCAAGCAGAAGCCACCATTCTCGACCAGACCACCAAGTCGTGGGACCGCTATGTCAGCAACCCGCCCCGTGATACGACTGCGCTAGCTGCTTTGCAAGAGCGATTCGCAGACCTGAAAAACGTACAGATACGTGATTTGAGCAATCCGGCCGATATACGGTTGAAAAACCAGGACGTTTATCAACATGAAATCATCGGGCGCAATGGCGGTTATGCCGCAGCCTCTGACGTCGCCCGTTATGAAATCGTCAATCGACATGGCGGCACCTACACAGACATCGATCTGGAAAGCGTACGCCCGCTTGATGGCGCATTGAATGCCCATCCGGACCTGATGCTGGTCGGCATGGCGGCAGGCAAGAGTGAAGCGAGTGGCAACGCCACACCTTATTTTGCCAACGCGTTGTTCGCCAGCCATCCCCAGAGCGCGATGCTGACGACCATGATTGATGACATCGGGGATAAATACCGCTCGATGAAAGGTAATGAGTACGCCGGCGACCGTTATTTCAGCCGCCCGAACAAAAGCACGATCGAAACCACCGGGCCCAACGCATTACGCGGGCATGTCGACAGGGTGATACAAGAGGCCAAGGGGCGACCGGACCTGATACGCAACGACGCCGCATCCTCAGCTGAACGTATATGGGACATGGCAAAACCACAGAATAAGGAATATTGGAACCTGGTGGATTCGCACTTCAAGTTCCCGGACAACTACGTCAATTTTGAAACGGAAGAGCAGCAAAAAAGTGCCACCAAAGCCATGGCAGGGGGGGCTGATTGGCGGCCGTCGACGCAAGGTTAAAAGTCTGAAAAACAGCCTCACCATGGTGAGGCTGTTTTTTGTCACAGTGCCTGGCTATTGATCGCCCTGCGCAACGCCATCAACCATTTCACCAACTCCTGCGGGTCAATCGGTTTCCCTTCGTTCATTGTTCAGTCCCTCGAGTCTCAGACCCCCCAACCATAGCCGTCACCCGGCAAACCCGCGAATCCGTCAGTTATCTTCTTGATCGATATCAATGTGCCGTCCGGGTATTTAAATTTTTGCTTTTATACCTTTAAAGTTCGCGCTACCCGGCGTTACCCACGAAGGATCGTATGGCGCTCGCTGCAGTCATGGACTGAAAATGACCTTCGGTTCCGCTTTTATCCTCAGCACCCTGCCGGCGCTGTTCGCCAATTTCATCTTCCTGCTCAAGGAAACCCCGGTGGTCTCCGCCGTGGCGGTGCCGGAGATTCTCTACACCCCCAAGAGCTACATCGTCCTGTACTACAAGACTTACGAGATGCTCGCCGTGCTGTCGCTGCTGCTCAGCCGTCTGGAAAGGAGGCTCCAGCATGGCCAGTTCGGGGCTTGAGTTGTTGTGCGGGGCGTTGCCGCAACTGAGCAAGGGCGCTGCGCAAACCCTGTCGATTTCATTCTTGAGCATCGCCTTCAGCACCGTCGGAGGCGTGCTGCATGGCGTGCTGCGGGTTTACCTGGGGCTGTTCCGTGCGATCCCGGTGCTGGTGTGGTTGTACCTGCTGTTTTTCGGCCTGCCGATTTTCTTTGGCCTGAGCGTGCAAAGCGACAAGGTCGATCTGATCCTGCCAACATGACGGTGACCCCGGAGCGCAAGGAGGCGGTGGACTTCACCAACCCCAACCTGAAAGTCGCGGTACAGGCCCTGGTGCCGAACAACAGCGCCGTGAAAAGCCTGGATGACCTGGCCACCCGCACCACCATCGTGACCACCGGCAGCCAGCTCCCACATTTGAAGGTATTCACAAATCAAAATGTGTGAGCGGGCTTGCCCGCGATGAGGCCAGTACAGACACCCCCTATTCCGGCCAATGCCAAGCCGGCGCATCCAGGATCCCCTGCCCAACTATCCGCGTCTCCCCCAACACCTTCTCCAGCACAATCGAATTACACCCCTCATCCTGCTGCAACGCCGCAATCAAGCGGCTGGCATGCGACACCACCCACACCTGGCAATGCTGCGAAGCCTGGATAATCAAGCGCGCCAACGCCGGTAACAAATCCGGGTGCAGGCTGGTCTCCGGCTCGTTCAGCACCATCATGGTCGGTGGCCTAGGTGTCAGCAGCGCCGCGATCAGCAGCAAGTATCGCAAGGTGCCGTCGGATAACTCTGCCGCCGACAGTGGCCGCAGCAACCCTTCCTGATAAAACTCAATCGCAAAACGCCCGCCCTGCAGCGGCTCGATATTCAAGCGCGCACCGGGGAACGCATCGCTTACCGCCCGCTGCAAAGCCTCGGGGTCACCGATCTCGCGAATCGTCTGCAACGCCGCCGCCAGATCGCGCCCATCGTGGTGCAAAACCGGTGTGCGCGTACCCAGTTGCGGTTGGCGTACCGGTGCATCCACATCGCTGCGAAAGTGATCATAAAAGCGCCAGCCACGGATGTTTTCCCTTAGCAACAACACCTCCGGCGAGCCGCGCAGGCTGCCGACCTGGTCAAACAAACTGTGGTAGTTGGGTGTGTGCTGGGCGAGGACATCCCAGTTTCGACCGTCGCGTGCGCGCACCATGGGCCCGGACCGTTGCACCAGCAGGCTGGCCGGGCGGTAGAGGTGGCCGGCCCAGATGCATTCCTTCTTTACTTCCGGGTCCAGGGAGAAGTACGACAGAGTCTTTTCCGGCAGCCCCAGGGAAATCGCGTAGCTGAAGTCGTCCCCGGCAAAGCCCAGGCGCAAGCGTTTGACGCCCTGGCGCACGGTGGACTCAATCGGCACCTCACCGTTGCGCATGCGCCGGCTGATGGTTTCCGGCCCGGCCCAGAATGTGGAGTCCAAACCGCCTTCACGGGCCAGCGCATTGATCACCCCGCCTTGGGCGGTTTCCGCCAGCAGGCGCAGGGCGCGGTACAAGTTGGACTTGCCGCTGCCATTGGGCCCGGTGACCAGGTTCAGGCGGTCCAGGGGCACCACCAATGTGTTGATCGAGCGGTAATTGGCCACCGCGAGGGTCTTGAGCATGGGCATTCAGTCGGCTTGGGAACCCTCGGAGTATGAGAGCCTCCATGCAGATAAGGAACCCTGATCTAAGCTCACAGTCGCATACACACTGGCAAGTCGGCATCACGCAAAAGGAGCCTGCATGGGCGCTCGCGTTTCCACCTGTATTTTTGGTCTCTGCCTACTGACGCTGTTGAGCGGCTGTGGCGAGGATAAGGCTGAACCCAAGCCGCATTCACGGGTGTTTGTGCAGACCGTACAGTCGGCGGGCTTCGCCGCGGCTGTCACGCTGACCGGCGACATTCAGGCCCGTGTGCAAACCGACCTGTCGTTCCGCGTCGGCGGCAAGATCATCCAGCGCATGGTGGATGTGGGTGACCGCGTAACCGCCAAGCAAGTGCTGGCCAAGCTCGACCCGAAGGATTTGCAGACCAACGTCGATTCCGCCCAGGCCCAAGTCGTGGCCGAGCAGGCGCGGGTCAAGCAAACCGCCGCCGCCTTTGTCCGCCAGGAAAAACTCTTGCCCAAGGGTTACACCAGCCGCAGCGAATATGATTCCGCCCAGGCCGCGCTGCGCAGCAGCCAAAGCGCACTGGCGGCCGCCCAAGCCCAGTTGGCCAATGCCCGCGAACAACTCAGTTATACCGCGCTGATCGCCGAAGCGCCGGGTGTGATTACGGCGCGTCAGGCCGAGGTCGGCCAGGTGGTACAGGCCACTGTGCCGATTTTCAGCCTGGCCCGCGATGGCGAGCGTGATGCCGTATTCAATGTGTACGAGTCGCTGCTGGTAGAGCCGCCGCCAGATGCGCCGATCACCGTCAGCCTGTTGGATAACCCGAGCATCAAGGCCGTGGGCAAGGTCCGTGAAGTCACACCCGCCGTGGCGGCCAATACCGGCACCGTGCAGGTGAAAATCGCCTTGCAAGCCCTGCCCAAAGGCATGCAACTGGGCTCGGTGGTGAGCGCTACCACCAATGGCCCGGCCAAGGCCAGTATCGAACTACCCTGGTCCGCGCTGACCAAAGATCTCAGCGAACCCGCCGTTTGGTTGATCGACGGCGACGGCAAGGCGCAATTGCATAAAGTCACCGTGGCGCGTTACCTCACTGGCAAAGTCATCATTGGCGACGGCCTCAAAGGCGGCGAAAAAGTGGTGGTGGCCGGTGGGCAATTGCTGCACCCCGGCATGCTGGTCGAGATCGCCCAGCAAGGGGTGCAGCCATGAAGCGCCTGACGGGGATACTCGCCGCCAGCCTGTTGCTGGTTGCCTGTTCGAAAGAAGAGCCGCCGCCGGAGCCCCTGCGGCCGGTGCTGTCCATGGAAGTAAAATCGGAAGATCAGGAAAACCTCGGTCGTTTCGCCGGCACCATCCAGGCCCGTTACGAAACTAACCTGGGCTTCCGCGTGCCTGGCCGTATTGCCCGGCGCGCCGTGGATGTGGGGGCCGAAGTGGAGAAGGGCGCCTTGCTCGCCGTACTCGACCCCACTGACCAACAAAACCAATTGCGTTCTGCCCAGGGCGATCTGGCGCGCGTACAGGCGCAATTCATCAACGCCCAGGCCAACGCCCGCCGTCAGCAGGCGTTGTTCAACCGTGGCGTCGGTGCCCAGGCGCAACTGGATATCGCCCAGACCGACCTGAAAACCACCCAGGCTTCCCTCGACCAAGCGCAGGCCTCAGTCAATCAAGCCAAAGACCAACTTAACTACGCCGAACTGCGCACTGACCACGCCGGCATCGTCACCGCCTGGAATGCCGAGGCCGGCCAGGTGGTCAGCGCTGGCCAGCAAGTGGTGACCCTGGCCCGTCCGGATATCAAGGAAGCAGTGATCGACCTGCCCGCCGGCCTGGCCGAGCGCCTGCCGCAGGACGTGGTGTTCCTGGTCGCCGGGCAACTCGACCCGAGCGTCAACACCACGGCCATCGTGCGCCAGGTTGAGCCCCAGGCGCAAAGCGCCACACGCACCCGTCGCGCGCGGCTGACGCTGGCCGAAACACCACCGGCATTCCGCCTCGGCACGGCGATCAGCGTGACGCTGAGCACCGCCATCGAGCCGCGCATCGAAGTGCCCCTGAGCGCCCTGCAGGATGTCGACGGCAAGACCCGCATCTGGCTGCTCGACACCCAAAGCCAGACCGTGCAACCGCGCGACATCAACGTGATCAGCCGTGATGCCAACAGCGCCTTGCTCAATGGCGGCGTCAAACCCGGCGAGCGCATTGTCACCGCTGGCGTGAACAGCCTGAAGCCTGGGCAGAAGGTCAAAATCGACGAGGACAGCCCGCGATGAAAGGGAGTTTCAACTTATCCGACTGGGCCCTTAAGCATCAGTCTTTCGTCTGGTACTTGATGTTCGTCGCGCTGCTGATGGGTGTGTTCTCCTACATGAACCTGGGCCGCGAGGAAGACCCCTCGTTCACCATCAAGACCATGGTGATCCAGACCCGCTGGCCGGGCGCGACCCAGGAAGAAACCCTTAAGCAGGTCACTGACCGCATCGAGAAAAAACTCGAAGAACTGGACTCACTCGACTACGTGAAAAGCTACACGCGGCCGGGCGAGTCCACGGTGTTCGTGTTCCTCAAGGACACCACCAGCGCCAAGGACATCCCGGGCATCTGGTACCAGGTCCGCAAGAAGATCGACGATATTCGCGGCAACTTCCCTCAAGGTTTGCAGGGGCCGTCATTCAACGATGAGTTCGGTGATGTGTTCGGCTCGGTGTACGCCTTTACCGGCGATGGCCTTTCGATGCGCCAGTTGCGCGACTACGTGGAACAGGTGCGCGCTGAGATTCGTTCGGTGCCGGGGTTGGGCAAGGTCGAGATGATCGGCCAGCAGGACGAAGTGATTTACCTGAATTTTTCCACGCGCAAGCTGGCGGCCCTGGGGATTGATCAGCGCCAGGTCGTGCAGAGCCTGCAATCGCAAAATGCGGTGACGCCGGCCGGGGTGATCGAGGCCGGGCCAGAGCGGATTTCCGTGCGCACGTCGGGGCAATTTTCCTCGGAGAAAGACCTGGCCAACGTCAACCTGCGGCTCAATGACCGCTTCTACCGCCTGGCAGATATCGCAGAAATCACGCGTGGCTACGTCGACCCGGCGCGGCCGATGTTCCGTTTCAACGGGAGGGCGGCGATTGGCTTGGCCATCGCCATGCAGAAGGGCGGCAATATCCAGTCGTTCGGCAAGGCCTTGCATGAACGCATGGACGAATTGACCGCCGACCTGCCGGTGGGCGTCGGCGTGCACAAGGTCTCCGACCAGGCGGAAGTGGTGGAGGAAGCCGTCGGCGGCTTTACCAGTGCCCTGTTTGAAGCGGTGATCATCGTGCTGGTGGTGAGTTTTATCAGCCTGGGCATGCGCGCCGGGCTGGTGGTGGCGTGCTCGATTCCGTTAGTGCTGGCGCTGGTGTTCGTGTTCATGGAGTACAGCGGCATCACCATGCAGCGGGTCTCGCTGGGCGCGTTGATTATCGCCTTAGGCCTGTTGGTGGATGACGCGATGATCACCGTCGAGATGATGATCACGCGTCTGGAAAAAGGCGAAACCAAGGAGCAGGCGGCAACCTACGCCTACACCTCGACGGCGTTTCCGATGCTCACCGGTACTTTGGTGACGGTCGCCGGCTTCGTGCCAATTGGCCTTAACGCCAGCTCGGCGGGCGAGTACACCTTCACCCTGTTCGCGGTCATTGCCGTGGCGATGCTGGTGTCGTGGGTGGTGGCGGTGCTGTTTGCGCCGGTGATCGGCGTGCATATCCTCAGCGCCAACGTGAAGCCGCACAATGGCGAGCCGGGGCGGATTGGCCGCGCTTTCAATGGCGGCATGCTGTGGGCCATGCGTAACCGCTGGTGGGCGATCGGCATCACCGTGGCGCTGTTTGTAGCGTCGGTGTTCTCCATGCAGTTTGTGCAGAACCAGTTCTTCCCCTCGTCGGACCGCCCGGAAATCCTCGTCGACCTCAACCTGCCGCAGAACGCCTCGATCAACGAGACGCGTAAAACCGTCGACCGTCTGGAAGCGATCATCAAGGACGATCCGGACATTTCGCGCTGGAGCACCTACATCGGCCAAGGCGCGATCCGGTTCTACCTGCCGCTCGACCAGCAGTTGGAGAACCCCTACTACGCGCAATTGGTCATCGTGAGTAAGGGCCTGGAGGAGCGCGGCGAGTTGATCCAGCGTCTGCAAAAGCGCCTGCGCGATGACTTTGTCGGCATTGGCAGCTATGTGCAGCCGCTGGAAATGGGCCCGCCGGTGGGGCGCCCGATTCAGTATCGTGTGTCGGGCAAAGACACCGACCAAGTGCGCAAACACGCCATCGAACTGGCGACGTTGTTGGATAAGAACACCCACCTGGGCGAGATCATCTACGACTGGAACGAGCCGGGCAAAGTGCTGCGCATCGACATTGCCCAGGACAAGGCGCGGCAACTGGGGCTGTCGTCGGAAGACGTGGCGCAATTGATGAACAGCGTGGTCAGCGGCGCCTCGGTGACCCAGGTGCACGATGATATCTACCTGATCAACGTGGTTGGCCGCGCCGAAGACGCCGAGCGCGGCACGCCGGAAACCTTGCAGAACCTGCAGATCGTCACGCCCAACGGCACCTCGATTCCGCTGCTCGCCTTTGCCACCGTACGCTATGAGTTGGAGCAGCCGCTGGTGTGGCGTCGCGACCGCAAGCCGACCATCACCATCAAGGCCTCGGTGCGCGATGAGATGCAGCCGACGGACCTGGTGAAGCAGCTCAAGCCGGAAATCGACACGTTCAGCGCCGGTTTGCCGGCGGGTTACAAGGTCGCCACCGGCGGCACCGTGGAGGAAAGCGGCAAGGCCCAGGGCCCGATTGCCAGCGTGGTGCCGCTGATGTTGTTCCTTATGGCGACCTTCCTGATGATCCAGTTGCACAGTGTGCAGAAGATGTTTCTGGTGGCGAGTGTTGCGCCGCTGGGGCTGATCGGCGTGGTGCTGGCGCTGATTCCCACAGGCACGCCCATGGGCTTTGTGGCAATCCTGGGTATTTTGGCGTTGATCGGCATCATCATCCGCAACTCGGTGATCCTGGTGACGCAAATCCATGAATACGAGGTGGCCGGCTATACGCCGTGGGATGCGGTAGTGGAAGCCACCGAGCACCGGCGTCGGCCGATCCTGCTCACGGCGGCGGCGGCGAGCCTGGGCATGATCCCGATTGCGCGGGAAGTGTTCTGGGGGCCTATGGCGTACGCGATGATTGGTGGGATTATCATCGCCACGTTGCTGACGCTGTTGTTCCTGCCGGCGCTGTATGTGGCCTGGTACAAGATTCGCGAGCCGAAACAGGAGAACGGCTGACTTTCGTTGCCTTCCTGCATAGGTGTGGGAAGGTTCCTGGAAACACTTTCGAGACATTTGCCTGGCGGTAATTGCATTACTCTCCGGGCCTGGTTTCGATTGGACGGTCTGTGTCATGCGCTGTTTTCTGCTGGTTTGTACCCTCCTGCTTTCGCCCCTGACGCTTGCGGGCACCGTACTGGAAAATAGCCTGTGGCGGGTCGAAATCGACCCCGCCACGCTGGCGTTGCGCGTCACCCCGGTGGGTGAAACCTCGGTGCAGGCCTCCAGCGGCACTCCAGCGCACACCGTCAGCGATGTGCAGGGCAATGCTAAGCAAGCCAGCTGGCAATGGGACGGCGGCGCGTATCGCCTGGTTGCGCGCCTTGAACAGCGTGACCTGACCCTGACCGTCACCGCTCGCGAACCAGGTGAGCTGGCGCTGCTGAACCAACCCGCCGAAGCGATTGGCCAAGGCCTGATCTGGCCCTTGGCCGAAGGGCATTACGTGCCTGCCGGCAACGCCGTTTGGAAGGCCTTTCTACTCGAGCAGGGCGTCATCAACACCACCCAGGATCTGAGCCTGCCGTTGTGGGGTGTCGATCACGGCACGTTTACCCTCAACTGGTTGCTGACCAACCCCTATAACAACCGCCTGCGCTGGCAGGAAGGCATGGCCCTCTCATTGGCCCATGAATTCACTTCGCTCGAGCCGTCTAAGCCGATGACCCTGCTGTTGCACCTAGGCGCTGCCGACCCATTGGCCGGGGCCAAGCGTTATCGCCAATGGCTGGTGGAGCAGGGCCGGTATGAGCCGTTGGCGGACAAACTGCGGCAGACGCCTGAGGCCGACAAGTTGCTGGGCGCCAGCCACGTCTACCTGTGGGGCAACGATCTGCTGGCCCCGGAGGATGTACGCCACTGGCCTTTGTTGCTCAAGCGCTTGCGCGGTCATGAACTCAAGGGCTTGTTGGACAAGGAAGCCACGAAGGTCCTGGCCCAGGGCACGGCGTTGAATCGTTACGAGCAGACAGTGCTGCTTCGGGGGCTGAACGCGGCGATCAACAAAAAGGCCCGACAGAGTTGGCAGATTGCAGAGCCCGATATGACACGGCTCGCGGCGCGCTACGGCGAGCTGCGCAGCGAGTTGGCGGTGGACTTTGCCGGGGCCTTGAGTGATACCCCTGCAACCTGGGGCAGCACAGCGATCCAGTCGCTGCGCGACTCAGGGCTCCCACGCTTGCTGCTGACCCTGGGCGAAGGCTGGGAAGGCGGCCTGTGGCACCCTGAGTCGATCCGCGCCGGTGTCGACGCCGGCTACCTGATGGCGCCCTATGACTCCTATGAAACGGCCCTGGCCGCCACGGAAAACCCCGATTGGACCACCGCCCACCTGGGCAGCAAGGCCTATCGCGACTGCGCAATTGTGTTGAAGGGCGGCAAGCTCAAGACCGGCTTCCAGCAATCCGGTCACTACACCGACCCGCGCTGCGTGCGGTCCTTATTGGAAGCACGAGTAAAGGCCGTTCAAACCAAGGCGGGCTTCAACGCATGGTTCCTCGATGCCTACGCTACCAGCATGGTCTTCGACAGCTACCGTGACGGCGCTCCAATGACCCAGGCGCAAAACGCGCAAGGCAACATCGACGCCTCCCGTTGGCTGAATACTGCACTCAAGTTGCCCGCCGGTTCTGAAGACGGCAATGCCATCACCGCCCAGGGCATCCTGTTCGCCCATGGCATGCAGACGCCTGTGATCGGTTGGGGCGACCAGGCCATGACCAAAGACAAGCAATCGCCCTACTACGTGGGCAACTGGTACCCGCCGGAACAACCGACAGTGTTTTTCAAATCGGTGCCGTTGAAAGAACCCTTTCGCACGGTGTATTTCGAGCCGGACATGCGCCTGCCGCTGTACCAGGCGGTGTTCCACGGCTCGGTGATCACCACCCATCATTGGCTGTTTGACAGCCTGAAGCTGAGCAATGTGCGGGCCGAGAATGAGTTGACCCAACTGCTCTACAACGTGCCGCCGCTGTATCACTTGAGCGCTTCGACGGTCAGCCAGCGATTGCCGTTGATCCAGCGCCAGGATCGTTTTTTCCGGCCGCTGCATCAGCGCCTGGCGACCCAGGCAATGACCGGGTTTCGGTGGCTGACAGCGGATCGTTTGGTGCAGGAGACCACGTTTGCCGATGGGACGCGGTTGGTGGCGAATTTTGCTGCTGAACCGAGAGAGGGATATCCGGGGCGTAGCGTGACGGCGCGAGTAGTGGGTGAGAAACCTGTGGTGTATCAGGTCGATTAGCTCACCCTGCCAAACCGCTATCGCGGGCAAGCCCGGCTCCCACAGGGGAATGCATTCCAACTGTGTGGCTTGCCTGCGATGAGGCCAGCGCAGGCAACACAGACCTAGTTCTTTCTCCACACACTCGCCAACCAAGGCTGCTGCTCCCTCGGTAAACCAGCAGGCCGGTAGTAATGCTCCAGCTCCACAAACCCCGCCCCCGCCAACAGCGCCTGCCACGCCGCCAGGTCGTGATAAGACCCATACCGCGGCCCATTCCAGCCTTCCAGGTTCTCACCGCGTGGATTGGAGCTGAACAAGACGCCACCTGGTTTCAACGTCCCATGCAGCTGCTCCAGCACACGCGGCAATTCCTGCTTGGGAATATGAAACAGCACGGCATTGGCAAAAATCCCGTCAAAGCGCTCGGCAGGTAGGTCCAGTTTCAGGAAGTCCTGCTGCAACACTTCACAACCACTGTCTTCGCGCGCCATCTGCGCAAACCGCTCCGAACCATCGAGCCCCACGGCGATATGCCCCATGCGCGTAAACGTCTGCAAATCGCGCCCCGGCCCACAGCCGAAATCCAGCACGGTAAACGGCGCGCAGCCCTGGATATGCCGCAGCAGCGCGTCGATGTTCTGGCTCACATCGTGATCGCGGGTGCCTTCGCGGAAGTCCTCGGCCACTGTGTTGTAGTGGCCGAGGGTGGTGGCGGTGATCTGGTCGAGGTCGTCGGGCTTGAGGGTCATGACGGGGAATACCGGGTACTGAGAGGGCCCGACTATACCTCACCGCTTGTTCAACACCCGCGCCAACCGATCCCCACCCAACTGGATCACTGCCACCAGAATCACCAGCAGCACGATCACCGTCAGCATGATCTGCGTATCAAAGCGCTGATAACCGTAGCGGTAGGCGATGTCACCCAAACCGCCGGCGCCAATCGCCCCGGCCATGGCGGACGAGTTGATCATGGTCACCAAGGTGATGGTGAACCCGCCGACAATCCCCGGCAACGCTTCCGGCAACAGCACGTGCCAGATGATGTGCCAGCGTCGGCAGCCCATGGCTTGCGCGGCTTCGACCAAGCCGTGGTCGACTTCGCGCAAGCTCACCTCGGCAATCCGTGCAAAAAACGGCGTGGCGGCGATGGTCAATGGCACGACCGCCGCCCAGACGCCATAGGTGGTGCCGACGATCAGCCGGGTGAATGGGATCAGCGCCACCATCAGGATTAGAAAGGGTATGGAGCGGAACAGATTGACGAACGCCCCCAGCATGCGGTTGAGCGCAGGCGCCTGGTAAATGCCGCCTTTGTCGCTGGTGACCAGGAACACCGCCAGTGGAATTCCCACCAGCAAGGCGATCAGCGACGACACGCCGACCATCAACAAGGTGTCGATGGCACCCTGTACTAAACGTTCAAACCACATAGCCCAGCACCTCCACCTGTTGTGCCCAATTCCCGGCGCGTTTACGCAGCTCTTCGGCACTGTGGGCCGAGCCACTCACCGCCAGCAGCAGTTGCCCCAGGGCGTGGCCCTGGATACGTTCCACGCCGCCTTGTAGCAGGCGTACACGCGCGCCAAGCGCGCTGAACAACGCGGCTAGGTCCGGCGCTTCGCTATCGCTCCCGGTAAACTGCAAGCGCAGCACCACAGCGGCATCGGTGGATTGCGGTGTGGCCTGCAAACGGCTTTGCAACTCGTCCGGCAGCCCATGTTGCAGCGGTGCCAGCAGGGTTGTGCTGACGTCATGTTGCGGGTTGCCAAACACTTGCCACACCGGGCCTTGTTCGACGATTCGCCCGTGTTCCAACACCACCACGCGGTCGCAGATTTCGCGGATCACTGCCATCTCGTGGGTAATCAACACAATGGTCAGGCCCAGGCGCCGATTGATCTCGCGCAGCAGGCCGAGGATCGACTGGGTGGTCTCCGGGTCGAGGGCCGAGGTGGCTTCGTCGCAGAGCAAAATCTCTGGGTCGTGTACCAGCGAACGAGCGATGCCCACGCGCTGTTTTTGCCCGCCGGAAAGCTGCGCCGGGTAGGCTTTGTGCTTGTCCTGCAAGCCGACCAATTCCAACAGCTCGCACACCTTCTGCTCACGCTGGGGCTTGGGCACTCCGGCGACTTTCAGTGGCAATTCGACGTTTTGCCACACGGTCTTGGCCGACATCAAATTGAAGTGCTGGAAGATCATGCCAATACGCCGACGCAGCGCCACCAGGCGGTCTTCGTCAAATACGCCAATGTCCACCTGATCGATCAGCACCCGTCCGCTGCTCGGTTGCTCCAGGCGGTTGATAGTGCGGATCAGCGACGACTTGCCGGCGCCGCTGCGGCCGATAATGCCGAACACTTCACCACGCTGTATCGCCAGGTCGATGCCTTGCAAGGCGTGCACAGTGCCGTCATAGGTCTTGCCCAGGTTGATAAAACGCACATGAGCGCGGTTCAGGTCCGCATGCAGTTCTGTCTGTTCGGCGTCCCTGGGCGCTGAGCTGAGGTCGCGCAGTTGCGCATCGGCGGCGGTCATTTTTTATCTTCCCAGCCGACTTGGTAGAGCTTGCCGAGGGATTTATCCAACGCAGCGCGCACCACGGGCGAGTGCTGGTAGATATCGACGAACTTGATCACCCGTGGGTCGGCTTTGCTTTTCGGCTGGATCACGAACTGGATCACGTATTCCGGGTGGTCGAGGCCGTCGAACAGCAGCGCCGACTCAGCATCGAAGGTTTTGGACAGGCGGATATAGGCCGGGTAGCCCTGCACCAAGTCTGCATCGTCATAAGCGCGCACCAGTTGTACGGCCTCGACTTGCAGGATCTTGATCTTTTTTGGGTTGGTCACAATGTCTTCTTCGGTGGCCTTGTAGCCCACGCCCGGCTTGAGGGTGATCAGGCCAGCCTTGGCCAGCAATTGCAGGCCGCGACCGCTGTTGATCGGGTCGTTGGCAATCGCCACGCTGGCGCCCTGGGGCAAGTCGTTGATGCTTTTGTATTTTTTCGAATACAGCCCGACGTTGTTGATGATGCCCGGCGCGTACGGCGCGAGGTCAAAGCCGGCGGCGGCCTTGGCGTTTTCCAGGAACGGGATGTGCTGGAAGTAGTTCACGTCGATGTCACCGGCGGCCAGGCTGACGTTGGGCGCGATCCAGTCGGTGAACTCCACCAGCTTGACCTTCAGGCCTTGTTTGTCGGCTTCTGCGACCGCGGCTTCCAGGGGAATGGCGAAGGCGGCGGTGGTGCCGATTTTCAACGGCGCATCGGCAGCGAACACTGCAGAGCTGAACAAACCGAAGGCCAGGGCCAGTGCTTTGACTGGGTGGGAGAGCAGTATTTTTTTCATGGTCGATTTCCAGTCATCAGGTGTATTCATTAACAACTCGGTCAACTGTGGGAGCTGGCTTGCCTGCGATGGCGGTCTTTCAGCCACATTTGTATTCGCTGACCTACCGCTATCGCAGGCAAGCCAGCTCCCACAGTTTTGGTTCAGTGTCGGTAGGTGGAGCCGGTGTGCTGTTCGGGTAACCGGGCGCTGCCATGGAAGACTTTTTCACGCAGCGTTCCGGTGTCATAAGCAGTCTTGTACGAGCCACGGCGTTGCAACTGCGGCACCACCAGATCAATGAAATCCACATAGCTTTCCGGCGTAACAATGCGCGTCAGGTTGAAGCCATCCAGGCCGGTCTCGCTGATCCACGACTCCAGCTCATCAGCAACTTGCTCAGACGAGCCCACCAACGTGATATAGCGCCCGCCCAGGGCGTGTTGCTCGAGCAATTTGCGCCGGGTCCAGTCGTTGTTCTGCAGGTTCTTGGTGGCCGATTGGATCGCGTTGCTCTTCACGTACTGGATAGGCTCGTCCAGTTCGTACTGAGCGAAGTCGATCGCGGTGGACGCCGAGAAATGCGCCACGCCGGCCTCCGCGCTGGCGTAGCTCAGGTATTCGGCGTGCTTGGCCCAGGCCAGCGCTTCAGTGGCGCCAACGATCACGTTGAGGCCCATGAACACCTTGATGTCATCCGGGTTGCGCCCGGCTTCCACGGCGCTGGCGCGCACCTTGTCCACCTGGATTTTGGTCGCGGTCTTGTTCTGCCCACTGATGAACACGCATTCGGCATGACGCCCGGCGAACAGCAGCCCCTGCTCCGAACTGCCCGCCTGAAACAGCACCGGCGTACGTTGCGGCGACGGTTCGCACAGGTGATAACCCTCCACCTGATAGAACTCACCGTGATGCTCGACCTTGTGCACCTTGCCCGGCTGCGCATAAACCCGCGCTTGTGGATCGTTGATCACTGCGTCGTCTTCCCAACTGCCTTCCCAGAGTTTGTAGAGCACCTCCAGGTATTCATCGGCTTGGTCATAACGGCGGTCATGCTCGACCTGCTCGGTAAGCCCCATGGCCTTGGCGGCGCTGTCGAGGTAGCCGGTGACGATGTTCCAACCGACCCGGCCACGGCTCAGGTGGTCGAGCGTGGACATGCGCCGCGCAAACAGATACGGCGGCTCATAGGTGAGATTGGCGGTGAGGCCGAAGCCGAGGTTTTTTGTGACGGCGGCCATGGCCGAGACCAGCAGCAACGGGTCATTCACCGGCAGTTGGATCGACTCCTTGAGCGGCACGTCAATCGAGTGCTGGTACACGTCGTACACGCCGACGATATCGGCAATGAACAGGCCGTCGAACAGCCCACGCTCCAGGGTTTGCGCCAGGTCGGTCCAGTACTCGATGGTTTTGTATTGGGTGGACGTGTCCCGTGGATGGGTCCACAGGCCGTGGTTGATGTGCCCGATGCAGTTCATGTTGAAGGCATTGAGCAGGATTTTCTTCTTCGCCATCAAAGGGTCCCCCGCAGTGGCGGGTTTTCATTGTTGAGGTAGTAATTGCCCACCGCGTGGTACTTCCAGCGCACCGGGTCGTGCAGGGTGTGCACGCGGGCGTTGCGCCAGTGGCGGTCAAGGCCGTGCTCGGCCAGGGTGGCCTGGCTGCCGGCCAGTTCAAACAGCGTGCTGGCGGCGGCGAGGGCAATTTCGGTGCTCAAGGCACGCACTTCGGCGATGGCAATCGAGGCGGCAGCAACGGTCTCGGCGTTGCCGTCGGCCTGGGCGCGGTCGAGAAATTCCCCTGCGCGTTCCAACAGCGCCTCGGTGGCGTGCAGGCGGATGCTCAGGTGGCCGAAGCTTTTCAGGGTCAGCGGGTCTTCAGTCGCCTTGTCGCTGCCGGAATCGATCCACGGGCGGGTCTTGGTGCGCACGAAGTGCAGCGCATCTTCAAAGGCTGCGCGGGCAATGCCGGTGTCGATGGCCGCATGGAGGATCTGCGCCAGCGGGCCGACGGTGGTCGGGCGTTCGAAGGCGCTTTGAAACGCGATCACGTCATGAGCGGCAACCCACACCTTGTCGAACACCACCGAACCGCTGCCGGTGGTGCGTTGGCCGAAGCCGCTCCAGTCGTCGATGACCGTCAGGCCGTCGCTGTCGCGCGGGACAAAGGCGAGTTGCTGCACGCCCTGTTCATCCACCACTGACGTGGGGATGCGCTGGGCGTAGATCGCACCGGTGGAATAGAACTTGCGGCCGCTGATACGCAAGCCGTCGCCGTCGCGGGTGATGGCCGTGACGCGGTCATGGGCGGTCTTGGTGCCCAGTTCCGCCAGGGCGTTGCCGAAGCGCTGACCGCAAAGGACTTCGGCGTACAGACGCTTTTGCTGCGCAGGGCTGCCGTTTACGCGCAGCACTTCCAGTGCGTAGAAATGGTTCTGCGGGATCTGGCCCAGCGAGGCGTCAGCCTGGGCGATCAGCCCAATCACCTTGGCCAGGGTGACGTTGGACACGCCTGCGCCGCCGTATGCCTTCGGCACGCTGATACCCCACAGGCCGGAGCGGGAAAACACGTCCAGCTCGGGCAGGGGCAGGCGACGCTCGCGGTCGCGCTGGGCGCTGTCGCGGCGCAAGTCTTCAGCCAGGTCGCTGGCGACAATCAGGGCGTGTTCGTCGCTGGTAATGACCGCGACGTTAGGGGGAAAAGTCATGGGTTTCTCCAGACGCTCGTAAAAAAGTGTTCTGGTCAGTCAGATCCAGGAATGTCGAGCCGGCAACGTGCCGTTCAGTCTATAAGCGCCCACCGCGTGGTACTTCCAGCGCACCGGGTCGTGCAGGGTGTGCACCCGCGCGTTGCGCCAGTGGCGGTCGAGGTTGAACTCGGCAAGGGTGGCGCGGCTGCCGGCCAGTTCGAAGAGCTTTTCGCTGACCAGCAACGACACTTCGGTGGTCAGCACTTTCGCCTCGGCCACGGCAATCGACGCACGCGCGGCTGACTGAGCGGTGATCGGCGCAGCGCTGACCTGGTCCAGCACCTGACCGGCCTTGCGCAGCAGGGCTTCGGCGGCGTGCAGTTCGATCTTGAGCTTGCCGATCTCGGCGATCACATACAGGTCATCACTGGCGCGTTCGACCTTGGCATCGATCCAGGGACGCGAGCGTTCACGAACGAAGGCGATGGTGTCCTCAAGCGCGCTGCGCGCAATGCCGGCGTCGATGGCGGCCTGAATCAGTTGGGAGACGGCGCCCTGGATATTCGGGGTTTCGCCGATGCGCCAGTTTTCCACGACCCGTTCGGCGTCCACCGGCACTTGGTCCAGCAGCACCGTGCCACTGGCGGTAGTGCGTTGGCCGAAGCCCGACCAGTCATCGACAATGCGTAGCCCTTCAGTGCCACGGCGCACGAACGCCATGACCTGCTTGCCGTCATCGTTCAGCGCTTTGACCGCAACCCAATGCGCAAACAGCGCGCCGGTGGAATAGAACTTCTGGCCGCTGATCACGTAACCGTCACCCTTGGCGGTGATGCGCGTCTTGAGCTCCAGGGTGTTCTTGGTCCCGCGTTCCGGGCCGCCATTGCCGATGCGCCAACCGTCGAGAACGCTTTGGAACAGCTGCTTTTTCTGGCGCTCTGTGGCCGCACCCTGTAACAGGTGCAGGATGCCGAAATGGTTCTGCGGGATCTGCCCGAGGGCCGGGTCTGCCGCGCTGATGATCGCGAACACGTCGGCCAGGGTGACAAAAGACACCTGCGGGCCGCCGTATTCACGGGGAATGGAAATACTGCCCAGCCCACTGCGGGTGAACTGCTCAATCTGCGCCCACGGCAGCTGGCGTTGCCTGTCGCGCTTGGCGGCTTGCAGGCGCGCAGCCTGAGCCAGCTCCTGGGCAGCATTCAACGCCTCTGCATCGTTGCGCAGCACAGCGGCCGGCAACAGCAGGGGAGCTACGTCCAGATCACTCTGGGGAGTTGTTAGAGCCAAGTTAGACATCAGCGCCGCTCCTTGGCTGCACGTAATGCCCTGGCGTTGCCCACCGGGGTAATCCTGACCATACCGACCTCGCATTCAATGAAATAAAAACAGAAAATTCAGAGATGTCCGGTGGTCCGGTACATATACCCTAAGCGTATTAAATATTTAAATAAACTAACTTTTGGGAATATGAATAGAAGGTCTTTCACCCTGGTTCGCAGGGCGACCCGAGAGGGCGGGGACGATAGATCAGCGCAGTCCCGACCGGGTGGGTTGGCGCCTCGGCGGCAATGCGTAAAGTGCGGGCGGGTGCCCAGCGTGAGTTGTTGCCGACGCGATCCAGAATGCAATAGGTCACCTCCAGCCGGCAGTCGTCGCCGGCTTCGACAATCACCGTCGAAGGCACCCACACCTGCACCGCCTGGCCGATTTCCCTGGCCTGGATCTTCGGCAGGTCCAGGCGCACATCGCCCCAGCGCAGGGTGATGGCATCGCCGGTGGTCATGTTCAGGTACGGCTCGATGGTCAGAGGGATACCGCGCCGTACCTGGCTGGCGTTGACGCCGCAGCGGCGGATGGTCTCGGGCAGGCCCACGGGGGCGAGGTTGTGGTTTTCGTCGTGGTACAGGGGCGAGGGTTCGCCGCCAGGGTAGTGGGTCTTTACGCGCACCCG
The DNA here is from genome assembly GCF_963970525.1 of Pseudomonas sp. EA_65y_Pfl1_P113. Lineage (NCBI taxonomy): Bacteria > Pseudomonadati > Pseudomonadota > Gammaproteobacteria > Pseudomonadales > Pseudomonadaceae > Pseudomonas > Pseudomonas sp. EA_65y_Pfl1_P113. Next base: position 45,530 of record NZ_CAXAQM010000007.1, read on the forward strand.
CGTTTCGGCGGAGCGCGCAGGGCCATGGCCGATCTGCATGACCTGGTAATGGACCTGAGCCGGTCCATCCAGCACGAAACTTTCCGGCACCCGCAGGTGGGTGAATGCGCCGACCTTGCACGCGGTCACCCGACGTGACGCGGCAAAGCAGTTGTTCCAGAACAGCTCGATCAGGTCGCCTTCATCCATGCCGGGATACGGCGCAATGTCGACCTGCAGGTGTGTGGCGGCCAGGGCATTGATGCCATTGCCGATGGCCTGGGGCAGTGTCGGTGCAGTGAGCAGTGGGGGCGTCATAAATAATCTCCTTGATACAGCCAGCAGCAATCGTTCCGGACCTTTGGCGCGGGTGCGCGGGGCGACCGAAATGAACGATTCAGAAAACAGCTGGGATAGGATCCAATCCTCTGAGCGCTAGATAAGAGGGTTGGCCAAGGGGCGTCAATGGCGGCAAAAGGCTAAACGGCGGGTTTTGTGATATTCAGAAGGGTCTGACTGGGAGGGGGATTTATAGTCCCGTGTGGCGGGGTGTTTTACGGCGTGGAATGACGATTTCCTGTAGGAGCGCGCTTATGTGGGAGCTGGCAAGCCAGCACCCACATAAGTGTGTCAGTGAGCCAGGAATTTGCTCAAAAACTGCCGGGTGCGTTCTTCCTTGGGGTTGGCAAACAGTGCCTTGGATTCGCCTTGTTCCACGATCACGCCCTTGTCGAAGAAGATCACCCGGTTGGCCACGTCACGGGCAAAGCTCATCTCGTGGGTGACGATAACCATGGTGCGGTTTTCTTCGGCAAGGCTGCGAATGGTCGCCAGCACTTCGCCCACCAGCTCCGGGTCCAGCGCCGAGGTGGGTTCGTCAAACAGAATCACCTCCGGCTCCATGGCCAGTGCACGGGCAATCGCCACGCGCTGTTGCTGGCCACCGGACAAGCGCCGTGGGTAGACATCTTCCTTACCTGCCAGGCCCACCTTGGCCAGCAGTTTGCGTCCCAGGGCGTCAGCGGCTTCGCGCGGCATCTTCTTGACCACGGTGGGGCCTTCGATGACGTTTTCCAGCGCAGTGCGGTGCGGGAACAGGTTGAAGCTCTGGAATACAAACCCCACGTGCTGGCGCAGGCGCCGCACCAGGCTTTGTTGCTGGTTGATCGGCCTGCTGGTGTCGATTTCGATGTCGCCTACCTTGATGCGGCCACTGGTGGGCTGCTCGAGGAAGTTCAGGCAGCGCAGGAAGGTGGTCTTGCCGGAACCGCTGGGGCCGATAATGGCGATGACTTCGCCTTCCTTGACCTCAAGGTCGATGCCGTTGAGCACCACCTGACTGTTGAATTGTTTGGTCAGTTTTTCAACCACGATCATGCTTCAGGACTCCAGGTCATGCCGGTTGACCCGGGCTTCCAGACGATTTTGGAAATACGCCAGGATGCTGACCAGCACCCAGTAGATCAGGGCGGCCGACAGGTACATCGCGAAAATCTCGAACGTGCGCGCGGACACCAACTGCGCCTGGCGCAGCAGCTCGGGCACTTGGATGGTCGCTGCCAGCGAGGTGTCCTTCACCAGCGATGTAAAGCTGTTACCCAGCGGTGGCAATGCCGTACGCATCGCCTGCGGCAGGATCGCCCGACGCAGGGTTTGCACACGGGTCATGCCGATACTGGCAGCGGCTTCCCACTGGCCACGCTCGATAGAGCTGATGGCGGCGCGCAAGGTTTCACAGATATACGCTGCCATGTTCAATGAGAGGCCGATCAGCGCGGCGGGAATCGGGTCGAGTTCGATACCCACTTGCGGCAAGCCGTAATACATCATGAACAGCTGCACCAGCAACGGCGTACCGCGAAAGAACGACACGTAGATGCGGGCGATCCAACTCAGCGTCTTGAAGCGCGACAAACGCATCAAGGCCAGGCCGAAGCCCAGCACAAAGCCGAAAAACAAACCGCCCAGGCTCAAGATCACGGTGAAGTACACGCCCTGCATCAAGAAGGGCGTGGAATTCAGGATCAATTGAAACTTTTCTTCCATTATTGGGTAACGTCAGCGTTGAAGTACTTCTCGGAGAGTTTTTTCAACGTGCCGTCTGCGCGCAGTTTTTCGATGGCCTTGTTGACCGCAGCCAGCAACTCAGGCTCGCCTTTACGCAGGGCTACGCCTGCTTCTTGACGAGAAAACGCGTCACCGGCAGCGGCGGTGTCCGGGGCTTTTTTGGCGTATTCCAGTGCCGCCAGGCGGTCGATCAGGATGGCGTCGATACGGCCGATGCGCAGGTCCTGGAACTTGGTTGGGTCATCTTCGTAGGTGCGGATATCAGCGTTCTTGACGTTGGCTTTCACCCACTCCTCGTAGTTGGTGCCCAGGCCCACCCCGACCTTTTTACCGGCCAGGTCGGCAGCAGATTTGATATTGAGTTTGTCTTCGTTCTTCTTCAGTACCAACGCCTGAATCCCGGAAACGGTGTAGGGCTCAGAAAAGTCGTACTTCTTTTTGCGCTCTTCGGAAATGGTGACTTGGTTGATCACCGCGTCCAGTCGCTTGGATTCCAGTGCGGCCAGGATACCGTCCCACTTGGTGGCCTGCAGTTTGACCTTCACGCCCAGCTCCTTGGCCAGCGCTTCGGAAAACTCGACTTCAAAACCCGCGAGCTTGCCGTCTTCCCCGACAAAGCTGAAGGGTGGGTAAGTGCCTTCCAGACCGACGTTGATGACGCCGGCTTTCTTGATGTTGTCCAACTGCTCGCCGGCAATTGCCTGGCCCATCAGGCCAGCCCCGAGTGCCAGGCCCAAAGTGCCGACCAGCAACGTGCGACGGAATACAGAAATAGTCATGAAGAGCCCCTGTGTTTTTATGTTGAGCGAAGCAGGTGACGCGGTAGTCGTATCCTGCCTTAAAGCGCGTAGCGCGTCTTCGCCTACGGCGCGACTATAAAGCGGGTTTTTAAGACTTGAAAATAATATTAATTAAATTTTATATGCGTTTTTCGAATACGCCGTAGATCCAATGTGGGAGCGGGCTTGTTCGCGAATGCGGCCTATCTTTCACCAATCCGGTGACTGACACACCGCTTTCGCGAGCAAGCCCGCTCCCCTATTTTGATCCGTGTGCATTCAATTAAATGCGCCACCATAGGCGAACAATGCCGGTGCCCCGCCGGTATGCAGGAAAATGATCGGCCCGTCCTCAAAGCGCTGACGCCCGATGCCATCCAGCAAACCGGCCATGGCCTTGCCAGTGTAGACCGGGTCCAGCAACAGGCCTTCCTGACTCGCCAATAGCTTGACCGCAGAAAGGGTGCCGGCGTTCGGTTCGCCATAGCGCGGCCCGAAGTATTCGTCCCACAGGATCACCTTGAACGCTTGCGGGATATCCACACCCAGCAACTGCGCGGTACGTTCGGCCAGGTCCTGCACTTTCGGGCGCTGGGCTTCGTCGGTACGCGACACGGTGACGCCAATTACGGGCAGGTCTGGCAGCACTTCGCTCAAGGCCAGGGCGAGGCCGCTGTGGGTCCCCGCACTGCCGGAGGCCAGCACCACGGCGGCAAATTCGATGCCGCTGTCTTCGATCTGCGCGGCCAGCTCAAGCCCGGCGCGTACATAACCCAGGGCGCCCAGGGCATTGGAGCCGCCGATAGGCACCAGGTACGGCTTCTTGCCGCTGCTGCGCAGGCGGTCGGCGAGGGCATTGAGCTGGTCGTCGACGTTGTCGAGGTTTTCCACCAACTCTACTTTGGTGTCGAACAGGTCCAGCAGCAGGCGGTTGCCGTTGCCCAGGTAGTTGGGGTCGTCGGTACCGGTAGGGTTTTCCAGCAAGGCCACGCAGCCCAGGCCCAGCTTGGCGGCCAGCGCAGCGGTCTGGCGTACGTGGTTGGACTGGATAGCGCCGGCGGTCACCAGGGTATCGGCGCCTTGGGCGATGGCATCGGCGGCCAGGTATTCAAGTTTGCGCAGCTTGTTGCCGCCCATGGCCAGCGGCGTGGTGTCGTCGCGCTTGACGTACACATCCCTGCCCAGCCAGGCCGACAGCCGCTCGAGTTTTTCCAGGGCAGTGGCGCCGCCCAGCAATTCCAGGCGGTTAAAACGGTCGAGCTGTCGTTTGATCATGGCTACGCACGGTTGATGAGTATGGGGCGACTATAGGCAGGCACTTTTCATCGGGCAACCGGTTTGGTTATTTGCTCGGCATAATTGGTTATTAAGGTGCTGCTCCGCATGACGTAGAGTGGTGGCCCCTTCAGCGGCAAGTCATCAGCGACAAGCTGCAAGTTGATCGCGCTCAACTTGCAGCTTGTCGCTTGAAGCTTGTTACTTCGCCTCCCCATTTTCAGGAGTGACGACGTTGAGCGAGCGCGCCAGTCATTGGCAATTACAGACCATCGTCAGTCAACTGCGCGGCGCCCGTGACCAGTGGCGAACCCGCAATGGCCGCTTGAGTGGCAAACATGGCGGGGCGAATTGCCGTCCCTGCGCAGCCTGTTGGACACTAATGTGCTCGCCGCCTACCACGTCTACCCGGCCGCCCGCAGCGTCGATGAAGTGCTGCTGTGCTACCCCGGCATCCTGGCGGTGATTCACCATCGTCTGGCCCACCACCTGTACCGCAACCAGGCAGTTGGTGTTTGACGAGGTCAAAATGGGTCGGCGTGTGTTCGGTGATCGCCAGTAATCGGCTTGTCGGCGTTGCAGGCATCGTTGAATGACCTTTCGGGGGCGTCAGGAATCATTCGATTGTGTTGAGCTTGCGCGCTGACAGGCGGCACATATTGCTTGGAGTTTTCTGTTTTTTCCTCGGGCTATGTGCTGAACGTTTTGTCATCTCAGCCCGTCATACCTTTCCCTGAGCTAGTGTAGGAGTTGTCTGCCGCTCGGCCCTGCAATTAGTCCCAGACCGCCTATCCATGTTTAACTTGAATGCTCGTTCAAGTTAAACCCGGTGGTTCGCTGCCCGCTCACAACAGGAGGCTTACCTTTGCTGAGTCCGTTATTTAAAGCCACATCGCTCATCGTCGGGGTGCATCGTTCATGAGTGCATCGTCCACCCCCGCAAGCGGCCTGGTGCGCATGAATGCGCCGGTCTTCTACTTTGCCGCCAGCTTCATCCTGCTGTTTGGCATCACGGTCATTGCTATCCCGCAACAGGCCGGCGCTTGGCTGCTGGCCGCGCAAAACTGGGCGGCCAACACGGTCGGCTGGTACTACATGCTGGCGATGACCCTGTATCTGCTCTTCGTGGTGGTCACCGCATTATCGGGCTACGGCAAGATAAAACTCGGTGCCGACCACGACGAGCCCGAATTCAGTTACCTGTCCTGGGCCGGCATGCTGTTCGCCGCCGGGATCAGCATCACGTTGTTTTTCTTCTGCGTGTCCGAGCCGCTGACGCACTTGGTGCAACCGCCCCAGGGCGAGCCGATGAGCGCCGATGCCGCGCGCCAGGCCATGCAGGTGCTGTTTCTGCACTGGGGCCTGCACGGCTGGGGCGTGTTCGCCTTTGTTGGTATGGCCTTGGCGTATTTCGCCTACCGGCATAACTTGCCGCTGGCGTTGCGTTCGGCGTTGTATCCGCTGATAGGCAAGCGCATCAACGGCCCTATCGGTTACGCGGTGGATGGTTTTGGCATCATCGCCACGGTGTTTGGTCTCGGTGCTGACATGGGCTTTGGGGTGTTGCACCTCAATTCCGGGCTCGATTACTTGTTTGGCCTTGCCCATACCCAGTGGATCCAGGTTGGTTTGATCACCCTGATGATGGGTGCCGCGATCTTGGTCGCCGTAGCCGGCGTCGACAAGGGCGTGCGAGTGATGTCCGACATCAACATGCTGCTGGCCTGTGCGCTGCTGCTGTTCGTGTTGTTCGCCGGGCCCACCCAGCATTTGCTCAATACCTTGATCCAGAACATCGGTGACTATTTGGGCGCCTTGCCGAGCAAGAGTTTCGACGTGTATGCCTACGACAAACCCAGCGACTGGCTGGGCGGTTGGACGGTGTTCTACTGGGCTTGGTGGATTGCATGGTCGCCGTTCGTGGGCCTGTTTATCGCGCGGATTTCCCGTGGCCGGACCATTCGTGAGTTCGTATTCGGCGTGCTGCTGATCCCGCTGGGGTTCACCCTGGCGTGGATGTCGATCTTTGGCAACAGCGCCATTGACCAGGTGCTCAACCACGGCATGGCCGCGCTCGGTCAGTCGGCCATCGATGATCCGTCGATGAGCCTCTACCTGCTGCTGGAAACCTACCCGTGGAGCAAAACGGTTATTGCGGTCACGGTGTTTATCAGCTTTGTGTTCTTCGTCACCTCGGCCGACTCCGGCACTGTGGTGCTGTCCACACTGTCGTCCAAGGGCGGCAACGCTGACGAAGACGGGCCGAAATGGCTGCGGGTGTTCTGGGGCGTGATGACCGGGCTGGTCACCAGTGCCTTGCTGTTTGCCGGCAGCATCGACTCGCTTAAATCCGCGGTGGTGCTGACCTCGTTACCGTTCTCGATGATTCTGCTGCTGATGATGTGGGGGCTGCACAAGGCGTTCTACCTGGAGTCGCAAAAGCAGATCGCCCAATTGCATTCGTTGGCGCCGGTGTCGGGTTCACGCAAGGGCACAGGCGGCTGGCGCCAGCGCTTGAGTCAGGCCGTGCATTTCCCGTCAAGGGATGAGGTGTATCGGTTCCTTGAGACCACGGTGCGCCCGGCGATTGAAGAGGTGACGGCGGTGTTCGTCGAAAAAGGCCTCAGGATCGTCACCCAGCCTGATCCATCCAACGACAGCGTCAGCCTGGAAATCGGCCACGGCGAGGAGCATCCGTTCGTTTATCAGGTGCAGATGCGTGGCTATTTCACGCCGTCATTTGCACGCGGTGGAATGGGTTCCAAGCAGCTCAACAACCGTCGCTACTACCGGGCGGAAGTGCACTTGAGCGAGGGCAGCCAGGACTACGATCTGGTCGGCTACACCAAGGAGCAGATCATCAACGACATTCTCGACCAGTACGAGCGGCACCTGCAGTTCCTGCATTTGGTGCGCTGAGACGACAGACCGCGCATTTACGCCATTGGAACGTACCCCTCTCACAGGACTTTGCTGTAAAACGAAAGGGCAGACTTAAGCGATTCAGCTGGTTAAAAGACCTGGGAATATCGTTATTCCCAGGCCTTATTTGCCTACGTCCAAGAGAGGATTCGATGACTTACATTGCTGCCGAAAACCGCTATGAATCTATTCCGTACCGCCGCGTAGGCCGCAGTGGATTGGTGCTGCCTGCACTGTCCCTGGGGCTGTGGCACAACTTTGGCGACAGCACTCCGATCGATACCCAGCGCGCCCTGCTGCGCACCGCGTTCGACCTGGGGATCAACCACTTCGACCTGGCCAACAACTATGGCCCGCCCTACGGCAGCGCCGAGATCAACTTCGGCCGTTTGCTGCGCGAAGACTTTAAGCACTACCGCGATGAACTGATCATTTCCAGCAAAGCCGGCTGGGACATGTGGCCTGGCCCCTACGGCCAGGGCGGCGGTTCGCGCAAATACGTGCTGGCCAGCCTCGACCAGAGCCTGCAACGTCTGGGCGTCGACTACGTGGATATCTTCTACTCCCACCGTTTTGACGCCGACACCCCATTGGAAGAAACCGCCAGCGCCCTCGCCACCGCCGTGCAACAAGGCAAGGCGTTGTACATCGGCATTTCCTCCTACTCCGGGGTAAAAACCCGCGAAATGGCGGCCCTGCTCAAAGAGTGGAAAGTACCGCTGCTGATCCACCAGCCAGCCTACAACCTGCTTAACCGCTGGGTCGAAAAAGACCTGCTGGACACCACCGAAGAACTCGGCGCCGGGGTGATCGCGTTCACGCCGTTGGCCCAGGGTTTGCTGACTGACAAGTACCTCAACGGCGTGCCGGCCGATGCGCGGGTCAATCGCCCGGGCGGTGGTTCGTTGCAGGCCAAGCACCTGTCCGAAGAAAACATCGCTCATGTGCGGGCGCTTAATGAAATCGCCCAGCGTCGTGGTCAGAGCCTTGCGCAATTGGCGTTGGCTTGGACGTTGCGTGATCCACGGGTGACTAGCGCGCTGATCGGTGCGAGCCGGCCGGAGCAGATCATTGAAAACGTCGGTGCGTTGAAGAACTTGAGCTTCAGTGCGCAGGAGCTGGCGGAGATAGATCGGTTTGCGCAGGAAGGTGGGATTAACCTGTGGGAAAAGCCATCTACTGCTGAGTAACCGGACACACCTCGGTAAAATTGTGGCAGCGGGCTTGCGCGCGAAGGCGGGGTGTCAGTCGATACATGTTTGACTGATACACCGCCTTCGCGAGCAAGCCCGTTTCCACAGGGGGCTGCGTAAGGATTTAGTTGCTGATGGCCAGAATGCTCGCCTGGTACGACCCGACAAACACATCAAAGTCGCCCACTTCGTTCTGCTCCAGCTCTGCCTGTTGCGCCAGCGATGTACGTGCCAGCTGTTCAAAGCGCGCCTGCTCGTCCGCCGGCAACGGCTCCTTGCGAAAGTGCTCAGCGTGCAACTGGCTCTGGTGCAGGGAGAACTGCGCAAAACTCTCTTTACGCTCGGCCATCGCCGCCAGCACCTGGGCCGACGGCGTCAGGGACGGGTCCTTGACCTTGGCCAACTGAGCATCCAGCGCCTGGCTGTGCTCGGTGATGCCGTGGCTCTCATCCAGCAACGCGGCCAACGGTGCAATCTGCTCCAGCAGCTCGGCAGCCCATTCCTTCATGTCCACCGGTTGCCCCTGACGTTGTAATTGCAGGCCCGGACGGCGACCTTCCTTGACCACGCTGAGGAAGTTGGAGGTTGCGTTGCCACATTCGTTGTTGGCGAACAGCGGGCTGTCGTTCAGCGCGCAATACAGCAGGAATGCGTCGAGGAAACGCGACTCCGGCAGGTCGATGCCCATCGGCAGGAACGGGTTGATGTCCAGGCAGCGCACTTCGATGTATTGGATGCCACGTGCCATCAGCGCCTGGATCGGCCGCTCGCCGGTGTAGGTCACACGCTTGGGGCGGATGTTGGAGTAGTACTCGTTTTCGATTTGCAGGATGTTGGTGTTGAGCTGTACCCATTCACCGTCCTTGTGCGTGCCGACTTCTACGTACGGCGCGTAGGGCGTTGCCACCGCTTCACGCAGGCTGTCGGTGTAGCTGACCAGGTCGTTGTAGCACGGCGTGAGGCCGGCCTGGGCGTTGCTCTGGTAACCCAGGTCGCTCATGCGCAGGCTGGTGGCGTAGGGCAGGTACAGGGTGTCAGCGTCGAGCACTTCCAACTGGTGCGAGCGACCGCGCAGGAAGCCCGCGTCCAGCGCCGGCGAGGCCCCGAACAGGTACATCAGCAGCCAGCTGTAGCGACGGAAATTGCGGATCAGCGCGATATAGGCGTTGGACTGATAGTCGCGGTCAGTGCCGACAAATCCTTCAGTTTCCTTGAGCAACGGCCATAGCTGTTCCGGCAGGGAAAAGTTGTAGTGGATGCCCGCGATGCATTGCATGGTCTTGCCGTAACGCAGGGCCAGCCCCTTGCGGTACACGTACTTGAGCTGTCCGATATTGGACGTGCCGTAGTAGGCAATCGGAATGTCTTCCTCGGCCGGCAACGGGCACGGCATCGAGGGGCTCCACAGGTATTCGCTGCCGAGCTTGGTGTAGGCAAACCGGTGGATCTTGTCCAGGCTGCTCAGGGTATCGGCCGGGTTGGGCAGGGCGGGAGTGATGAACTCAAGCAGCGATTCCGAGTAGTCAGTGGTGATCAGTTCGTTGGTCAACGCGGCGCCCAGGGCTTCGGGGTGCGGCGTGTGTGCCAGGCGGCCATCACCCGTAACGCGCAGGCATTCGCGCTCGATGCCGTGCAAGCACTGCTCTAGCAGGGAGAGGTGTTCGCGCTTGCCGAGCAAAGCCAGGCGGCGGTTGAGAAGTTCGCTCAAGTTGGATTCCTTCACGCGTCAGTCGCCCCAATATGGGGGTGGGCAGGACGGTCTACAAGGGTGAAGTTAAAACTGGCGTGATCGCCTGGTTCAGAGTCGATTTGACCCGCTGTGAAAAAGCCTACTTCACTCCATGAGTTTGGCTGCAGCACGGCAAGAAAATTCCGACGCTGTGATTGCAGCGCCGAAATTAACTCAAATCGGGGGTAGGGAGCTATAGGACAGCGAAGGTACCCTGCGCTTTTGCGATAAGTCTTTCGTCTTGGTACACATCCGCCTCGACCACCAGCGTGCGGCGCCCGGCATGAATCACCCGGCTGGTGCACAGCACGTCACCGCCTTCCACCGCACGGATATAGTTGATTTTGCACTCGATGGTCGCGCTCTGCTGGTCGAAACCATGTGAGCTGGAACAGGCCAGCCCCATCGTAATGTCCACCAGGCTGAAAATCGCCCCGCCATGGAGCTTGCCCGCGCGGTTGCGCAAGTGCGGCTCCAGGGTCAGGGCCACCTCGGCAACGCCTTCCTCAAGGCGTTGCAGACGGCAGCCGATCAGTTCGCTGAACGCGCTCTGGGTCAAGCCGGCCGGAATTTCCATCAACGCTTCTTCAACTGTTTAGCGTTGGCGAACAGCGAGGCCATGGCGTTGTTGCTCGGCGCTGCGGTGGCGGTGTCCTTGCGCGGAGCGCTGTTTTGCGACTGGCGCGGTGCGGAGCCTGGACGTGCGCCACGGGCACCGTCGATTTTCTCACCGGGGGTGTCGCTCATGCGCATCGACAGGCCGACACGTTTGCGCGGGATGTCAATTTCCATGACCTTGACCTTGACCACGTCACCGGCTTTCACCGCTTCGCGTGGATCCTTGATGAATTTCTCCGAAAGCGCAGAGATATGTACCAAACCGTCCTGATGCACGCCGATATCCACAAAGGCACCGAAGTTGGTCACGTTGGTGACGACGCCTTCGAGGATCATGCCCAGTTGCAGGTCCTTGAGGTCTTCGACACCGTCCTGGAACTCGGCGGTCTTGAACTCGGGGCGGGGGTCGCGGCCCGGCTTTTCCAGCTCTTGCAGGATGTCGGTGATGGTCGGCACACCGAATGTTTCGTCGGTGTACTTCTTTGGATCCAGACGCTTGAGGAATGCAGCGTCACCGATCAGCGAACGGATGTCGCGGTCGGTTTCGGCGGCGATGCGTTGCACCAGCGGGTAGGCTTCCGGGTGAACCGCGGAAGAATCCAACGGGTTATCGCCGTTCATTACGCGTAGGAAACCGGCGGCCTGTTCGAAGGTTTTTTCACCCAGGCGTGCGACTTTTTTCAGCGCTGCACGGGTTTTGAACGCGCCGTTTTCGTCACGGTGAGTCACGATGTTTTGCGCCAACGTGGCGTTGAGGCCGGAAATACGTGCAAGCAGCGCGACGGAAGCGGTGTTCACGTCTACGCCGACGGCGTTTACGCAATCTTCCACCACTGCATCCAGGCCACGCGCCAGTTTCAGCTGCGACACGTCATGCTGATACTGGCCCACGCCGATGGATTTAGGGTCGATTTTCACCAGTTCGGCCAGTGGATCCTGCAGGCGACGAGCAATCGACACCGCGCCACGGATCGACACGTCGAGGTCCGGGAATTCCTTGGATGCCAACTCCGACGCCGAATACACCGAGGCGCCAGCCTCGGAGACCATGACTTTGGTCATCTTCATGGCTGGGTATTTCTTGATCAGTTCGGCGGCCAGCTTGTCGGTCTCACGGCTGGCAGTGCCGTTGCCGATAGCGATCAAGTCGACCGAGTGTTTGGCGCACAAGGCGGCCAGGATCGCGAGGGTCTGGTCCCATTTGTTGTGCGGTACGTGCGGATACACAGTCGCGTGGTCCAGCAGCTTGCCGGTGGAATCGACCACGGCCACTTTGCAGCCAGTGCGCAGGCCTGGGTCGAGGCCCAAAGTGGCACGTGGCCCGGCCGGGGCAGCCAGTAGCAGGTCGTGCAGGTTGTGGGCGAACACGTTGATCGCCTCGGTTTCGGCGCCGTCGCGCAGTTCGCCCAGCAGGTCGGTTTCCAGGTGGGTGTAGAGCTTGACCTTCCAGGTCCAGCGCACCACTTCACCGAGCCACTTGTCCGCAGGACGGTTCTGATTCTGGATGCCGAATTGTTGACCGATCATGCCTTCGCACGGGTGCATGGTGCCCGGCAACTCGTCGCCGACCTTCAGTGCGGAGCTGAGAATGCCTTCGTTGCGGCCACGGAAAATGGCGAGTGCACGGTGGGACGGCATGCTCTTGAGCGGCTCGTCGTGTTCGAAGTAATCGCGGAACTTGGCGCCTTCTTCCTCCTTGCCGGCGATGACGCGGGCACTGAGGATGGCTTCCTGCTTAAGGTAGGTACGCAGTTTTTCCAGCAGGCTGGCGTCTTCGGCGAAGCGCTCCATGAGGATGTACTTGGCGCCTTCGAGGGCGGCCTTGACATCGGCGACGCCCTTTTCGGCGTCGATGAAGCGTACGGCTTCGGTTTCCGGGGGCAGCGACGGGTCGTTGAACAACCCGTCGGCCAGCTCGCCCAGGCCCGCTTCCAGGGCGATCTGGCCCTTGGTGCGGCGCTTTTGCTTGTAGGGCAGGTAAAGGTCTTCGAGGCGGGTCTTGGTGTCGGCGAGCTTGATGTCTCGCTCAAGTTGCGGGGTCAACTTGCCTTGTTCCTCGATGCTGGCGAGGATGCTGATGCGCCGTTCGTCGAGTTCTCGCAGGTAGCGCAGGCGCTCTTCCAGGTGACGCAGTTGGATGTCGTCGAGGCTGCCGGTCACTTCTTTACGGTAACGGGCGATGAAGGGCACCGTGGAGCCTTCATCCAGTAGAGCGACGGCCGCTTCGACCTGTTGTGGGCGTACACCGAGTTCCTCGGCGATGCGGCTGTTGATGCTGTCCATAAAACCACCTGAAATTCTTAAAAGCAGCTCGCAAGCCCGGAAAACAAGGCGTTGGGAGGCTGGTTGAGCGGCCCGACTGGCGCCGCTGCCTGGGTCAAGAGGCAGCCTATTGACCCTCGAAATCGAAAAAATCACGACAAGCGGTGAAAAAAGCCTCGGCATCAAACGGTAACTATCTGACGTTGCCCTGCACGACGGCGCCGCATTATAACCAGCGTTCTGCCCTTGGGGGGGATTGCGCCAACGGTTGTAGGGCGCGGGTTCGCTGGCAGTAGAGGAAAAATCTGCTAACAATGCACACGGTGCGTATAACGGCAGCTAGGCCATAATGCGCGCCGAGATAAGAGGAGCATCTAATGAGCAGCACTGCACAAACTGCTGAAGGCGAGAAAATTCTCATCGTTGACGACGATCCGGGGCTGAGCAGCCTGCTGGAGCGTTTCTTCAACTCCAAGGGCTACCGCGCCCGCGCGGTGCCGAACACTGAGCAGATGGACCGTCTGTTGGGGCGTGAAGTGTTCAACCTCGTCGTACTCGACCTGATGCTGCCCGGCGAAGACGGCCTCACCGCCTGCAAACGCCTGCGCGGCGCGAACAACCAGATTCCAATCATCATGCTTACCGCCAAGGGCGATGAGCTGAGCCGCATCAAGGGCCTGGAGCTGGGCGCGGATGACTATTTGGCCAAGCCGTTCAACCCGGATGAGCTGATGGCGCGGGTGAAGGCGGTGTTGCGTCGCCAGGCAGCCCCGGTACCGGGCGCGCCCGGCAGCGAAGACGAAAGCGTCACTTTTGGCGACTACGAACTGTCGCTGGCGACCCGTGAGCTCAAGCGTGGCGATGAAGTGCACATGCTGACCACTGGCGAATTCGCCGTGCTTAAGGCCCTGGTGATGAACGCTCGCCAGCCGCTGACCCGCGACAAACTGATGAACCTGGCCCGTGGCCGGGAATGGGACGCCCTGGAGCGCTCCATTGACGTGCAGATTTCCCGTCTGCGCCGGATGATCGAGCCGGACCCCTCCAAGCCTAGGTATATCCAGACGGTCTGGGGTGTGGGTTATGTGTTTGTGCCGGATGGCAATAAAACCAGTTGACCGATGATTTGCAGGGCGGGCCTCCCAGCGTTTGATTCCATGAGGGTCGACGGGAGGTCCGGCGTCTGCAATTCTGCGAGCGCCGCTCGTTTCTGCAAGGTATCTAGCTGTCTTCTATGAAAACCCCGCTGTGGTTCCCCCAAAGCTTCTTCTCCCGCACCCTTTGGCTGGTGCTGATCGTCGTTCTGTTTTCCAAAGCACTCACGCTTGTTTATCTGTTGATGAACGAGGACGTGCTGGTGGATCGACAATACAGCCACGGTGTCGCCTTGACGCTGCGCGCCTATTGGGCGGCTGACCCCGAGAACCGCGAGAAAATTGCCAAGGCCGCCACGCTGGTCCGTGTCGCGGGCGCGGGGGTGCCTGAGGGTGAGCAACATTGGCCCTACAGTGAAATTTACCAGCGCCAGATGCAGGCTGAACTCGGTGAAGACACTGAGGTGCGGCTGCGCATGCATGTATCGCCGGCGTTGTGGGTGCGCGCGCCAAGCCTGGGTGAGGATTGGCTGAAAGTGCCGCTGTACCCGCATCCGCTGCGTGGGCAGAAGATCTGGAACGTGCTGGGCTGGTTCCTGGCGATCGGGCTGCTTTCAACGGCTTCGGCGTGGATCTTTGTCCGGCAGCTCAACCAACCACTCAAACGTCTGGTGTTTGCTGCCCGTCAATTGGGCCAGGGGCGCAGCGTGCGCCTGCCGGTCAGCGATACGCCCAGCGAGATGACTGAGGTGTACGGCGCGTTCAACCAGATGGCGGAAGACGTCGAGCAGGCCGGGCGCGAACGCGAGTTGATGCTGGCGGGAGTTTCCCACGACTTGCGCACACCCTTGACGCGGCTGCGCCTGTCTCTGGAGTTGATGGGCAGCCATAGCGATCTGACCGATGACATGGTCCGTGACATTGAGGACATGGACGCTATTCTCGACCAGTTCCTCGCGTTCATCCGCGATGGCCGGGATGAGGTGGTGGAAGAGGTCGACCTGACTGACCTGGTGCGTGAGGTGGTCGCGCCCTACAACCAGAACGGTGAGCAAGTGCGCATGCGCCTTGAGCCGATCCAGCCTTTTGCGTTACGGCGGGTCTCGATGAAGCGCCTGTTGAACAACCTGATCGGTAACGCTTTGCATCACGCCGGTTCCGATGTGGAAGTGGCCGCGTATGTATCCGGCGACAGTGCTGCGCCTTATGTGGTGCTGAGCGTCATGGACCGGGGCGCGGGCATCGACCCGGACGAGCTGGAGGGTATCTTCAACCCTTTCACCCGCGGCGACCGTGCTCGGGGTGGTAAGGGTACTGGTCTGGGGTTGGCAATTGTGCGGCGGATTGCCTCGATGCATGGCGGCAATGTTGAGTTGCGTAACCGCGAAGAGGGAGGGTTAGAGGCGCGAGTGCGTTTGCCGCTCGGGCTGATGTTGCCAAGAGATGCGGTATAGGAGCGGCGACAAGCTTCAAGCTATCAGCTGCAAGAAAGAGCAAAAGCATCTGTCTTCTCTTGCAGCTTTTAGCTTGAAGCTTGTCGCTGCTCTTACCCTTTACCCTTGGTCCGAGTCATATTCGCCCCGCCACTCTTCTCCAAATGCTGAATGATGATCCCTGCCACATCCTTGCCCGTGGTGGTCTCGATCCCTTCCAGCCCCGGCGATGAATTCACCTCCATCACCAGTGGTCCATGGTTGGAGCGCAAGATATCTACACCCGCCACGCTCAAACCCATCACCTTCGCCGCCCGCAGCGCGGTCATGCGTTCCTCGGGGGTGATCTTGATCAGGCTGGCACTACCACCGCGGTGCAAATTGGAGCGGAACTCTCCCGGCTTGGCCTGACGCTTCATCGCCGCAATCACCTTGTCGCCCACCACGAAGCAGCGGATATCGGCGCCGCCGGCTTCCTTGATGTATTCCTGCACCATGATGTTCTGCTTGAGGCCCATGAATGCCTCGATCACGGATTCCGCTGCCGTCGCGGTTTCACACAGCACCACACCTATGCCCTGGGTGCCTTCCAGTACCTTGATCACCAGCGGCGCGCCATTGACCATCTCGATCAGGTCGGGAATGTCGTCGGGAGAGTGGGCAAAACCGGTCACTGGCAGGCCGATGCCCCGGCGTGAAAGCAGCTGCAGCGAGCGCAACTTGTCCCGAGAGCGGGCAATGGCGACCGATTCGTTGAGGGGCGATACCCCCATCATTTCAAACTGGCGCAATACCGCGCAGCCATAAAACGTCACCGAAGCTCCGATGCGAGGGATCACTGCATCAAACCCCTCCAGCGGTTTACCCCGGTAATGGATCTGCGGCTTATGGCTGGCAATGTTCATATAGGCACGCAACGTGTCGATCACCACCATTTCGTGGCCACGTTCAGTGCCGGCCTCAACCAGGCGGCGGGTGGAATACAGACGCGGGTTTCGCGACAGCACAGCAATCTTCATGCAGCACCTGGGGCAGAAATAGTAGAGACCGGGAACACCGGCTTGTCTTGAACGTACTTGACGCCTGGATTGACCACCAATTGGCCGTCAATCAGCGCCTTGGAACCCAGTAACAGGCGATAACGCATGGCCTTGCGGCACGCGAGGGTGAATTCCACCCGCCATACCCGATCACCCAGCGCGAGGGTTGTGCTGATTACGTAGCGCACCTGCGCGTGGCCGTTGGAGCTTTTGATGGTTTTCATCGTCACCAGCAGCGCCTCGCAGCGGCGGTGGCGCAGTTGCACAATGCTGCCCAGATGCGCGGTGAAGCGCACCCATTTCTCGCCGTCGCGCTCAAAAGGCTCGATATCGGTGGCGTGCAGGCTGGAGGTACTGGCACCGGTGTCGATCTTCGCGCGCAGGCCTGCCACTCCCAGGTCGGGAAGTGCCACCCACTCACGCAGACCCACAACGGTCAAATGGTCAAATGTCTTCAATATGGGTAACCGATCGATTTGCCCAGGCCTGGGGTGAAATCTCAGCCAGGGCTTTGAATGCAGGCTTGGCGAACCAATAACCCTGCATCAGGAATATTCCGCAGTCGGAAAGGAAGTTACGCTCACCAGCACTTTCGATGCCTTCGGCGATGACACTAACCCCTAACTGCTCACAGATTGTGACAATCCCCCGGACGATGATCTGTCGGACACGATCCTGATCGACATCGCGAATCAGCGACATGTCGAGTTTGATCAAGTCAGGTTGAAAATCGGCCAGCAAACTCAGCCCTGAATAACCCGCACCGAAATCGTCGATGGCGGTCTTGAAGCCGAATTCGCGGTATTCACGCAGAATATTCGTCAAATGGCGATTGTTATCTACGTGCTCGCTTTCGATTGTCTCGAAAATCAGCCGGTCCAGCGGAAAATCATGCGCGCGGGCTGCCTCCAGGGTGCTGCGGATACACAACTCCGGGCGGTACACGGCGTTAGGCATAAAGTTGATAGAGAGATGGGTTTGCATACCCAGGGCCGCCGCCCCGGCGATCGCTTGGGTTCGGCAGCGTTGGTCGAAACGGTAGCGGTTGCTTTCGTCGACCTGGTCCAGCACAGACAGCGCCCCTTCGCCTTGCGTACCACGGACCAGGGCTTCGTGGGCGAAGATCGAATGGTCCCGAAGGTCTACGATAGGCTGATAGGCGAACGCAAAATCGAACCCCAAGGGTTCGCTTTGCTGGCAGCCCACGCAGCGCTGGTCAGGCGAGGTGAGTGAAGTGGGAAAGTCGGTCACAGCGTATCCTCGCGAAAACAGAGTGCTACCTGGCGTATCTTAGGTGAGCCTTAGGGTTTATGCGTCGAAGGGTTTCAACGTTAAAGTTGCGACATTTTTCAGAGCGAGGAATTCAAGTGGCTCAAAAGCAGGAAGAGGAAGAAAAAGTCCGTCTGGACAAGTGGCTGTGGGCTGCGCGCTTCTATAAAACCCGTGCCCTGGCGAAGGCTGCCATCGAGAGTGGCAAGGTGCATCATCGTGGCGAGCGCTGCAAGCCAGGCAAGGAACCGCGCGTCGGGGATGAATTTCAGATTCGTACCGGGTTTGATGAAAAAACGGTCGTGGTCCAGGCGCTTTCCATCGTGCGCCGTGGGGCGCCTGAAGCGCAGGCGCTGTACACCGAGACCGAAGCCAGTATTGCTAAGCGTGAAAATGCGGCGGCGATGCGAAAGGCCGGCGGTATCGGCATGACCACCGATGGCAAGCCGAGCAAGAAGCAGCGCCGCGACTTGTTCAAGTTTCGCGGCAGTGGCAATGATGACTGACCCTGCGCGGGGCAAGCCTGCTCACTACAAGCGTATGACGCTTAGCCGACTAATCAGTGGCACTCGTTGAAACAGCCGGAAGACGGGTGCCGTCACCCGCAACAACCCACCCGACACCTTCGCCGCAAACGGTGTGTAATACCCCCACCCCAGCGCCAACAGTGCCAGCAACACACCACCGATGTAGTCGTCCTGCCCCCAGTGCGCCCCCGCCACCAGGCGCGGCATCATGAACAACAGTGCCAGGCCCCAAATCACCAGCACCTGGCCGGTGCGCTTGGCGAACACCGTCATGAACATCCCCCAGATCAACAGCACCGAAGCGTGATCCCCCGGGAAACTCTGGCT
Organism: Pseudomonas sp. EA_65y_Pfl1_P113; assembly: GCF_963970525.1. NCBI lineage: Bacteria > Pseudomonadati > Pseudomonadota > Gammaproteobacteria > Pseudomonadales > Pseudomonadaceae > Pseudomonas > Pseudomonas sp. EA_65y_Pfl1_P113. The sequence continues at coordinate 64,044 of NZ_CAXAQM010000007.1, forward strand.
CGAACGGTCCTTCAGTTCCCACGTCTTTTCCAGCCCAGGGAAATAGTCGCTCATCCGGATCGCCCCGCTGATGACCATCGACGGGCTACTGTGTTGCCAGCCCATGTGTGCCGCGAATTTGGAAAACAGCATGCGTATAAACAGCAACAGCAGCAGAATTCCGACAAAACCGAACAGTGCCTGGCGCACCTGCACGGCCTTGAATACCCAATCACCGCGAATCAACAGCAGCAGCAGAATCACGCCGACCACTGCGTCGAACGGTCGCAAACTGGCCACGGCCCACACGTGCAGCCATGTGGAGTTGCTCGCGAGCGGTTCATTGAGCAGATGAAACAGCCACTCGTCGAAAACCACACACAGCATCTGGCCCGTGGGCCACAGCCAAAAACACAGCAGCCCGATCGCGAGTAGATTGCACCAGGCCCACCCCCCGAGGCTCCACTTGGCTTGGAACAAACTCGGATTGTTCATAAACTGTCCCCCACGGCTCTAGAAAACAGCACCAAAACGGTGCTAAAGCGTTTAATTCTATAAACTTTGTAATCAATTTGTCATCAATTCAGATACCCAGACCTATGACTGATCTACCGGATACCGACTTCACCCAACGCTTCATCTTCGACGAGAACGATGCCCGCGGCGAACTGGTCTCGCTGGAGCGCAGCTATGCTGAAGTCCTTGCCAAGCACCCTTATCCGGAGCCGGTTGCGCAACTGCTCGGCGAGTTGATGGCGGCCGCCTCGCTGCTGGTGGGCACGATGAAATTCGACGGTCTGCTTATTTTGCAGGCGCGGTCTGAAGGTCCGGTCCCGATGCTGATGATCGAGTGTTCCAGCGAACGCGAAATCCGTGGCCTGGCCCGTTACGACGCCGACCAGATTGCCCCGGACGCCACTTTGTCCGACCTGATGGCCAACGGCGTGCTGGCGATCACCGTCGACCCAACCGAAGGCCAACGCTACCAAGGCATCGTCGACCTCGACGGCGAAACCCTGTCGGACTGCTTCACCAACTACTTCGTGATGTCCCAGCAAGTCGGCACCAAGTTCTGGCTCAACGCCGACGGCAAGCGTGCTCGCGGCCTGTTGTTGCAACAGTTGCCGGCTGACCGCATCAAGGACGACGATGAGCGCACCGATAGCTGGCGCAAGCTGACCGCCCTTGCCGGTACGCTGACGGCTGAAGAGCTGCTGGGCTTGGACAACGAAACCATCCTGCATCGCCTGTACCACGAAGAGGCCGTGCGCTTGTTTGACGCACAGGGCCTGCGCTTCCGTTGCAGCTGCTCCCGTGAACGCTCAGCCAATGCCTTGGTCAGCCTGGGCCTGGAAGATGCCCAGGATCTGGTGGTCGAGCACGGCGGCAACATCGAGATCGACTGCCAGTTCTGCAACCAGCGCTACCTGTTCGATGCGGCCGATGTCGCCCAATTGTTCGCCGGCGCAGGCATCGATACCCCTTCCAACACCCGCCACTAAAACGTTTAAGCACAGGTGAATCACCTGACAATTGCCGGTTTAGCGCTGTTCTGACGGGAGGGCCCTACTTTTTTTGGGCTTTTCTGGCATAATCCGGCCCACTTTTTTCGCGGTAGTAGTGCGCAACTTTCTACTACAAAACGTTTGGAGCACTCGGCCATAGGCCGACGGGGAACCTCATGACGCAAGCCAACAACGCCGTATACACCGATCTGAGTGTTGATGATCTGGTTAAAGAAGCCCTGCAGCGCGGTGAAGGCGTGCTTGCCGATACTGGCGCACTGGTCGTAGAAACGGGTCACCGTACCGGTCGTTCGCCGGTCGACCGTTTCATCGTTGAAGAGCCTTCCACCCAGGACGCCATTGCCTGGGGCCCGATCAACCGCAAGTTCCCGGCCGACAAGTTCGATGCCCTGTGGGCTCGTGTCGAGGCATTCAACAACGCGCAAGAACATTTCGTTTCCCACGTCCATGTAGGTGCTTCCGAAGACCACTACCTGGCCGTGAAGATGACCACCCAGACTGCCTGGCAGAACCTGTTCGGTCGTTGCCTGTTCATCAACCCGGCCCAGTACAACCCGGCCGGTCGTGACGAGTGGCAGGTGCTCAACGTGGCCAACTTTGAATGCGTGCCTGAGCGTGACGGCACTAACTCCGACGGTTGCGTGATCCTCAACTTCGCCCAGAAGAAAGTGCTGATCGCCGGTATGCGTTACGCCGGTGAAATGAAGAAAGCCATGTTCTCGGTACAGAACTTCCTGCTGCCGGCTTGCGACGTACTGCCGATGCACTGCGCCGCCAACATTGGCGAAGCAGGCGACGTGACCTTGTTCTTCGGCCTGTCGGGCACCGGTAAAACCACCCTGTCGGCCGACGAAAGCCGTTACCTGATCGGTGACGACGAACACGGCTGGGGCGAAGGCGTGGTGTTCAACATCGAAGGCGGTTGCTATGCCAAGTGCATCGACCTCTCCGAGAAGAACGAGCCAGTCATCTGGAAAGCCATCAAGCATGGCGCTGTGTTGGAAAACGTGGTTATCGACGATGCCAGGCACGCCGACTACACCAACGTCAGCCTGACCCAGAACAGCCGCGCCGCTTACCCGCTGGAGCACGTTGCCAAGCGTTCCGAGAAGAACCTGGGCGGCGAGCCAAACGCGGTGATCTTCCTGACCTGCGACCTGACTGGCGTGCTGCCACCCGTGTCGATCCTCAGCGAAGAACAAGCGGCCTACCACTTCCTGTCCGGCTACACCGCACTGGTGGGCTCGACCGAAATGGGTTCCGGCAGCGGCATCAAGTCGACCTTCTCCACGTGCTTCGGCGCGCCGTTCTTCCCGCGTCCGGCCGGCGAATATGCTGAGTTGCTGATCAAACGCATCCGCGGCTTCGGCTCCAAGGTCTACCTGGTCAACACCGGCTGGACCGGCGGCGGCTACGGCGTCGGCAACCGCTTCAACATCCCGACTACTCGCGGCGTCATCGCAGCGATCCAGAGCGGCGCGTTGATCGGTGCTGAAACCGAACACCTGGACACCATCAACCTCGACGTGCCATTGGCCGTACCGGGCGTTGAGACTGGCCTGTTGAACCCACGTAACACCTGGGCTGACAAGGCTGCTTATGATGACGCGGCGAAGGCGCTGGCTGCGTTGTTCATCGAGAACTTCAAGAAGTTTGAAGTGAGCGATGCGATCAAGGCTGCGGGTCCTAAGTTGTAAGATTCGATCGGTGTGAAAAAGCCGCCTCTCGTAGGCGGCTTTTTTGTGTGCGAGAGTTTAATCGGCGATGTGCAGAACCACTGCGCCGACCAGTACCAGCACAACCCCCAGCACCTGCACCGCCGACAACCGCTCCTTGAAAAACACAAACCCCAACATCGCCGCAATCCCGCCCGACAACGTACTGATCACCGTCACCACCGAAACCGACCCCGCCATCGCCCCCCACGAAAACGCCGAGAACCCACCGAGGTTCATCAGGCTAGCCCCGGTCAAGGTCGCGCAGTTTTTCAGTGGCGGGATCTTCAGGCCGTCCTTGATCTTCAGCACCATCACCACCAGCACGCACAGGCCTACCAGGTAACCCAGCCACAACATCGAGACCGGCCCCAGCGCCGGTAAGGTGTACCGGCCTTGCAGCCAGAAACTGGTGCCGTACAGCAACGCGGCAAGCATGGCGTAGGCAATGGACAGGCGTGGGTTGTTGTGGGGTACACCGTTGTCCTTGTGGATGCTGGAGAGGATCACGCCGATCACGCACAGGGCGATGCAGCCCAGCTGGATCAGGCTGATGTGCTCACCGCTGGCCCAGGACAGCAATGTGGTGACCACGCCGTAGGACGTCACCAGTGGCGCGACGATGGCCGCTTTACCCAGGGCAAAAGCCTTGGACAGCGCAAGGGCGCCGGAGACGGTAAGCAGTGCAGCAGCGATGCCCAGCAGCCAGACGCTCAGCGGCGCATCGAGAGATTTGGACAAGAAGGTGGGGAAGATGACCAGCAGCAGCGTCATGATCAGGAAACCGAGCGCTTGGCCGAAATAGACCGCGCGTTTAACGCCCACGGCTCTGGCGTTGAGGCCCACGAGAAAGTCCGTACCACCCCAGAGCACGGCGGCCAGCAGGCCCATTATTACGTCCATGTAAAGTCCTTGTTGTTCAGTGCGCGGTTGAGCAGATTAGTGCAGATCCAGTGTGGGAGCGGGCTTGCTCGCGAAAGCGATGTATCAGTCAACATATTCGGCGACTGACCCTCCGCTTTCGCGAGCAAGCCCGCTCCCACATTTGACTTTCAGTGTGTTCGAAATCTGTATTCGCTCAGCTCAGATTCTCCAGCGTCTGCGTATCCCAGCTATGGGTCTTGATAGCCAGGTAGAGCATGCCGATGGTCAACGGCACCTTCTCGCCTCGCCCTTTGGCCCGGCGCTTGAGAAACACATCAAACACCGGTGGGTTGAAGTAACGATAAGTGTCGTAGTCGCCGAGGTCGAGCGCGAATTCCTGCTCCAGTGCTTCCATAAGTTGCTTGGCCTCACTGCCGTCACAGCCCAGGTCGAAGTTGAGTGAGGTTTGCAGGCGGATCGTCTTGTGTTTCGGCAGGCCGATTTCTTCGTGCAGCAGTTGCAGGAGTTGCTGCATCACGGGGTCTTCGGGGAGGTCAGGGGCCAGGTTCATGGTGGGGGCACGCAGGAGTGGGTGAGGGGGATGGTTGTGTGGGTGTCGGTATTTAGTTTGGCGGATCAGCAAAGCAACGCCCGTAACAAAAGCAATGACAAGCAGGCTCTCGATCTGTGACGCCCTTATCCAAGAGGTCGCGCAGAATAGAAGTGTAGGACCGATTACCACAAGGATCAGCCCACACCATTTTCTAAGGGCAGGACGCTTGAGTGTTTTTTCAACTAAGGCGGCAACGGCAAAGAGTAGGGTCAGGCTGATCCAGTCGAGGTAGTCGGTCATTGTATTAGCCACCCTGGCGATTGGCAGCCAAGAGGACAAGGCGAATCACCGTCAAGATGACGCCGCAGTGAACTATGGGTTGAGTCCTTTCCATATTCACGGGTCTTAGCCGAAACGGTTGAGAGGACGCTATTTTCCGTCAGCGGTGGGTAACATCTACAGAGGGGCGAGCGACTGTTTGAAGCAGTTTGGGAAAAGTACAGCGCGAGGGCTAGAGGTTTCTTACAGCAGTTTCCGGCATTTGTAGCTTGAAAGTGATTTAACAGAAAGCGCTCCCACATTTGGTTTGAGGTGTTCCTACAATCGCTATCGAATCTGTCTGATTTGGCCCAAGGCCATCGCCGCACCCTGTGTATCATCCTGTCTCTTTTTTCCTTGCGACCTTTCTCGATTCGCTGAGATTCCCAGGCTATGTTTTTAAGCCAACTCAGCGGTCAATGGAGTGACAGCCTATGCACGACACCCTCCAGCAGGTCTTTGGTTATCCACAGTTTCGTTTGGGCCAGGAGCAAACGGTCAACGCCGTACTGGCCGGTCGTTCTGCAGCGGCAATTTTTCCTACCGGGTCGGGCAAGTCCCTGTGTTACCAGCTGTCGGCGGTGTTGCTGCCGCACCTGACGCTGGTGGTGTCGCCGCTGTTGGCGTTGATGCAGGACCAGCTTGGCTTTTTGCAGCGTCACGGTATTTCGGCAGGCAGTATCGATTCGGCCCAGAGCCGCGATGAGGCCAATGACGTGATGGCCCGTGCGCGCTCGGGTGAGTTGAAAATCCTGATGGTTTCGGTGGAGCGCTTGAAGAACGAGCGCTTCCGTAACTTCCTGCAAAGCGTGCAAATCTCGCTGCTGGTGGTGGACGAGGCGCACTGTATTTCCGAGTGGGGCCACAACTTCCGGCCGGATTATCTGAAGCTGCCGGACTACCAGCGCCAGTTCAATATCCCACAAGCGCTGTTGCTGACAGCTACAGCGACGCCCAAGGTGATTGCCGACATGCAGGCGAAGTTCGCCATTGCGCCGGACGATGTGGTCACCACGGGCTTCTACCGGCCCAACCTCAATCTGTTGGTGGAACCCGTCAGCGGTGCGGACAAGCGTCGTCGTTTGGTCCAGTGGATGAGTGAGCGCGCCAATCAACCCAGCATCGTCTACGTCACACTGCAGAAAACCGCCGAGCAGATTGCCGAGCACTTGAACCGCAACGGTATCCAGGCCGAGGCGTATCACGCTGGTCTGCCCCACGATAAGCGCGAGGGCATCCAGCGCCGCTTCATGGGCGGGCGCTCCAATTGCATCGTCGCCACCATCGCGTTTGGCATGGGCATCGACAAGAGTGACATCCGCAACGTGGTGCACTTCGACCTGCCCAAGTCCATCGAGAACTACAGTCAGGAAATCGGTCGCGCGGGGCGTGATGGGCAGCCGTCTGACTGCCTGGTGTTGGCCAACCGTGACAGCCTCAACGTGCTGGAAAACTTCGTGTACGGCGATACGCCGGAGCAGGACGGTATCCGTCGGGTGTTGGAAGAGTTGCAGGCCGCGCGGGGCGATGGGCAGTGGGAGTTTTTGCTCAGGTCTTTGTCGGACCACAGCAATATCCGCGAACTGCCGTTGAAGACCCTGCTGGTGCAGCTGGAGCTCAAGGGCGTGATTGCGCCGCGCTACGCGTTTTATGCCGAGTACCGCTTCAAGTACCTGATCGAGCCAGAGGCTTTGCTGGCGCGATTCTCCGGCGAGCGGCAGCAGTTCGTGGCGGCGATCATCCAGGTATGTAAACGAGCGAAAACCTGGGCGACGGTGGATTTCGACGCGCTTTATCAACAGCACAATGCCGAACGCAGCCGGGTGGTGAAGGCGCTGGATTACTTCCAGGAGCAGGGCCTGATCGAGCTGGAAAGCAAGCAGATGACGGAGGTCTACAGCCTGCTGGATACCGATTTTGATCCGCAGGTGCTGAGCGCGGAGTTATACACAGGCTTCAAGCAGCATGAGGTGGGCGAGGTCGCACGCATTCATGCGATGCTCGATCTGTTCGCCACCGAGCGCTGTCTGGGGCAGCGCCTGGCGCAGTACTTTGGCGATGAAAATGCACCGCAGCGTTGTGGGCATTGCTCCGTGTGCCACGGCCACGTTGCGCACCTGCCGCCACCGCCAGGCTTGCCGCCGCTTGTGGATAAAAACTTCATGGGGCTGTGCGGTGATTTTATCCACAGGCATCATGAGCACACCGGGGAACTACCGGGCGCGGAACGACTGACACGGTTCCTCGGCGGGATCAGTGTGCCGTTGTTTACCAAGTTGAAGGCGCGGGGTATTCCAGGTTTCGCTGCGTTGGAAGACTACCCTTACGCTGAAGTACGCGAGTGGGCGCAGGCCCATTTGAATGACCTGTAAACCCACCTTCGCGAGACTTACCGATGCCTGACTCAGTGCCACAACGTGCAGACTACGCTCACTTCCAGCCCATCATCACGCGCTGGCACGACAACGATGTGTATGGCCATGTAAACAACGTGACTTACTACAGCTTCTTCGACACAGCGGTGAATACCTACCTGATCGAACAAGGTGGCCTGGATATTCATGACGGTGAAGTAGTGGGGTTTGTGGTGAGTTCGGCGTGTGATTATTTTGCGTCGATCGCCTTTCCGGAGCGCATCGAAATCGGTCTGCGGGTGGGCAAGTTGGGTAATAGCTCAGTGCAGTACGAATTGGCGGTGTTCAAGGCAGGCGAGGAAGAGGCCTGTGCGGCGGGGCGCTTTGTGCATGTGTTTGTAGATCGAGGGTCGAACCGGCCGGTGACGATTCCGGGTTCGCTGCGCGAGGCGTTGCAGCGGTTGTTGGTCTAGCCCAATCCCACTAACACCACGGAGCCAAATGTGTCAGCGGGCTTGCTCGCGAAAGCGGTGGGTCAGCTTAAAATGCGTTGGCTGACACTCCGCATTCGCGAGCAAGCCCGCTCCCACAGTGGATGCGGTGTTCTTTAGAGCTTACCGGTGACGGTAGTGATGCTTGTTCTTGCGATGCCCATAGGCATGCCCGCGTCCACGGTGATCGTCGCGGTCATACCGACGCTTATCACGGCTACGCGAACGACGGTCGTCGTCATCGCTCTTGTTACCCATGTAGTTACCCAGTGCACCACCCGCACCGCCGCCGGCGGCTGCGCCGATCAGGCTGCCGGTGTTGCCGCCCATGCTACGGCCAACCACGTTGCCGCCCGCTGCACCCAAGGCGCCACCGATGGCGGCTTCGCCACGGCTGCGTTTGTCGGCACCGACCGCACTGCCGCCCGCGCCGCCCAGGGCTGCGCCGATGGCCGAGCCCGTGTTGCCGCCAATCGACTGGCCGACAACCGAACCGAGTACCCCGCCCAATGCGCCGCCCACACCGGCTTCGGTGGTGCCACCGGCCATGGCTGCGCCACTGACCAGGCCAAGGGACAACAAGAGAATCGAGGAGAACTTCATAGAGAGACCTCAAGAGGATGACGGCGCGATCCTGAGGCTGTGTCGACATTGTGACAATAGAAATCCGACCAGTAACACGAGTTGTACACAATTCGCTAAGTTACTGTTTTAGCTGGGGAACTTAAGTCAAATTAGTGAGTCTTTTGCTACTTGGGAATGGCCGCTTTTATGCAAAAGCGGCCTTTTTTTGCCCGGAATTCATGGCATTTACGCCGAGCGGGCCATGATCAAGCCATTGTCACTTGCCGCTTCCAAGCGGATCGCCACGAACTTCGACGTCGGCGTATGGCTGCCATCCCCGGTGCTTTCCAGCGGCACCAGTGGATTAACTTCCGGGTAATAAGCCGCAGCCTGCCCCGCCGGAATATCAAACGCCAACAAGGTAAAGCCTTTCACGCGGCGCTCACGCCCGTCTTCCCACAGCGACACGATGTCGGCCTTCTGCCCAGGTTTGAAGCCCAGGCGGATGATGTCGGCTTCGTTGACGAACAGTACGTCACGCTGGCCCTTGACCCCGCGATAACGGTCGTCCAGGCCGTAAATAGTGGTGTTGTACTGATCGTGGGAGCGCATCGACTGCATGATCAGGTCCGGCACGCGGCCGGTGGCGTGGGTGCGTTCATGGATCAGGTCTTTGGGCAGGATGTTCGGGCGGAAGTTGGCGCGGCCCGACGGCGTGTTCCAGCGGCGCGCACCTGCGGAATTACCCAAGTAGAAACCGCCCGGATTTTTGATCTTCTCGTTGAAGTCCTTGAAGCCAGGAATGGTGTCGGCGATCAGGTCGCGGATACGCCCGTAGTCCGCCACAAGCCAATTCCAATCCACGGGTTTGCTACCCAAGGTGGCGGCCGCAATGCCCGCGAGGATTGCCGGCTCCGATTTCATCAGCTTCGACAGCGGCTGCAGTTGGCCGTTGGAACCGTGCACCATGCTGAACGAGTCCTCTACCGTTACCGCTTGCGGGCCATCGGCCTGGATATCAATGTCGGTACGGCCCAGGCACGGCAGGATCAGCGCGTCTTTGCCGTGCATCAGATGGCTGCGGTTGAGCTTGGTGCTGATCTGTACGGTCAGGTCGCAATTGCGCAAGGCTTCGAAGGTGCGTGGGCTGTCCGGCGTCGCTTGGGCGAAGTTGCCGCCCAGGCCGATAAACACCTTGGAGCGGCCTTCGAGCATGGCGTGAATCGCCTCGACCACGTTGTGGCCGTTGTCACGCGGCACCTGGAACTGGAAACGTCGCTCCAGGGAATCGAGAAACGCCACCGGTGGGCGTTCGTTGATGCCCATGGTGCGGTCGCCTTGCACGTTACTGTGCCCACGCACCGGGCACAGGCCGGCGCCAGGGCGGCCAATGTTGCCGCGCAGCAGCATCAGGTTGGCGATTTCCTGGATGGTCGGCACCGAGTGGCGGTGCTGGGTGATGCCCATCGCCCAGCACATGATCACGTTCTTGCCTTTGGCGTACATGCGCGCCGCTTGCTCAATCTCGACCAGGGTCAGGCCGGACTGCTCGACGATTTCTTCCCAAGAGGTGTCGTCGATCTTGCCCAGGTAATCCAGCACATTAGCGGTGTGTTCGTTGAGGAAGTTGTGGTCGAACACCGCTTCCTTGCCTTCGGCCTGGGCCTGGCGTTCCCACAGCAGCAGGAACTTGGCCATGCCGCGCAAAATTGCCATGTCACCACCCAGCGCCGGGCGGAAGTACGCGGTATTAGTCGGTTTGTCGCCGTTGGTGAGCATTTCCAGCGGGTGTTGCGGGTGTTGGAAGCGTTCCAGGCCGCGCTCTTTCAGCGGGTTGATGCACACCACCTGGGCGCCGCGTTTAACCGCTTCGCGCAGCGGTTCGAGCATGCGCGGGTGGTTGGTGCCGGGGTTCTGGCCCCAGACAAAAATCGCGTCGGCATGTTCGAAGTCATCAAAGGTCACGGTGCCTTTGCCCACGCCCACGCTCTGCGCCAGGGCCACGCCGCTGGCTTCGTGGCACATGTTCGAGCAATCCGGAAAGTTGTTGGTGCCGTAGGCGCGCACAAACAGCTGGTACAGGTACGCCGCTTCATTGCTGGCGCGGCCCGAGGTGTAAAACTCGGCCATGTCCGGGCTAGGGAGGGCGTTGAGGTGTTTGCCGACCAAGTCGAAGGCCGCTTCCCAACTGATGGGCAGGTAGCGATCGGTTTCGGCGTCGTAGCGCATCGGCTCGGTCAGGCGGCCCTGGTATTCCAGCCAATAGTCGCTCTGTTCAATCAAGGCGCTGACGCTGTGCTTGGCGAAGAACGCAGCATCCACGCGACGTTTGGTGGCTTCCCAGTTCACCGCCTTGGCGCCGTTTTCGCAGAACTTGACCATGCCGCTTTCCGGCGAGTCGCCCCAGGCGCAGCCCGGGCAGTCGAAACCGCCGTTCTGGTTGGTCTTGAGCATCATGCGCAGGTTTTTCAGCGCGTTGTCGCTGGTCAGCCACGCCTGGGCCACGCTGATCAGTGCGCCCCAGCCGCCAGCCGGGCCTTTATAGGGCTTGTAGCGTGGGGTTGGGGTTTGGTCGGCTTGGTGATGATTGCTCATGGCTGGTACTCCATCGCAGGGCTGTAGACCCGCGGCGCGCTTTTCTGCGGCAGGTGGATGAGATTGAGGTTGTGCCGGCGCGCCCATTGCAGGGCCAGGCCGGTGGGTGACGACAGGCTTACCAGGGTCTGGATGCCCGCGCGCAGGACTTTCTGTATCAATTCGAGGCTGCAACGGCTGGTGACAATCGCCAAGCCGCTGTCAGTCGGGATCTTTTGACGGATGAGTGCGCCAATCAACTTGTCCAGGGCGTTATGCCGGCCGATGTCTTCGCGGCCCAGCAGCAATTCTCCCTGGCCGTTCATAAATACCGCCGCATGCACCGCGCCACTGTATTGGCCCAAGGGCTGGAACGCGCTGATGCGCTGGCGCAGGCCGTCGAGCCATTCGGCAGGCGGCAAGGGTGCGCCGCGCAGCACTTGCAGGTCTGGCAAGGCTTGCTCCACCGCCTCCACGCCGCACAGGCCACAGCCGCTGGTGCCGGCCAACTGGCGGCGCTGCTGCTTGAGGTTCCAGAAGGCACGGCTGGAGATCTGCACCTGAGCGTATTGGGTCGAGCCCGAACCGCTGAGTTTAAGATCATATATGTCGCTAACGTCGGTGATAATGCCGCTTCCTAGGCTGAAGCCGACGATGAAGTCTTCCAGGTCGGTGGGCGTTACCAGCATGACCGCCTGGCTGATGTCGTTGTAGGCAATCGCCAACGCCACTTCTTCCGCCAATGCAGTACTGGCGACTTCTGTGTGTTCGAGGTTGCAAAACTGGTAGCTCTGGCTGGCGGCGGGCGCGGGCGTTTCAACAGCGGGCGCCGCGCAGACTGGACGCTTGGCGTTCATGGGGCAGTACCACCGACGGATTGATCAGTGCTCAGACTAGGCGCGACAAAGCGTCACGTCTAATTGCCAGTACTGATCTATCGATAGATGACGTCGATCAAGATTAGATTTGCGATTTCTGATACAGCGCGAAACACGCCTCCGCCAACGCTGAACGCGGCGCGCTGCGGCGCATGATGAACCCCAGGCGGGCCAGTGTATGAGCGTCTTCGATCGGCTGCAGGCGCAGATGTTCGGTGAGCGCATCCAACCCCCCATCCAGCGGCATCACCGCGCAGCAGAGGCCGCCGTGCACAGCTTGTAACAACTGATGGACGGCATCGGTCTGCAGCAAGGGTTGCGGGTTGAGCCCACGGCTGTGGAAGTTGTGGTCAATGGATTGGCGAAAGTGCATGCCACTGGTCAGCATGCCCAGCGGCAGCTCGATCAGCGCTTCCCAGCTCAACGGCGTGTCACCAAAACTAAAGAAGCGCTGGTCGTAAAGCAGGCCCATACGGGTTTCGCCCAACGCCAGCGAGTCGAAGCGTTCGTTGTCCAGGCGTTCGAGGTAAGACACGCCCAGGTCCAGCCGATTGCTCGCCAATTGTTCAAGGATCTGTTCGGAGCTGAGCGCCGACAGCTCGAAGCGCAGGCTCGGATGTTCTCTATGCAGTTGCTGCATCAACGCCAAGGGATCGAAGCTCGACAACGGCACTACGCCCAGGCGCAACGTACCCACCAGGTTACCGCGACAAGCTGCCGCTTCGGCCTGCAAACCGTCATATGCCGCCAGCACCGTGCGAGCCCAGGCCAGCACCCGTTCACCGGGGGCGGTAAAACCTTCGAAGCGCTGGCCACGGTTGACCAACGATAGATCAAGCTCTTCTTCAAGGTTGCGCAGGCGCATCGACAGAGTCGGTTGGGTGATGTGGCAGCGCGCCGCCGCCTGGCCGAAGTGACGGGTTTCGTCGAGGGCGATGAGGAATTTCAGCTGTTTGATGTCCATCTTCGCTCCAGGGCATATTCCAATGGCGGTGGGATTCTAGCGCGTTTGGGTCTTGGGCCGGGCTGGAACCCAAATCCACAGGACTGGTCTAGTCTTGGGCATCTGGAAATCAAAAACCAAGGAGAGCGCACTATGAGCATTTTTAGCTTTATCAAGGAAGCTGGCGAAAAGATTGTGGACCTGTTGACGCCGGGTAATGCAAACGCCAGTGAGCAGTTGAAGGACCACGTGTCCAAAGTGGGTCTGGGTAATCCGAACGTGCAGACCACGGTAGAGGGCGACAAGGTGACGGTGACCGGTGAAGTCGCCACCCAGGAAGAGAAAGAGAAGATTCTGCTGGCGCTGGGCAATATTGCCGGTGTGGCCAGTGTGGATGACCAGATCACTGTCACGGGGCCGGCTGTCGAGGCTGCCACTTTTGTCGTAGTGAAAAAGGGCGACACGCTGAGTGCTATTTCTCTCTCGGTGTACGGTAACGCCAATTTGTATAACAAGATTTTCGAGGCGAACAAGCCGCTGTTGTCCCATCCGGACAAGATCTATCCAGGCCAGACGCTGCGTATTCCCAAGTAATACGAAGGCCTGAATGTGGGAGCGGGCTTGCTCGCGAAAGCGGTGGATCAGTCACCCAATATATTGACTGACACACTGCCTTCGCGAGCAAGCCCGCTCCCACATTGGGTTAGAGTCCGGCAATGAGATCTCGGTAATCACCAACCGCTGCGAATTCAGCGGTGTCCTTGGGCCCTTTCTTACTGTCCGGCTCTTTCACCGCCAGCAAATGCCCCACGCCAAACGCCTGGGCGCTGCGCAGGATCGGCAACGTGTCATCGATAAACAGGCTGCGGGCGGGGTCGAAGTTGATGTCGGCTTGCAGGGCATCCCAGAATTGCGGGTTTTCCTTGGCGAAACCGTAGTCGTGGGAGCTGATCAACCGTTCGAAATACGGCGCCAGTTCAATGCGTTCCAGCTTCAATGACAGTGAATCACGATGCGCGTTGGTGATCAGGATCACACGCTTGCCGGCCATTTTGATTGCCGCCAGGAACGTGTCGGCATCCGGGCGCAGGGCGATCAAGTGGGCAGTCTCCAGCTTGAGTTCGCGCACCGGGATCTTCAGCTCCGCGCTCCAGAAATCCAGGCAATACCATTGCAACTGTCCGGCGTTATGCTCGAACAGGGGCTGCAACTCCATCTCGGCCATGGCACGGCTTACGCCGTGCAACTCGGCGTAACGCTGGGGCAGGTGCTCCATCCAGAAGTGGTTGTCGTAATGCAGGTCGAGCAGGGTACCGTCCATGTCCAGCAGGACGGTGTCGATGGCGTGCCAGGGCAAAGAGGGCATGGGGCGTTCTCATGTAAGTAAAGATATCCGACACAGACAATCGGAAAAGCCACGGTATAGTAACCCGATCACGCCAAGGAGCCGCTTATGCGCCAGAAACCCACCGTCCTCGCCCGCGAAATAGTCGCCAGTAGCCGTTTGTTCCGCGTGGAGGAAGTGCAATTGCGCTTTTCCAATGGCGTTGAACGAACCTACGAACGCCTTGTGGGCCGCGGTGCCGGCTACGGTGCGGTGATGATCGTGGCGATGATCGATGAGGATCATGCATTGCTGATTGAAGAGTATTGCGGTGGCACCGACGAGTATGAGCTGTCCTTGCCCAAGGGCCTGATCGAACCCGGTGAAGATGTGCTGGCGGCAGCCGATCGCGAACTCAAGGAGGAAGCCGGCTACGGCGCGCGGCAGTTGGAACACATTACCGAGTTGTCGTTGTCGCCCGGTTACATGAGTCAGAAAATCCAGGTGGTGCTGGCCACCGACCTCTACGAAGAACGCCTTGAAGGCGATGAACCTGAGCCGATGCGTGTGGACCGGGTGAACCTGCGCGAGCTGTCGATGCTTGCGCAAAACGAACAATTCAGCGAAGGCCGCGCCCTGGCCGCGCTGTACCTGGTACGAGACCTGTTGACCCAGCGTGGAGCGTTTACTGCATGAGCGAACTGTTTTTAGGCCACGCGTTTATTGCCCCTGTGATCGAACTGGCACGCCAGGCGGGTGAAGTGATAATGCCGTACTGGCGCGCTGATGTGGCGGTGACTTCCAAGGCCGACGATTCGCCGGTGACGGCGGCGGACCTGGCCGCGCACCATCTGATTCTGGCAGGCCTGACCGCGCTGGACCCGAGCATTCCGGTGCTGTCCGAGGAAGACGCCGACATCGACCAGAGCGTGCGTGCCGGCTGGCAGCGCTGGTGGTTGGTTGACCCGTTGGACGGTACCAAGGAGTTTATCGCCGGCACCGAAGAGTTCACCGTCAATATCGCCCTGATTGAACGAGGCCGCGTGGTGTTTGGCGTGGTGTCGATGCCCACCAACGGGCGTTGTTACTTCGGTGGCGCGGGCCTGGGCGCTTGGCGTTCGGACGTCAATGAAGCGCCCAAACAGATTCAGGTGCGCGCCGCGCCGGCGGCGGGTGAGTCATTTACTGTGGTCGCCAGCCGTCGCCATACAAGTCCTGAGCAGGAACGTTTGCTGGACGGTTTGAGCGAAAGCTTGGGTGAGCTGAAACTGGCGAATATCGGCAGTTCGTTGAAGTTTTGCCTGTTGGCCGAAGGCAGCGCCGATTGTTATCCGCGTTTGGCACCCACTTCCCAATGGGACACGGCAGCAGCCCAAGGCGTGCTGGAAGGTGCGGGAGGCGAGGTGCTGGAGTTGAGCGGCGCGCCGTTCAGTTATCCGGCGCGGGAATCATTATTGAATCCATTCTTCTTGGCCTTGCCGGCAAAAGCGGCGTGGCGTGAGCGGTTGCTGACCCTGGCCCGGTCATGAGGCTACAGTAGATCAAACTGTGGGAGCGGGCTTGCTCCCACATGTGGTTTTGCGTGATGGCGGCTAGCGGTGCAAGACGTACTGCCCGGTAAAGGCCACTGCCCGCTGCTCACTGCCCTCATTCACAACCCACGTCTCCAACGCCAACCGCGCACGACCATAACGCTTATACGTCGCCACAAAGCGTTTCCACACTTTCTCCTCCGGCGCCTGGCACACCACCGTCGCATCCCGCGTAACCGGCAGCGGATAACTGATCTGCCCCTCCTGAATCACGATATGTCCGTCTTCAATCCCTTCTTCGCGCAGCTGCAAGTGCAGCCAGCCCCAGCCCGCCAGGACTGCGCCGCAATACAGGCTGCCGCCGAACATCGTGCTCTTATGGTTGATATTGGCTTGCAAGGGCAGGTGCAGTTCCAACTGCCCGTGCTGCCAATCGAGCACTTTGAGGCCCATTTCCCGCGTGAGGGGGATGTCGTGGTGAAGGATGGATTCCAGGTAACGGCTGTCGCGGCTCATGGGGGCCTCTTGGCAGGTGGGGGCGTTCATTCGTCGTCGCCACTTTGGTTGGCGAAGTTCAGGCCGTGCTTGCGCAGTTTGTCGTGCAAGGTTTTGCGCGGTACGCCCAAGGCTTCGGCCAGGCTTCGCATGGAGCTGTGCGGGCGGGTCAGTTCGGCGGCAATCAGGCTTTTTTCGAACTGCTCGACTTGCTCGCTGAGGCCGCCGGGCGTGGAGGTCAGGGCACCGGCTGATGGATTGTCCGGTGTGTTATCCAGCGCCAGTTCCAGGCCAAGCGCGAAGCGTTCGGCAGCGTTTTGTAGCTCGCGCACGTTGCCCGGCCAGCTATGACGCAGCAGCAGCGCGCGCTGGCCCGGTTGCAGCTCGTGCAGCGGCAGGCCGTGGCGGCTGCTGGCTTCATCGGCAAAATGTTGGAACAGCATCAGCGCATCTTCACCGCGCTCACGCAGCGGTGGAATACGCAGCGGCGCGACGTTGAGGCGGTAATACAAGTCGGCACGGAAACGGCCCTGGTCGGCGGACTGGCGCAGGTCTTCCTTGGTCGCGGCGATGATGCGGATATCCAGCGGTATCAGCTGATTGCCGCCCAGGCGCTCGACTACACGCTCTTGCAACAGGCGCAAGAGTTTGACCTGTACATCCAGGCTCATGCTTTCGATTTCATCGAGGAATAAAGTACCGCCGTTGGCAAATTCGAATTTACCGATCCGGCGTTTCTGCGCGCCGGTAAACGCGCCGGGTTCATGGCCGAACAGTTCGCTTTCCACCACGGACTCGGCCAAAGCGCCTGCGTTGATTGCCACAAACGGACCGCTGCGGCGGCTCGACAGGTCATGCAGCGCGCGCGCCACCACTTCTTTGCCGGCGCCGGTTTCGCCGAGGATCAGCACATCGGCTCTGGTCGCCGCCAGTGCACCGATCTGTTCGCGCAGGCGCAGCATTTGTGGCGAGTGCCCCACCAGGCGTGTGCTTAATTGCTGGCGGTCGCTGAGGGCCAGGCGCAGACTGCGGTTGTCCAGCACCAGGCGGCGCAAGGCCAGGGCGCGGCGCACGCTGTCGAGCAGGGCATCGCTGGCGAAGGGTTTTTCGAGGAAGTCATACGCCCCGGCGCGCATGGCTTGCACCGCCAGCGGCACATCGCCGTGGCCGGTGATCAGCAGCACCGGCAGGTCCGGGTCCTGGCCGTGCAGTTCGGCGAGCAACTCCAGGCCGTCCATGCCGGGCATGCGGATGTCGCTGACCACCACGCCCGGCCAATCCCGCGACAGGCGCGCGGTAAGGCCGGTGGCTTCGCCCAGGGTCAGGACTTTCAGCCCGGCCAGGTCCAGGGTCTGGCACAGGGCCTGACGCAGGTGTGGATCGTCGTCGATCAACACCACCTGAATCTGGTTATCGATACTCATACACTGCGGTCCTCGGACGGTTGCAGACTGACGCCCGGCGAGCCGGCACGCAATTTCAAGGTTAACAGCGCGCCGCCTTCCTTGTGGTTGGCAAACAGCAGTTCACCGCCAAAGGCGCGCATCAGGGTTTCACAGATCGCCAGCCCCAACCCCAGGCCCTGGGTGCGGGTCTTGGTGGTGTAGAACGGCTCGCTGGCGCGGCCCAGGGCCTCCATGCAAAAGCCTGGGCCGTTGTCGCGAATGTAAAGGTTGACGCCCTGTTCGGTGGTTTCGGCACTCAGCCAGAGTTTGCGCGGCGGGCCTTTTTCGGTGAGGGCGTCGAGGGCATTGGCCAGCAGGTTGCCGAGCACCTGGCGTAATCGGGTTTCACCGGCCTGTACCCACAATGTTGCCTCCGGCAAATCGCGGATCAGCTCCACCTCCATTGACCGACGCCGCTTGGCCAGCAAGGCCAGCGCATCGTCCAATGCCGGTTGCAGGGCCACGCTTTCGGGCGCATGCCGGTCGCGACGGGCAAAGGCGCGCAAGTGGGCGATGATCGAGGCCATGCGCCCGGTCAGTTCGCTGATCAGCTTGAGGTTGCCGCGCGCGTCGCTGGTGCGCTCGTGGTCGAGCAAGATTTCGGCATTTTCCGCATAGCTGCGAATCGCTGCCAGAGGCTGGTTGAGTTCGTGGCTGATGCTCGCCGACATGGTGCCCAGCGCCGACAGTTTGCCGGCCTGCACCAGGTCGTCCTGGGCACGCACCAGCTCCTGCTGAGCGTGCTCGCGCTCCAGCACTTCCTGTTTCAGGCGCCGGTTGAGGCCTTCAAGGTCACTGGTCCGTTCGACCACCCGCGCTTCCAGCTCGCGCCGGGCCTTGGCTTCAAAGGCGATGCGTTCCAGGTAATGGCGGCGACGTTGCATCATCAAGCCCAGTAACAGCATCAACACCAACAGCGTGGCGCCGCCCACGGCAACGACTGTGCGTACCGGGCGGTTGATCAACGAACGTGGCGCGAGGATTTCCACGTTCCAGCCGGTCTCGGCGAGGGCTGTGGATTGGCGAAGCCAGGCGGTGCTGCTCAGGCTCAGAGGCTGTGGATCGCGTGTGGGGTAGGGCTGGATGGCGATGATGGCCTGGCGCTCTTCAGCCGTCAGCGGTCGGGTGGCGCGGAATCGCCACTGTGGTCGCGACGTGAGAATCACCACGCCGTTATGGTCGGTGACCAGCAGTTGTTCCGGGGTGTTGCCCCACAGGCTTTCGGTGTGGTCCAGGTCGACCTTGACCACCAGCACACCGGTGATTTTATCGCCATCGCGCACGGCGGCGGCGAAGAAGTAGCCGCGCTTGGCCGACGTGGTGCCCAACCCGAAAAAACGCCCCAGGCGCCCGGCCATGGCTTCGCTGAAGTAGGGGCGGAACGAGAAATTGCGCCCGACAAAGCTGTCTTGCTTATCCCAATTGGAGGCGGCGAGGGTCTTGCCGGTGGCGTCCATCAGGTACATCACCTCCACCCCGGCCTGGGCGGCGACGTCCTTGAGCAGCAGGTTGGCGTTGACCAGGTTGGTGCTGACCTGGGGTGCGCCAAGTGCGGTGCGCAAGGCCGGCAGGTCGCCAAGAATTTGTGGCAGTACTTCGTAGCGGTGCAGGGTGCCCAGCAGGTTGGCCACGTACAGGTCAAGGGTTTGGCGATTCTGGCCGGCCAACTCACTGCGGTAATAACGCTCGGCCAGGCGCTCCAGCGGCCACAGCAGCGGTGCCAGGCACAACGCCAACAGGGCGAGGCTGCGCCAGCGAGGTCTACGCGGGAGGGGTGGAGTCATGGGGTTCGTGCGCCTGTGGGTACAGGCGCATTATGCCTAGTGCTGCTCTGCAAGACACTCGCGCAATGCGTCTTGCCACGGCGGTTGGCTGACGTGCCATTGCTGCTGCAGGCGACTGCAATCGAGACGCGAGTTCAATGGGCGCCTGGCTGGCGTCGGGTAGGCGCTGGCAGGGATCGGCTCCAGTTCAGCGCAGGCGTTGCCTTGCTTGCGCAGATGCTCGCCAATCGCCTCGGCAAACCCGAACCACGACGTTTCGCCTCTGGCAGTCAAGTGATAGACACCCCATTCACCCGGCTCGCCCGCCTGCCAGCGCTCGATCAACCTACGCGTGCTGTGGGCGATGCTGCCGGCCCAGGTTGGCGCGCCGATTTGGTCGGCGACGATGCGCATCTGCGGCTTTTCCTGTAACAGGCGCTGCATGGTCAGCAGGAAGTTCTTGCCGTGGCTGGAGTAGACCCAGCTGGTGCGCAGGATCAAGTATTTGCCGCCAACGGCCGTAATCGCCTGCTCGCCCGCCAGTTTGCTCTGGCCATAGACCCCCAGCGGGTTCGGCGTGTCGGCTTCGGTGTAGGGGGCGGGTTTGCTGCCGTCGAACACGTAGTCGGTGGAGTAGTGGATCAACGGGATGCCCAGGGTTTTGGCTTCCTGCGCGAGAACGCCGGGGGCGATGGCGTTGATCGCAAACGCCACGTCTGGCTCGCTTTCAGCTTGATCGACAGCCGTGTGGGCGGCGGCGTTGATGATCAGGTCAGGGCGATGGGCGCGGACCTGCTGGCGGATCTGGTCTGGGTTGGCCAGGTCGAGGTGGTCGCGGCCGAGAACGATGAGATCGCCGAGGTCCTGGAGCCGAAGTTGCAGTTCGCGGGAGACTTGGCCGTGTTGGCCGGTGATCAGGATTTTCATGGGAATAGATCGGCATCTTTCAGGCTTTTGCCATTTTGATCCTTGGCGGACAGCTGCGGCGCCTCGGTCAGCTCCCAGTTGATGGCCAGCGTTGGATCATTCCACAGCATGCTGCGTTCAGCGCTGGGCTGGTAGTAGTCCGTGGTCTTGTACAGAAACTCGGCATGATCGCTCAACACCACAAAACCATGCGCGAAACCCTCCGGCACCCACAGTTGGCGATGGTTCTGCGCCGACAACCGCACGCTCACCCACTGGCCAAAGTTCGGCGAGCTGCGGCGGATATCCACTGCTACGTCCAACACTTCACCGGCCGTGACGCGCACCAGTTTTCCCTGGGTACGTTCGAGTTGGTAATGCAGACCACGCAACACACCTTTTTGCGAGCGCGAGTGGTTGTCCTGCACAAAATTGCGCTTGAGCCCGGTCGCCTCTTCAAACGCCCGTGCGTTGAAGCTCTCGTAGAAATAGCCGCGTTCATCACCGAACACTTTGGGTTCGATGATCAGTACGCCGGGCAGTGAGGTTGCAATGATGTTCACTGGTTGCCTCCAGCCAGCGAGTAGAGGTATTGGCCGTAACCGGTCTTGCCAAAGCATTTGGCGCGCTCGAGCAGGTGGTCGCGATCGATCCAACCGTTGCCATAGGCTATTTCTTCAAGGCATGCCACTTTGAGTCCCTGGCGGCGCTCAATGGTCTGCACGTATTGTGAGGCGTCCAGCAGGCTGTCGTGGGTGCCGGTGTCGAGCCAGGCGAAGCCACGGCCGAAGCGTTCAACGTGCAGGTCACCCCGCTGTAAGTAGGCGTTGTTGACGTCGGTGATTTCCAATTCGCCACGGGCGGAAGGCTTCACCGCTTTGGCGATATTGATCACATCGTTGTCGTAAAAATACAGACCGGTGACGGCGTAGCTGGATTTGGGCACTGCCGGTTTTTCTTCGATGGACAGGGCGCGGCCTTCGCTGTCAAAGTCGATCACTCCGAAGCGTTCCGGGTCTTTGACCCAGTAGCCAAACACCGTGGCGCCTTTGCCGCGTTTTACCGCTGCGTGCAACTGTGCACTGAAGCTTTGGCCGTGGAAAATGTTATCGCCGAGAATCAGACACACCGGATCGCTGCCAATGAACTGCTCGCCAATCAGAAAGGCCTGCGCCAGGCCGTCCGGCGAGGGCTGCTCGGCGTAGCTGAATGTCACCCCGAATTGGCTACCGTCACCCATAAGGTTGCGGTATTGCGGTAGGTCCGCTGGGGTGGAAATCACTAGAATCTCCTTGATGCCCGCCAGCATCAGCACCGAAATCGGGTAGTAGATCATCGGTTTGTCATACACCGGCAACAATTGCTTGGACACGCCCAAAGTGATGGGGTGAAGACGTGTGCCGGAGCCGCCGGCCAATATAATTCCTTTCATGTGATCAGATCCCTCATGTCGGTGTTGCCCAATCGTTGGCCCTGGTAACTACCGTCCTGGACCCTGCGGCACCATTCCAGGTTATCCAGGTACCACTGCACGGTTTTGCGTAGACCAGTCTCAAATGTTTCCTCGGGTAACCAGCCCAGCTCACGTTCGATCTTGCTGGCGTCGATGGCATAGCGTAGGTCATGGCCAGGCCGGTCTTTTACGAAGGTGATCAGGTCGGTGTATTGCTGCACCCCAGCTGCGTGCTGCGGTGCCAGCTCTTCCAATAAGGCGCAGATGTTGCGCACCACGTCGATGTTCTTTTGTTCGTTGTGGCCGCCAATATTGTAGGTCTCGCCCACCACGCCCTCAGTTACCACTTTGAGCAATGCCCGGGCGTGGTCTTCGACAAACAGCCAGTCGCGCACCTGCAAACCATCACCATAGACCGGCAACGGCTTACCTGCGAGCGCGTTGAGGATCACCAGCGGGATGAGTTTTTCGGGGAAATGGAATGGCCCGTAATTGTTTGAACAGTTGGTTAGCAGCACCGGCAAGCCGTACGTACGCTGCCAGGCGCGGACCAGATGGTCGGACGCCGCTTTGCTCGCAGAGTACGGCGAACTGGGCGCATAGGGCGTGGTCTCGGTGAACAGGTCGTTTACACCATGCAGGTCGCCGTACACTTCGTCGGTCGAAATATGATGGAATCGGAACGCGCTTCTTGCCGGACCGCTGAGCGTCTGCCAGTAACCACGAGCGGCTTCCAGCAGGCTGTAGGTGCCGACGATATTGGTCTGGATAAAGTCCGACGGACCATCAATTGACCGGTCAACATGGGATTCGGCTGCCAGGTGCATGATCGCCTGGGGCTCGAAGCGTGCCAGCACAGCGCTGACTGTCGCCTGGACGTTGATATCGGCCTGGACGAATTCATAGCGGCTGTTTGACGCAATATGGGTCAACGATTCTAGGTTGCCAGCGTAGGTGAGCTTGTCCAGGTTGAGCACTTCGTGCTCGGTGTGCTGAATCAAGTGACGTACCAAAGCAGAACCGATGAAACCGGCGCCACCGGTAATGAGAATGCGCATGTCGGGGCCCCTTTTCCTTAGACGGACGATTAGCGAGCATAGCCTGAGTCGTGACGCTGGGCAGGTCTGTATGCTTCGGGGGTTGCCTAACCCCCTGAACAATGGCGATATACACCCCTAAAAAACCGAGGCTTCCCTCCATGTTGCTCGCCACCCTGATCCATCGCGCCAGTCTACCCTGCCCGCAAGTTGGCCCCGATCAGGCGGCTCGGCTGCTCGAGGAGCATTACGGCCTGACGGGCTCCCTGTACTCGTTGGGGAGCCAGCAGGACCTCAACTACAGAGTCGACAGCCCGCGCGGCCGGTTTGTTCTGAAAATCTGCCGCGGTGACTACGCTGCCGTTGAGCTGCAGGCCCAGCACGCGGCGCTCAATGCTCTACAGGCCCAAGCCGATGTGCACGTGCCCAAGGTCATCAAAGCCGTGAGCGGTGAAGAATTGCTGACCCTGACCCTCGACAGCCAAACCCTGCACGTGCGGGTGCTGGGCTATATCGATGGCCAGCCGTTGACCCATCAGCCTCACTTGGGCCGTGAGGTCATTGCACGTTTCGGTGATCTGTGTGGGCGGATGAGCCAAGTGCTGGCCTCGTTCGAACACCCGGGCCTGGAACGTACCCTGCAATGGGACCCGCGCCATGCCCCGGAGCTGATCGCTCATCTGCTGGCAACCCTGGAAAACCTGCCCCACCGCGAAGCACTGGAGCATGTGGTCGGGCAGGTCGAAGACCACCTCCGTCCCCTGGCTGATCATCTACCGTGGCAAGCGGTGCACATGGATATCACCGATGACAACGTCGTGTGGCAGCGTGATGCGCAACGTCACTGGCAACTTCAGGGCGTTATCGATTTCGGCGATCTGGTGCACACCTGGCGCATCGCCGATCTGTCAGTGACCTGCGCCGCGTTGCTGCACCATTCCGAGGGCGATCCCTTTGCCATCTTGCCTGCGATCCAGGCCTGTCATGCGGTGACACCGTTGCAACACGAAGAATTGCAGGCGCTGTGGCCGCTGATCGTTGCGCGGGCGGCGGTGCTGGTGTTGAGCAGCGAGCAGCAGCAACGCCTGGATCCAGATAACAGCTACCTGCTGAAAAACGCCGAACATGAGTGGGAAATTTTCCACGTGGCGACGTCAGTGCCGTTTGAGTTGATGGAGGCGGCGATCCTGGATTGTGTCGGGCAGGCGTTGGCGCCGATTGCCGGCCAAGGCTTCGCGCCCTTGCTACCGGGCCTGGTAGGACGTGAGTTTGCGTTGATCGACCTGGGCGTGCTCAGCCCGCATTTCGAGGCAGGCAACTGGGAACAGGCGGGAATTGACCAGCGCTTGTTGCAGGATGCAGCCGCAGTGCACGGCTTGGCCGCCAGTCGATACGGGCAGTACCGCTTGTCGCGCACGCAGCCCGACAGCGCTTATGAACCTGAGACGTTCGCGTTGCACGTCGAGCTGCACGTGCCCAAGGGCACCTCTATCGAGGCGCCGTTTGCGGGCATCGTCCGCCCTGGCGTGAATGGCGAACTGCGTGTGCACTGCAGCGAAGCCAATGTGCGGTTGTGGGGTGCCAACGCGCTGTTGCAGCCTGGCACCGCCGTACTCAAGGGCCAGGTGATCGGTGAGGTCGAAGGCCCGCTGACCGTGCAACTGTGCCGTGTTGGCTTTCCGGCGCCGCTGTTCTGCACGCCGTCCCGGGCGCAGGCGTGGCAGGCGCTGTGCCCCTCGCCGGCGGCACTGCTGGGGCTGGCGTGCGACGCAGAGCCCGAGTTGGACCCTGAGGCCCTGCTCGCTCGCCGCGACGCCAGTTTCGCCCGTTCGCAAAAGCACTATTACGTAGACCCACCGCGCATCGAACGCGGCTGGCGCAACCACCTCATCGACATGCAGGGCCGTTCGTACCTCGACATGCTCAACAACGTGGCAGTGCTGGGCCATGGCCACCCGCGCATGGCGGCAGTGGCGGCGCGCCAGTGGTCGCTGCTCAATACCAACTCACGTTTTCACTACGCGGCGATTGCCGAGTTCTCCGAGCGCTTGCTGGCGCTGGCGCCGCAAGGCATGGACCGCGTGTTCCTGGTCAACAGCGGCACCGAGGCCAATGACCTGGCGATCCGCCTGGCCTGGGCCTACAGCGGCGGCCGCGACATGCTCAGCGTGCTCGAGGCTTACCACGGCTGGTCGGTGGCGGCAGATGCGGTGTCCACCTCGATTGCCGACAACCCCCAGGCGCTGAGCAGTCGCCCGGACTGGGTGCACCCGGTGACCGCACCCAATACTTATCGAGGTGAGTTCCGCGGGCAGGACAGTGCGCCTGATTACGTACGAAGCGTGGAACACAACCTGGCGAAAATCGCCGCGAGCAAACGCCAACTGGCAGGGTTCATCTGCGAGCCGGTGTACGGTAACGCCGGCGGCATCTCCCTGCCGCCGGGCTATTTGCAGCAGGTGTATGCACTTGTCCGCGCCAGGGGCGGCGTGTGCATCGCCGATGAAGTGCAAGTGGGTTACGGCCGTATGGGGCATTTTTTCTGGGGCTTTGAAGAGCAGGGCGTGGTGCCCGATATCATCACCATGGCCAAGGGAATGGGGAACGGCCAGCCGTTGGGGGCGGTGATCACCCGTCGCGAAATCGCCGAGGCGCTGGAGGCTGAGGGGTACTTCTTCTCATCGTCCGGGGGGAGCCCGGTGAGTTGCCGGATCGGCATGGCCGTATTGGATGTGATGGAGGAAGAAAAGCTGTGGGAAAACGCCCAGGTGGTCGGTGGGCATTTCAAGGCGCGGCTGGAAGAATTGATCGATCGTCATCCATTAGTGGGCGCTGTCCATGGCTCCGGTTTTTATCTCGGCCTGGAATTGGTGCGCGACCGGCGCACCCTGGATCCGGCCACTGAGGAGACCGCCTTGCTATGCGACCGCCTGCGGGAGCTGGGGATCTTCATGCAGCCCACGGGTGATTATTTGAACATTCTCAAGATCAAGCCGCCGATGGTCACGTCCAAACGCAGCGTGGATTTCTTTGTCGACATGCTGTCGAAGGTGCTGGAGGAACACGCGCAATAATCGATTTTTATCGGCTATTTTCTGTCATGTTCATCTACTATGATCTTATGTTGCTTTTAAAGCCGATTTATATCCGTTATAAAGTCGGCCTTTACCCCCATTCGGAGTCCTGATCGCCATGACCACCCTGCACAGCACCCCCCGCGCCGATGGCTTCCACATGCCTGCCGAATGGGCGCCACAGACTCAAACCTGGATGATCTGGCCAGAGCGCCCGGACAACTGGCGCCTGGGCGCTAAGCCAGCGCAGGCCGCTCACGTGGCGGTGGCCAAGGCCATCGCACGGTTTGAGCCGGTGACCGTAGCGGTTTCCGCCGGCCAGTACGAAAATGCCCGCGCGCGCCTGGATGTGCCGAATATCCGGGTGGTGGAGATGTCCAGCGATGACGCCTGGGTGCGCGACACCGGGCCGACCTTCGTGATCAACAACAGCGGCGAAGTGCGCGGTGTGAACTGGGACTTCAACGCCTGGGGCGGTTTTGATGGCGGCCTGTATTCGCCGTGGAACCGCGATTCGCAGGTCGGCGGCAAGATCCTCGAGATCGAACGGGCCCCGCGCTATCGCACCGAAGGCTTTGTGCTGGAGGGCGGTTCGATCCATGTTGACGGCGAAGGCACCCTGATCACTACCGAAGAATGCCTGCTCAACCGCAATCGCAACCCGCACTTGGGCCGTGCCGAGATTGAAGCGGTGCTGAGTGCCAACCTGGCTGTGGATAAAATTATCTGGTTACCAGACGGCCTGTTCAACGACGAGACCGACGGCCATGTGGATAACTTCTGCTGCTACGTGCGCCCTGGCGAAGTGCTGCTGGCCTGGACCGATGACCCGCAAGACCCGAACTACGCACGCTGCCATGCCGCCATGGACGTGCTGCAAAGCAGCACCGATGCCCAGGGTCGCTCGTTCACAGTGCATAAAATGCCGATCCCAGGACCGCTTTACGCGACGGAGGAAGAATGCGCCGGTGTCGATCCGGTTGACGGGACCCAGGAGCGTAATCCGACCGTGCGGTTGGCCGGTTCCTACGTCAACTTTTTGATCGTCAATGGCGGCATCATTGCGCCGAGCTTCGATGACCCGCTGGACAGCGTGGCCAAGACAATCCTGCAGGACCTGTTCGCGCAGCACGAAGTGGTGATGGTGCCGGGCCGCGAACTGTTACTGGGTGGCGGTAATATCCATTGCCTGACCCAACAACAGCCAGCCCCGCACAAAAACTGAGTGCACTTGTAACAGTGTCATGGCGCTAGCCGGGTGCTCCCCGGTTTCAGCGCCAACAGCAAGCCCGCAGCCCTGCAAGGTTGCGGGCTTTTTTGTGTCGGCATACCTATAAACACGAGACATTGGCATAGCTCTTGTATCGCTGTTGTCACAGTGGCCCAGGGCGATGACTGCGCAGTTCTGTCATAAACCTTGAGTAAGTTAGCCGCTCACGCAGTAGGAGAGAGCGCAGAAATGAACGCCGATATTAACCCGATGTACACGCGCACGTTTCACCCCTTGCGGGTCAATGGTGACGCGATCCATGCGCTGGCGCTCTGGTTGAAGGAAAACGGTTCGCGACAGATCAGGCAACAGCCTGACTTGCACAGTGTGATGCGTGAACGCTACCCGGCGGGGTTGTTCAGTGAGGACGAAGTGCATGCGTTTTGTGACGTGTTGAGTAGCTAAAGCACCACCGAAATCAACTGTGGGAGCAGGCAAGCCAGCTCCCTCACTGACCGCGTTTTCCTCAAAAGCTATAGGTGCCGGTCACGATGAGACTGCGCGGCTCCCCTGGCTGGATCTGCGCCACACTGGTCGCCGACGCGTAGTAGGTTTTATCCGCGATGTTGTTCAGCGCCGCCCTTACATCCCACGCCTTCTGACGGAACCCCGCCAACGCATCCCAGCGGCCATAACCCGGTAACACCACGGTGTTGAGGCTGTCGGCATAACGGTCGCCGACCAGCGTCAGGCCGGTTTCCGCGTACCAGCCCATCTCCGGTTTCCAGGTAATGAACAGGCTGCCATTACGCTTGGCCACATCGCTGACGCGCTTGCCTTCAAAGCCGTTGTTGTCCTTCTCGACCGTGGCATTCTGCAAGCCCACACCACCGCGTACATACCAGTTTCCGACGATTTTTCCGGTGGCGGTCAGCTCCACGCCGCGTGAGCGCTGCAAGCCGCTGAGCAGGGTGATGGTGCGGTCCAGCGGGTCGCTGGTGCGGCGGTTGTAGAGTTCCAGTTCGTACACGGCGAGGGTGGTGCTCAGGCGGTCGTCGAGCCAGTCGCTCTTGACCCCGATTTCCTTCTGCTTGGTCAGCTCAGGGCTCAGGTCGTTGACGCTGCCGGCGGCGTTCGGGGTGATGCCGATCAAGCCGCCGCCCGCTGGGGAGAACGTCTTGCTCCATGAGGCATAGAACGAGTGATGTTCAAGCGGCGTCCACACCAGGCCAAAACGCGGGCTGGTGCTGTGGCTTTTGACGGCCTGCTGGGTGTTGAGCAGCTTGCTCTTGGTGTCTACCTCGAAGCGGTCGTAACGCAGGCCGGCCAGGATTTGCCACTGGTCATTCAGGCGCAGTTGATCCTGTACATAGATGGCGCGACTGTCGACTTCGGTGTGGTTGTTGCTTTGCAGGCTCATC
The DNA here is from genome assembly GCF_963970525.1 of Pseudomonas sp. EA_65y_Pfl1_P113. Classification (NCBI taxonomy): domain Bacteria; kingdom Pseudomonadati; phylum Pseudomonadota; class Gammaproteobacteria; order Pseudomonadales; family Pseudomonadaceae; genus Pseudomonas; species Pseudomonas sp. EA_65y_Pfl1_P113. The sequence continues at coordinate 92,463 of NZ_CAXAQM010000007.1, forward strand.
CGCCCGGTGTGGCTGAGGTTGCGATTGGGCTGGTTGAGATCCAGGGGCGGCACGACGCGGCCGCCTTGTGCGACGGCAGTGGCGGTATACAGCTTCGGGTCGCGGCGCTGGCTGCCCAGTTCAAGGCCGGTGAGCAAGCGGTGCTCCAGGCCGAAGGTGCTGAAGCCGCCTTCCAGCTCGACGTTGTTGAAGATGTTGAGAGTGGTCAGGTCCTGCTGCCAGCGCTGGCGCGTGACACGGTTGGTCGACGGGGTATAGGCGGTGACGTAGGTATTGTCGAAATCGCTGTCGAGCTTGAACACACCCAGGGTCTGGCGCAGTTGCCAGTTGGCGTTGAGCTCATAGGCCAGCTTGGAGCGCAGCGACTGGGTTTTGTCGTCGATGTAGTCCCGGCTGTCGCCGTAGGTGGTGCTTCGGCTCACGTCAGCCGGGCGCCCGTTCGCTCCAGGAATGCCACGGTCGGGCGTGCGGTTGTAGCGACTGTATTCGTATTGCACCAGCCAGTTCAGGTCTGGCGTCAGTTGCCAGCTCAAGGACGGCGCGAAGAGCTGGCGGTTGCCGCTCACACCGTCGCGAAAGCTGTTGTTGTCCTGGTTACCCATGTTCAGGCGCAGGCTGATGTTATCGGTGGGGTCGGTGCTGAGGTCGGCGTACAGGCTGCGCAAATCATTGCTGGCGCCTTGGGCCTCAATGCTCGACGTGTGTCCGGCAATAGGCAGCTTGCTCACACGGTTGACGATTCCTCCCTGACCGCCTCGCCCGTAAAGTACTGCCGCAGGCCCCTTGAGCACTTCGATGCGCTCGATGTTATGCAGGTCGCGAATGTATTGGCTGTCGTCACGAATGCCATCAAGGTAGAAGTCATTGCTCGCGTCGAAACCGCGGATGCGCAAACTGTCGAAACGTGTGTCGGCGCCGCTGCTGACGTTCGGGATGCCGCTTAACGCCTGGCCAAGGTCATTGGTGCCGTAGGCGCGCAGGCTTTCGGTCTTCACTGAATCGATGGCCTGGGGCACATAGCGCACGGGTGTGGCGGTGCGGGTGGCCGTGCTGGTTTCCTTGACCCGCGGGTCGTCTTCGTCAGCTTCGGCACTGATCGAGGTTTCAGGCAAGGTGGTGGCCGCACAGGCAAAACCGGCAGACAGCAGAACGCAAAGCCCAAGGGTGATGGGCGTCAGGCGAAGGGCAGGCATGAAGGCATGTATCCGAATTGTGTGGGAGGAAAACTGCGCGTTAATGGTAATGCTTTGCATTTGCGCGCGTTATCTATTACCAAACGTATCGACTTCGAAATATGTTACGAGATGTGTTTCAAAGGCATTTGAAGGGGATTTTTTGTCGTTTTCAGAACAGCAATAGGCCCTTGTTTAGAATTATTTCGCCTAAATACAGACGATTCACGAAATTGACACATAGTTCAACGCGCGACTAGGATTGCGCCCAACGCCTTGGCTAATAGCCATGACTCATCCAATAAAAAAGGCTCGCGGCCTGTTAAGTCGTCCGCGGGCCTTCTTTTTTCCGGAAGCAGTCGACACCAGAAAAGCGACACGGGGCCTGGTGTCATAGCGCGTACTCAACCAGAAACAAGGAATACAAAAAAATGTTGAAGCAACGGATGAGTCTGATCGCTCTGGGGATTTTGAGCGCATCGACAGCAATGGCCAACGACCAGGACCAATCCAAGGGTTTTGTTGAAGACAGCCACCTGAATATCGCCGCCCGTAACGCCTACATCAGCCGTGACTACAAAAACGGCAAGCAAGACAAAGCCGAATGGGGCCAAGGCTTCATCGGCAAGTTCGAGTCCGGTTTCACCCAAGGTACCGTGGGTGTGGGTGTGGACGTGATCGGCCAGTACGCGATCCGTCTGGACGGTGGTCAAGGTCGCGCTGGCGCGGGCGGCATCGACTTCTTCAAACAGGGCAATGGCACTACCAACCCTGATGGCTCGAACAACCCTGGCTCGGCACCCCATGACCTGGCCAAGGGCGGCGCTGCCGTGAAGTTCCGCGTTTCCAACACGGTGCTCAAGTACGGTGATCAGTTCCCGGCTGTGCCTGTGCTGCAGTACGACAACTCCCGTCTGTTGTCGGAAACCTACACCGGTACTTCGATTGTTTCCAAAGAGATCGCCGGTCTGCAACTGGACGCGGGTCACTTCACCAAAGAAGCGCGCAAGAGCATGGAAGGCACCGACAGCGGTCGCCTGAAAAGCATCGACTATATCGGTGGTAGCTACAAATTCACCGAAAGCCTGTCGGCCGCGCTGTATGCCTCCCACATGCAGGACGTGCTGAAGAAGCAATACGTCAACGTCAACTACGTGCTGGCCCTGCCAGAGAAGCAGTCGCTGACGTTTGACTTCAACGGCTACAAAACCAAGCTGGACCGCAGCTTCGCCCTGGAAAACCAGAAAGATGCTGACGCCCGTGACAACAAAATCTGGAGCCTGGGCGCCACGTGGGCTGTTGGCCCGCACAGCTTCACCGTCGCTCACCAGCGCAGCACCGGCGACACCGGCTACCTGTATGGCGGCTACCGCAACGCTGGCGGCATCGGCGACGGTGGCAACACCATCCTGCTGGCCAACTCCTACTGGTCTGACTTCAACGGCAAGGACGAGCGTTCGTGGCAACTTGGCTACGGCATCGATTTCGCCACCTTCGGCGTACCGGGCCTGACCTACAACGTGGCCTACGTGCGCGGTACCAACATCGACGACGGCACCAACCGTGGCGATGGCACCGAGCGCGAAATCTGGAACCAGTTCAAGTACGTGGTCCAGAGCGGCCCAGCCAAAGACCTGAGCCTGCGTGCTCGCGCCTCGTGGCTGCGCGTTTCCAACAACGCTGACCAGTACAACGTAGGCGGTAACGAAATCCGTCTGTTCGCCGACTACCCGATCAACGTTTTCTAATTGATCCGGGGTCGCGCCTGATGCCAGGCGATAAAAAACCCCGACCCGTTCGGGGTTTTTTATGTGCGCCCGGCAGTCCTTTTGCGCCTCAGCACACGCTTTATGCCCACAAATGTTGCGCAGATCCCTTTTCAGGAGCGCTGTAAAAAATTTTTAAAAAGCACTGACAAGGCGGGATTTCTGAAACAACGGATCACAGATAAGTGGCGAAAATTTCGCCTAATCCAATCGACGTTAACCGCGTTTAAACACCCGATACGAGTCAATTAAATGGCGATGATTTAAAGTCACCTACCGTCTGGCGGCATAAAAGACGATATGTTGACAGTTTCTCCCGGATCTAACATGATCGGCGGCGTTTTGATGGCTTCAAGCCACTAAACTGACATCATTGCACCAAGCGGGCTGAGGTATTTTTCAGCCTGTGCTGGGCCTTAATCGTGCCACCGTTAGCGGACTGCCTATATGAAATCTCCGCTTGAGTCGTCAGGAAGAACCTCCATGGATGTTAAGCGAGTTTTGATTACCGGTGGTGCAGGCTTTATTGGCTCGCATTTGGTAGATGCCTTGCTGGGCAAGGGCTACAGCATTCGTGTGCTGGATAATCTGTCGACCGGCAAGACGAGCAATTTGCCTATCGGGAATCCGCATCTGGATGTCGTCGTGGGTGATGTTGCAGACACCGCGGTGGTCGAGCAAGCCATGCTGGGCTGTCATGCTGTGGTTCACCTGGCAGCAGTGGCATCGGTGCAGGCGTCGGTGGATGATCCTGTCGCTACCCACCAGAGCAATTTCGTCGGCACGCTCAATGTGTGCCAAGCCATGTTGAAGGCGGGTGTCAAACGTGTGGTATTCGCTTCCAGCGCTGCAGTCTATGGCAACAATGGCGAAGGCACGGCCATTGAAGAAGACACCCCCAAGTCTCCCCTGACGCCTTACGCGTGCGACAAGCTGGCCAGTGAGTATTACCTGGACTTCTATCGTCGCGAACATGGCTTGGAGCCTGTGATTTTTCGCTTCTTCAATATCTTTGGCCCACGCCAGGACCCGTCCTCTCCGTACTCGGGTGTGATCAGTATCTTCAGCCAGCGGGCAATCGCCAAGCAGCCGATTACCGTATTCGGTGACGGTGGGCAGACGCGCGATTTTGTCTACGTGCAAGATCTGGTGAGCATTCTCGTGCAGGCCGTGGAGGCCCGCGAGGCTGCCCCTGGTGCGGTCAATGTCGGGTTCAGCCGCGCGACCAGTTTGAACGACCTGATCAGCGAGCTGGGTGGTGCGACCGGTACGGCGCTGACGGTGACGCACCAGGCGCAACGCCAAGGCGATATTCGTCATTCCCGCGCGGACAACACGCGCTTGCTGCAACGCTACGTGCTCTCGGAACCGACGTCCGTGGGCCAGGGTTTAACGCAGCTACTTCGCAGTTTGTAACCCGCCGGTCACCCTGTTCGACCTTAGCGCCGTCTCAGTTTCAATCATTTCAAGAGTGCATTATGGAAATCGTTTTTCGCAGGACGCGTGTCCGCGCAATAGCTGAGCGGCTACTGACCGCTTTTGCGTTGTTCGTTGGCGGGTCTATTGCGCAGGCCGCGACGTCGCCGCAGCCGGCCAGCGTGGCCTTCTGGTACGCCGAGCAGCCGCCCCTGGCGGAGTTGTCGCAGTTTGACTGGGCTGTGGTCGAGCCCGGCCACATGACGCCCGCCGACGTCAAAACCTTGCGCACGCTGGGCAGCGAACCCTTTGCTTATTTGTCCGTGGGCGAATTCGACGGCAATAAGGCGGCGCTCGAAAAAGCCGGCTTGAGCAAAGCGGTGTCCCCGGTGCGTAACGATGCCTGGGACAGCCAGGTCATGGACCTCACTTCGCAAGCCTGGCGTGAGCATTTATTTGCTCGCGCCAAAGCCTTGGAAGCCCAAGGTTATGGCGGTGTATTTCTCGACACCCTCGACAGTTTCCAGTTGCTGCCTCAAGCCCAGCGTGAAACTCAGCGCGTGGGCCTGGCCAACCTGCTGCGTGAAATGCACAAGCGTCAGCCAAAATTGAAGTTGTTCTTCAATCGCGGTTTCGAAGTATTGCCTGAGCTGGATGGCGTCGCCGCCGCCGTGGCAGTCGAGTCGATTCACGCGGGCTGGGACGCCTCCGCCAAGCGTTATCGCCCGGTCTCGGAGTCCGACCGCGAATGGCTTGAAACGCATTTGAAACCGCTGCGTGCCAAAGGCATCCCGCTGGTAGCGATTGATTACTTGCCGCCTGAGCGCCGTGAAGAAGCGCGCAAACTGGCAAAGCGTCTGCGCGAAGAAGGCTACATCCCGTATATCAGCACGCCTGACCTCAATACCCTGGGCATCAGCAGCATCGAGGTTCAGCCACGCCGAATCGCGCTGATTTTCGACCCGCGCGAAGGTGCGCTGGAAGATGCTGCCGGCCATAGCGACCTCGGCGGCTTGCTGGAATACCTGGGCTATCGCGTCGATTATTTTCCGGCCGACAGCAACCTTCCGCTGTACAGCTTCAGTGGCCTGTACGCCGGCGTTGTTACCTGGATGACCAGCGGCCCGCCGCAGGACCCGGCTGCGTTTAGGCGCTTCATCAATGCGCGCCTGGACGAACAGGTGCCCGTGGCGTTTTTCAGTGGGTTGCCGGTTGAAGACAAGCTGCTGCTCAAGCGCCTTGGCCTCAAGCGTGATGCGCCGCCCGCCACGCAGGTGCTGACCGTTACTCATCAGGACAAGGCCCTGGTGGGCGCATTTGAAGCGCCGGTGGTGCCGCGCTCGCGTGACCTCACCGCCGTTTCCGTGATGCCCAATGGCCCGACAGCTGCGTTGTCGTTGAAGGGGGCCGGCGGTGAGGTGTTCACGCCGGTGGTGGTCGGCAAATGGGGTGGCTTGGCACTTGCGCCCTATCTGCTTGAAACCAACAACGAGCGCAGCCGTTGGATCCTCGATCCCTTTGCGTTTCTCCAGGCCAGCCTGCACCTGCCAAGCCAGCCGCGCCCGGACAGCACCACCGAAAATGGCCGGCGCATTGCGACCGTGCACATCGATGGCGATGGCTTCCCTTCCCGCGCCGAAGTGCGTGGCACACCTTACGCCGGGCGCCACACGCTGGACGACTACATCAAGCCCAACCCGTTTCTGACTTCGGTGTCGATCATCGAAGCCGAGATTTCGCCCCGCGGCGCGTTCCCCTTCCTGGCCCGTGAGCTGGAGCCGATTGCACGCGAGATCTTTGCCAACCCTAAGGTTGAAGTTGCCACGCATACCTACAGCCACCCATTTTTCATGCAGCCGGAAAAAGCCAAGAAACGCGAGAACTTCAATCCGGAATACGGCATGAACATGAAGGTGCCTGGCTACGACAAAATTGATTTTCGCCGCGAAATCTTTGGCTCGCGCGACTACATCAACCAGAACCTGACCACCCCGCAGAAGCCGGTGAAATTAGTGTTCTGGCCAGGTGATGCGCTGCCATCGGCGAGCACCATCAAATTGGCGTATGACGCTGGCCTGAAAAACGTCAACGGTGCCGAAACCATCATGACCAAGGCCAATCCGTCGCTGACCGGCCTTAACCCGCTGCTGCGCCCGACCGCAGGCGGCTTGCAGTACTACGCGCCGATCATCAACGAGAACTTGTACACCAACTTGTGGAAGGGCCCGTATTACGGTTTCCGCGAGTTGATCGAGACGTTCCAGCTCACCGACAGCCCTCGCCGTCTGCGTGGCCTGCACCTCTATTACCACTTCTATTCCAGCACCAAGCAGGCGTCGATCAAGGCCATGCACGAGATCTATGGCTACATGCGCGAGCAGCAGCCGATGTCGTTGTGGATGAGCGACTACCTCGACCGTCTGCACGGTTTGTATCAGGCGAGCCTGGCACGCACCGCGGATGGCGCCTGGCAGATTCGCGGGATGGACGCACTGCGTACCGTGCGCCTGGACGCGCAAATGGGCTGGCCGGACCTGTTGAAATCGCAAGGCATCGCCGGCGTGCGCGATTTGCCGCAAGGGCGCTACGTGGCCCTGAGCAGCGACAAGGCGTTGCTGGTGCTGCGCCCGGATCGAGACCCGAGACCGGCGCTGGAAGAGGCCAATTTGCCTCTGCTGGACTGGCGTTACCTGGATGAGCGCCGCGTGAGCTTTGCGTTCGCCGGCCAATTCGACCTGACCTTCTCCGTACGTTCGGCCACTGCCTGCCGCGTGGAAGTGGATGGCCAACGATTTGCGGGCAAGGCTTCGGCCGGCCTGTGGACTTTTCAATTACCTATGAAGCAGGTGAGTAATGGTCAGCTCCTCTGCAACTAAAAACAGCCGCCTGCTCAACCCTTGGGCATTGGCGGTGGTGGCGGTTGCCGTAGGTGGCCTGTTGTGGGCGACCTTCCAGCGCGAAGAAGTGTTCCAGCCCGACGGTCGCCAGCCGGATGCTGTCTCGGCCAACTATGCCGAGCTGCTGCTGACGGCTCACCCGGACGACGATCACCTGCGTCTGCAACTGGTCGATTTGTTGATTCGCCTCGGTGACTACACCAAAGCGCGCCAGCACTTGGATGCCTGGCCCAAGCCACAGCCTGAAATCCAGGCTTACTATCGTCTTGAACTGGACGCGCTGGTCGCCACCAGCAGCAACGACTTGATCGCGCAGCAAGCGCTCGTCGAGCGCCTGGGTAGTTTCGATTACCACAAATTGCCATTGCCCCAGTTGCAAAACCTGGCGGCGCGGGCGTTGACCTTGCAGGCGCCTGAATTCGCGGCGGGTGTGTACGAAGAAATCGCCGCTCGCGATCCCGCACAGCGTGCCGAAGCGCTCAAATCGGCGGCTCAGTGGTACATGGCCAGCGAAAAACCTGAGCGTGCTGCCGATATTTACCTGCAGCTCAGGCGCGACGCCCAGCTACCGGCAGAGCGTCGTGATTACGCGCAGTTGGCGTTCAACAGCTTGCTGTCGGCGGGTCGCGACAAACAGGCTGCGCAGGTGCTGTCCGACGAATTGCCCCAGCTGACTAACCCCCAGACCGATGTGGCATGGCTGGAGCAGGGCGTCGACGTCGCCGTGGCAACCAAGCAATTTGACCTGGCGCAACGCGTGCTCAAGCAGTGGCGCGAAGTGCAGCCGAACAATCCGAACATTGCGCTGAAAGAATTCCACGTGCGTCTGGCCATTAATGACCTGGCGGGCGCCTGGGAAACCGGTCAGCAATTGACGGTCGATTATCCGGACGACACCGAGCTGCTCAATCAAATGGCGTTGCTCGGGGAGTGGCGCGGTGATAACGCAGCGGCCTTGGGTTATTGGATTCGCTTGCTCAAGCTCAAAGAAGACCCGCAAACCCGCGAACACGCCTGGCGCCTGGCCAGCCAGCAGTTCGATTTCGACCGCTCGATCCCGCTGCTAGCCGAGATCATGCAACAGCGCGCGCTCACCGATATCGAGCTGGACGCGTTGATCTATGGCCACGAATCGCGTGGCACGCCTGCCGAGGCCGAGGCCTGGTTGCGCACCTATCTGCGCAAATACCCAGGGCACCGCCTGGCGTGGACACGTTTGCTGCAAAACCTGGACAACACCGGGCAGTTCGCCGCAAGAAGCAAGGTTTACAACGACTACGCCAAACGCTTCACCCTGACCTCGGCCGAGCGCGTGGACTGGGTTGGCACCGAGATGAAGCTGTTTGACGAGCAAGCGGCATGGGACGTCGTGAAGGTGGATGACCCTTCGATCGAGGATCCTGAGTATTGGCACGCCCGCGCTAGCCTGGCGTGGGACCTGGAGCGTGATGAAGACCTGCGCGTTTCGTTGGAACGCCTGCTGGCCATCAACGGCAAGCTGATCAGCGGCGACGAGAGCCAGCTCATCACCCTTTATCGCACCCCAGACCCACAGCGCGCCCTGGCCCTGATGGTCGCCAGTTGGAAACGCGCCCAAGACCCGCAACGCTTGGTCGAGGCCTTGCAGCTCGCCCAGGAATTGCAGGAGTGGGACCAAGTGGTCGCGTTGCTCGAAGACGCTAAACAGTACCCAGAGGCCTACGAGCAAGCCCAGGTTCTGGCCGTGCGGGGTGCATTGGCGATTGAGCAGGGCGACAGCGCCGAAGCCGAGCGTTTGTACCTGCTGGGCCTGTCGCGTTATCCCAACGACAACCTGTTCCGCGAACGCATGATCTGGATGTATGTCGACCAGGGCAACACCGAGAAACTCAAGCCATTGCTGGCCAAATGGCGCGTCTATGCGCGTCAGGACCGTCTGCTCTGGCTGCCATTTGCCAGCGCCAGTCAGTTGTTGAATCGTGATACCGACGCCTTGGCCTGGTACCGCATGTACCTCAAGCTCACCCCGAACGACTGGCTGGTGCAGGCGGCATACGCCGATGCACTCGACACCGCCGGCTACCAGGATGCGGCACAACGGCTGCGCTTGAAACTGCTGCGCAACCCCGAGGCTGAAGGGCTGCAACCTTCGTCCCAGCGCTACGCGATCTGGTTGCGGCTGATGTCCAGCAGCTACTCGCCACGCAAGGCGCAGCAGGAACTGTTGAAGTGGAAAGACGGTTCGCCGTCGATGAAGCAGATGTGGTTCGAGCGCTTGCTGGCACGGCTGGACGCGACCAATCAGGAGTCGCAGAAAGACCAATGGCTGGAATGGGCGCGTAGCCAAGGCCTCAAGGTCGACCGTTACGAGCAGATTCAGGAAGCGCTGCGCAGTCGCAACAAGGCCCAGGTTGAAACCCTGTTGGCCAGCAGCGACCTGAACCCGGCGCAACGTGCGCAGGCACTCAGCCGCCTGGGTCGCACCAACGAAGCGCTGGACGTCAGCTTGACCGCATTGGGTGACGACCAGCCGGAGTCGGTGCGCGAGCAACTGCGCCGTCAAGCTGTTGAGATCCACGAAAGCACTCCGCAAGGCGCGCTGCTGTCCTACCAGAAGCAAGACTTCGGTGGCCTCTCGTTTGATGCGCCGCGCTTGGAAATCGCTCACAACCTGGGTGACAACTGGTACGCCGACCTCGAGATGGAGCACGGCAACTACAAGGGCGACGACGTCATCTCATCGAGGATCGGTGACGAAAGCAACGCGGCCCTGACCTTGATTCGTTCGGTGGAAAACGGCAGCTGGAAGGTGTTCGCTGACACCAGCCAGCGCAAGGACGACGATCGCAACGGCCTGGGCCTGTCGCGCCTGTGGCAGCTGGGTTCCAGCCACCAACTCGAGACCGGCCTGGACTGGCATCGCAAGAGTGACGACAGCGGCTTGATGCGCGCCTTCGGCCAGCAGGACCGAGCCTGGGTCGGCGGGCGTCATGGCCTGACCGCACGGGACCAGTTGAGCTGGGAAGTGGCGCAGCGTTCGTTCTCTACCCGTGCCGGCGACTCGCTGGGTACCGGGCATGCGCTGAAGGTTGAGCTTAACCATACGCTGGAATTCGCCGGGCCTAACTGGACGGTGCGCGGCGGTGCGGATTATCAGAAGAACAGCGTGAAGGACCGGGAGCTGGAATATCTGTCGAGCCGCAACGGCGGCGCCGTCAAGGTTACGCCTCAGTCGATAGATGCCGATACGGGTCTGCCTGATCCTCTTGATGTAGACCCGGTCACCGCCGACAACCTGCTGCAAAGCCGCTACGGCCAACTCTACGTCGGTACCACCTGGCGTCGCGGCATCCCTGGCGCGCTGGTGCGCACCAAGCCCCAATACACCTGGCTGGTGGACGTGACGGCAGGCTGGCAGTGGACGGACCAAACCTTCAACTACGGCATGAACACCGGCATCGGCTTTGAAGTGCTGGGTGACGACGAACTGGCCCTGACCGTCGGTTACCAATCTGCGCCACAAGGCGGGGATGGCAAATCCGGCGGAACACTGGGCATGAGCTACGGCGTGCGTTTCGGGCGCTGATTACAGAATCTCTACGGGAGAAAACCTATGCAAGTAATTCGTAACCTGAGCCTGGCGCTGACAGTCCTGTTCGTTGCCGGCTGCTCAAGCTTCACCAGTGAGACCAGCCCGAACCTGCCACGCAATGCGCAGTGGGGCATCGTGCCGATGGTCAACTATTCGCAGACCCCGCAAGCCGGTGAGCGCAGCGAGCAGATCCTGCTCAGTGTGCTCAGCAGCCATGGTCTGCAACCACGGGTTTACCCTGTCACCACCCAGGGCGAACAAGCCTTGATGGACGACAATGAGCGTCTGGCCGGTGCCCTCGATTGGGCCCGTGAGCAGAAACTCGATTACGTGGTCGCGGGCAGCGTGGAAGAGTGGCAGTACAAGAACGGCCTGGACGGCGAACCGGCGGTGGGCATCAGCCTGCGCGTGCTGGAAGCCAGCAGCGGCCGCGTGCTGTGGAGCAAAAGTGGCGCCCGCGCCGGCTGGTCCCGTGAAAGCCTGGCGGGCAATGCTCAAACAGTCATCGACAAACTTGTTGGCGCCCTTCGGTTCGAGTGAACGCAATGAATTCTCCACACATGGATTACAGCCTGGCGCCTCGCGCCAGCGGGCCGGTGTCTTGGCTGGAAACGATACTGGTGACGGGCCTGGCGATCGGCCTCGGCTTCTGGCTCACGCCTGAAGACCCGTTGCAGATGCATGCCGGTTTCCCCTGGCCGATCCTGGCACCGCTGCTGTTAGGTGTACGTTATGGCTTTGTGCGCGGCTTGTTCAGCGCGGTTCTGGTGGTGGCGGCGCTGTTTGCGCTGCGCAGCAGCGGGCACGAAGGTTATACCCAGATTGATCCGTCGTTTATCGTCGGCGTGCTGGTGTGCGGGATGCTCGTCGGTGAAGTGCGGGACCTGTGGGTGCGTCGCCTTGAGCGTCTGCAGATGGCCAACGAATACCGTCAGTACCGTCTCGACGAATTCACCCGCGCCCACCAGATTCTGCGGGTCTCCCATGACCTGCTCGAGCAGCGTGTGGCGGGCAGCGACCAGAGCCTGCGCAGTTCCTTGCTGGGCTTGCGGGAAAAGCTGCGTGGCATGCCGGTCGAAGGCGATGCCCTGATCGCGCTGGCTGAGCCCATCGTAGCGATGCTCGGCCAGTACGGCGCCTTGCGCGTGGCCGGGTTGTACCGCGTCGATGACAGCGAACAAAACATACTGCCTCAAGCCTTGGCGATGATCGGTGTGATGGGCCCGTTGGACGTGGGTGATGACCTGATCAAGCTGTGCCTTGAGCGCGGTGAACTGGTCAGCGTGCGCCAGGAATTGATTGATTCCGGCAAATCCTCGCAGTTTTCGTCGCTGCAAGCGTGCATCCCGCTGATCGACGCCGAAGGCAACCTGTTGGCCATCCTGGCGGTTCGGCAGATGCCGTTCTTTGCGTTCCAGGACCGCACCTTGAGCCTGTTGTCGCTGCTGGCCGGCCACATCGCCGACCTGCTGCGTCGCGACCCGCAAGTGCTGCAACTGCCGGACGCCGGCGCCCAGCAGTTCACGTTGCAACTCAAGCGCTCGCTGGTGGACATAGAGCAGCACACCTTGCCGGCCGGGTTGTTTGCGTTTGAGATGACACGCCCCAACGACGAGCTGACGCGCCTGATGGCGCGCAGCCAGCGCGGCCTGGACCTGCACTTGCCGGTGCGCAACAACCGCGACCACGCGCTGCTGTTGGTGTTGTTGCCGTTGACCAGCCCGCAAGGCACCGAGGGCTACCTGGCCCGTATCAGCCTGATGTTGCATGAGCATTTTGGTATCGACAGCGACTTCGAGAGCCTGGGCGTACGGGTGATGCCTTTCAACCTGGAGCCTGGCTGTGACCGCAACGGGCTGCGTAACTTCCTTTACAACGAGTGTGGCTTGAATGATCAGCAAGTGGCTGTTTAGCGGAGCCTTGGTGCTAGAGGCGGGCAGTTGGGCAAGTTTGTGGCTCGACGCGCCTCAAGCGCACCAACTGCTGGTCTTCACCTTCAGCCATGGCTTCGCCTGCCTGATGCTGTGCGCGGCCGTGTGGCTGTTGCTGCCGGCGCGCTACCGCAAGCCGTTGCCCTGGAGCCCGCTGTTCATTTTCAGCCTGGCGTTCTTTGTGCCGGTCATCGGCACCCTGGGTGTGGTGGCTGCGATCTTCCCGGCGCTGTACTTGCCGCGCAAGCGCGACAAACAAGCCTGGCAGGCCGTTGGTATTCCAAGCTTGCCGTACCGCGCGCAGGCGCAGTTGCACAAGCCGGTGTTCGCCGATGGCGGCTTACAGGATGTGCTGCGTCACGCGCCCGATCCGGACCAGCGTTTGTCGGCCTTGTTGGCCACACGACGGATGCCCGGCAAGGAAGCGGTGCCCATTCTCAAGTTGGCGCTGGCAGATCCCAGCGACGACGTTCGCTTGCTCGCCTACTCGATGCTCGACAAGCAGGAAAGCGATATCAACCTGCATATCCAGATGGCCCTTGAGCAACTGGTGGATGTCAGTTCGCGCACCGCAGGCCCGGTCCACAGCATGCTGGCGCGCTGGTACTGGGAACTGGCCTACCTCGGCCTGGCGCAAGGCAGCGTGCTGGAGCACGTACTCAATCAGGCCAGCGAGCATGCCGAGCAGGGCTTGGCAGCGGGCGAGGGCGGTGAACTGTTCCTGCTGGCTGGCCGTATCGCCCTGGAGCGCGGCGAGAACGAGCGCGCCGAAGTCCTGCTGCGCCTGGCGGAAGAAAACGGCATGGGCTCGGCCCAGGTCTTGCCGTTTCGCGCAGAGCTGGCGTTCGAGGCCGGTCGTTATCACGAAATTCCCGGGTTGCTCGCCAGCCTTCCCGAGAAAACCCGCCAGCGGCCACGGTTCGCTGAGTTGGTGAGGAGCTGGAATGAGTAACAAGCAAGAGGCACCGATTGCAGACATCTGCCTGCTGCTCGAAGGCACCTGGCCTTACGTGCGCGGCGGCGTTTCGAGCTGGATTCACCAGATGATCCTCGGCCTGCCGGAGTTGACCTTTTCGGTGATGTTCATCGGCGGCCAGCGCTCAGCGTATGAGAAACGCCGTTACGAAGTGCCGGCCAACGTGCTGCACATCGAAGAGATGTTTCTCGAGGACGCGACCCATCCCACGAATCTGCACGGCACACCGCGCGAAGCCAACCCGCAGCACCTGGCCGACCTGTATCGCTTTTTGCATCACCCGGACCAACCTGAACGTGAGCTGGGCGAGAAGCTGCTCGATTGCATCGCCAGCGGCGACATGACCCTCGACGACGTCCTGCGCAGCCGCGCCAGTTGGGAGACGCTCAGCGAGGGTTATCGCCTGCATTGCGCCGACCCGTCCTTTGTCAATTATTTCTGGACCCTGCGCTCGCTGCAGTCGCCTTTGCTGATGCTGGCCGAAGCCTCGCGCAAAATGCCGCGCGCGCGCGTGCTGCATTCGATTTCCACCGGTTACGCCGGGCTTTTGGGCTGCATTCTCAAGCAGCGCTGGAACTGCGCCTACTTGCTCAGCGAGCACGGCATTTACACCAAAGAACGCAAGATCGACCTGGCCCAGGCCTCGTGGATCGCCGAGACCTCCGGCCAGGCGCTGAACCGCAGCCTCGACGGCGGCTCGGGTTACATCCGTACGCTGTGGGTGCGCTACTTCGAGCGGATCGGCCAATTGGCCTACAACAGCGCCGACAACATCATCGCCTTGTATGACGGTAACCGTCAGCGCCAGATCAAGGACGGCGCCGAGCCTGCGCGCACGCAATTGATTGCCAACGGTATCGACCTGGCGCAGTGGAATCGTGTGCTTGAAACACGCGCGCCGGGCATTGCCCCGAGGGTGGGCCTGATCGGGCGTGTGGTGCCGATCAAGGACGTGAAAACCTTCCTGCGGGCCATGCGCGGCGTGATCAGTGCCATGCCTGAGGTTGAAGGCTGGATCGTCGGGCCGGAAGAGGAAGACCCGGAGTACGTCAGCGAATGCCGCAGCCTGATGGCCAGCCTGGGCCTGGAAGGCAAGGTGCACTTCCTCGGCTTCCAGCGCATTCAGGACATCCTGCCTCAGCTCGGCTTGATGGTGTTGACCTCGATCAGTGAGGCGCAACCCCTGGTGATCCTCGAAGCCTGGGCCGCCGGCACGCCGGTGGTCAGCAGCGACGTAGGCTCGTGCCGCGAACTGATCGAAGGCGGCAGCGCCGAAGACCGTGACCTTGGCATTGCGGGCAAGGTGGTCGCGATCGCCGACCCACAGGCCACCTCCGTCGCCATCCTAGAACTGCTGCGCAGTCCGGAACGCTGGCAAGCCGCACAGGCCAGCGGCCTGGCGCGGGTCAACCGTTATTACACCGAAGCCTTGATGTTGCAGCGCTACCGCGACCTGTACCAGGCAGCCATGGAGAACAGCTAAATGGCCGGTATTGGCTTTGAACTGCGCAAGATCCTTTCGCGCGACTCTTACACCGCCACCCTGCATGCCTACGTCTATGCCGGGCTGATCAGCTCCGGGCCGTGGGTGCTGTCGATCATCAGCGTGATGTTGGTGGGCATCATCAGCCTGGGCTTGATGTTGCCCAACTCGCTGGTCGGGCAGTTTCTGGTGACGGTGACGTACCTGATGGCCAGCTCGTTGATCCTGACGGGCGGCCTGCAACTGTTCTTTACCCGGTTTGTGTCCGACCAACTGTTCCAGCGCAACTACGAGCAAATCCTGCCCAACCTGCTGGGCATATTACTGATGGTGACCGTGGGCGCCGGCGTACTCGGCATCATCCTGCTGGCGGTGCTGTTCGATCAGCCGCTGATCTACCGCGTGCTGGTGCTCTCGAACTTCGTGGTGCTGTGCAACCTGTGGCTGGTGATCATTTTCCTGTCGGGGATGAAAAAATATAACCGCATCCTGCTGGTGATGCTGGTGGGCTACTCGCTGATGGTTGCGAGCGCCTACCTGCTGAGCTTCCTGGAGATGCCAGGCTTGCTGCTGGCGCTGTTGATCGGGCACAGCACGCTGCTGTTCCTGTACCTCTACGACATCCTGCGCGAATACCGGGCTGAAAAACTCATCGCCTTCGACTTCCTCGATCGCCGCAACGTGTTCCTCAGCCTGCTGGTGACCGGGTTCTTCTACAACTTCGGCATCTGGGTGGACAAGATCATGTTCTGGTTCAACCCGGCCACCTCCAACACCGTCATCGGCCCGCTGCGCGCCTCGATCCTCTACGACATGCCGATCTTCATCGCTTACCTCGCGATCATCCCCGGCATGGCCGTGTTCCTGGTGCGCATCGAAACCGACTTTGCCGAATGGTACGACCGCCTGTTCCGGGCCATCCGCGACGGCGAAACCCTGCAGCACATCGGCTCGCTGAAGACCGAAATGACCCTGTCCATCCGCCAGGGGCTGCTCGAAATCTGCAAAGTCCAAGGCCTCACCGTGGTGCTGCTGTTCCTCTTCGCACCACGCCTGCTGGACTGGCTGGGCATCTCCAGTTACTACCTGCCACTGTTCTACATCGACCTGATCGGCGTGAGCATCCAGGTTGTCTTTATGGCGCTGCTCAACGTGTTCTTCTACCTCGACAAACGCCGCGTGGTGCTGGAACTGTGCGTCCTGTTCGCCGTCCTCAACGCCGGCCTGACACTGCTCAGCATGCACTTGGGCCCGAGCTTCTTCGGGTACGGGTTTACGCTGTCGTTGCTGGTGTGTGTACTGCTGGGGCTGGCGCGCTTGTCATCGGCGCTGGAGGATCTGGAGTACGAGACGTTTATGTTGTCGCGTTGATCGCGGTTGCTGGCGAATAAAAAAGGCACTTGTCGGTGAGCGGCAAGTGCCTTTTTTGTTGCTGCGTTATTGCTCGGTGTTGCAGGGTGATTCCAGTACCTTCACCACATCATCGATCACCGCCTTGCTCATCTCCTGCAGATAATGCGATGCCCAGGCATAACGATCTGTGTCTCGCGTCATTGCTGCGTCTTCTGCGAGCAACTGGGCGACATGGAGCAGATCGGAAACGTGGTGCAAGGCTTCATGCAGGGAAACACCGCTGTTGACGCGGAACAGAGGGTGGTCGGAGTGAAAGGAGAAGGGGGTGACGCCGAGGGTGGTTAGTGCGGATGGACTTGGAGCGGTCATTGGTAAAACTCCCATATCGGGTGAGCGCTACCACGTTCGTTCTCAGGCGAATGGGTGGCAGCTGTGCGCAGGCTGAGAAACCGGAGATACAGGAACCCGGCAGACCCGAAGGTCTCCCACGCACAGCCGCCATTGCACGAATTGTGAGGCGAAAAAAAACGCCTGCAAATCGGGTTTTGGGGGCGCTTGGTGCGCCTGCATCTTGCCGGGTTCTCAGGCCCGATCGCTGAATTGGCAGCGACGCAGGGAGAGTAGCGTGGTGGGGGCGGGGGAGCAATCGAGAAAGTTGATGGGAGGGTTTTTTGCGGCGGTTTGCGTTGCCGTGTGGTGAGCCTAAGTCGTTGTTCTATATGGTGCGGCACCAGACGACCGGTAGCTTTCGGCGAAGCTAGGTTTTCTGCGGGTCTGGATTTCGCTGGAAAACTCGGCGTACCCCAACTAGTAACTATAAATAAATCAGCTAGTTATGGCTTTCAGTGGAATCGAATCGGGGACGATTAAGCTGTGAGCATGTGCTGTGCTTGGTACGTAGAGTTGCGAGCGACACACGTAACCTGTGAGTTGGGAAAAAAAACCAGCCATTTTCAGGCTTGCTCAAATGAAGTTTTTACCTCACTGTAAAGACCAATGTCATTACAGGGAGGGCCATCCCATGGCGTCCATCAATGTCCGTATCGACGACGACCTCAAAGCGCGTGCTTACCACGAGCTGGAAAAGCTCGGCGTCACCCCTTCTGAGCTGATGCGCCAAGCCTTGCAATACGTAGCAGAGCGCGGTCAGCTACCCTTCAGGCCCGTCCTGATGACCGAGGACGATGAAGCCTTGATCGCAACGGTTCGCGAGCGGCTGGCTAATCCCCAGCGGGTTAAGGTTTCGCTAGATGACCTAGAGCCTTGAATTCGATGCGCGGGCGTTAAAGGAGTGGCACAAATTGGGGGATACCGTGCGCCAGCAACTCAAGAAGAAGCTGGCCACGATTCTGGTCAATCCGCGCATTGAAGCCAACCGTCTACACGCCTTTCCCGACTGCTACAAGATCAAGCTGCGCAGCAGCGGCTATCGGCTGGTCTATCAAGTGATCGACCAGGAGGTCATGGTGTTCGTGGTGGCGGTCGATAAGCGCGAGCGTGAGCAGGTTTATCGCAAAGCGGCTGAGCGGTTAAGTTAGCGAGTACGCAACGTATAAGTGAAAAGCCCGCCGAGTCAGGATGTGTGAAAATGCGAGCATGATTACGGGAGTGGGACTCTGTAGCGTTCGGTGGAACGTGATGCGGCACCAGACGAACGGTAGCGGTTAGCGGGGCTAGGTTTTCTGCGGGTCTGGAGTTCGGTGGAAAATTTGGCGTACCCCAACTAGTAACTATAAATAAATCAGCTGGTTATGGCTTTTGGTGGAATCGAATCAGGATTTTTTTAGCTTTCTTCACGACGTGACATTCTTAGCAAGCGCTACACCATCCAGCTTAACAAGTTATCCATAGTGAAGGCTTGAGCGGTTAGGTACGTGAAATAAGACTAGTGTCATATTGACATTAATGGCGGCTACCCATCAGTCTTGCCCTTTGACTCGATAAAGGGATTTTGAGATGTTTGAGTTGGTTATATTTGATCTGGACAATACGTTGGCACTGACTGACGACTTGGAGGGCTTTCGCGGTGCCTCCAATTTGGGAAATAAAGATCAGGAGTATAAGTCTCGCTTAATCGCTGAAATTAACAAGAAAAACAGGCGGCTACTATCTTCAGATTTTTTTGAAGAACTTAAAGGAGCTATTCCAAATTTGAAGTTGGCGGTTTTCACCAAGTCGCCTCGATGCTACGCCTGTACAGTATTGAGTGAGGTATATTCGGATGTTGACTGGGAATCAATCGTTGCATTCGAGGATGTTAAGAATACCAAGCCAGCCCCTGACGGTATCATTTTGGCGGCGAAAGCTTGTGAGGTAACGAATCGCGAAGCGATTGTTATAGTGGGTGATGACCTCGGAGACGTGGAGGCAGCTTACCATGCAGGAGTCCGGGTAGTGTTAGCAGAGCTCCATGGCGCTTCTCCGCATTATGAGGCGAGAAAGCGAATCCCTGATGCGTCGGTTGTCAAACAGAAGACTTTGGTTGAAGCGATTTTGGACATAGGTCAAAAGTTACCTATTCTGGAGCGCTTGGTCGAAGGAGTTCAAGCGCATAACGGGTTCTTTGGAAGAGTTTGCCGAGCGGGTCACTTTCCTCCACGCGCTGTGGAAGAAACAAAGCGGCCACTTCAAGTTATCTCGTTGGGTCGACTATTCACAGAACATAAGTCTATAAAACCTCGGCGGGAATGGCATAAGCTGACCAATGAGATTGTAAGATTTAAGAATACTGATAATTTTCCCATTGAGTGGGCTAAATGTGTTCGTGATACGGTCAATGAGCAAATAAAAACTCATAGGGAGAAGGGAGGCATAAAGAGCCTGTTTAAAAAATATAAAATAGTAATCACCACGGCACCCTCTAAGAAAAATCGGCCTCCGCGGATGGAGAACTTTTTAGAGCAAATAGAATCCATACTTGAGGAGTCTCCGCTGTCGAACAGTACGGTGGAGGTAATTGATGATATGTTTGAATTTTCTCCTGAGGCAAAGTCTCATCATGGAGAGCATTTGACCATGGTTCAAAGATACGAAAATGTGCGTGATTGCCTGTCGATTGCTGACGATGCAGAGATTGAAAATAAATTGGTTTTTCTGATCGATGATGTGGTAACAACTGGCGCTACTCTTTACTATATGGACAAATACAGCAGGGCGAACGGCGCTGAAGAGGTCTTTTGCATCAGCTTGGCACACACAATTTCAGGGGCCAGGGACTGAAAATGATGAGCGATGACGCTTACAATGCTTTGATCTTGAGTGGATTAAAAGGTGTTGGCCCAAGCACTATTGAAAAAGTGCTGGCGCTTTCATCGTACCCATTGAAGACGGTCGTTGAGCTATGTGAGTATGCCTCTGATCTGCGTAAAAAATCGTTCACCAGCGAGCAGTTTGATGAGGCTCGTAGATATGCAGACTTTCAAATAGATATGGCCTCCAAGAATGATACTAAAATAATTAGCCTATTGGATTCTGAATTTCCTAGAGCACTAGCGATTTCTGGTGTTCGTGTTGCGATTTTATATGTCAAGGGGAACGTAGAGCTTTTAAACAGTCCTTCGGTCGCTGTAATAGGTACAAGGCAGCCTACGCTTCATGGGGAGGAGATAACAAAGCGCATGACTCACTGGATGGTTCAGCAAGGCTGGGCGATTGTAAGTGGGCTGGCGTTAGGTTGCGATAGTATTGCTCATAAGCAGGCGATAAAATCATTTGGAAAAACAGTCGCTGTAATGGCCCATGGATTGCACACAGTTTCACCGTCGCAAAATAAAGATTTAGCGTCGTCGATTCTATCTAGTGGTGGGGCGTTAGTGTCAGAGTTTGCGTTTGATGTTAAACCAATACCTACGAATTTTGTGATACGGGATAAAACTCAGTCCGCACTCTCCCAAGGCGTAATGATGATCCAGTCAGACCTAGTTGGCGGAAGCCTGCATGCATCCCGAGCAGCAATCAAGGATCGACGGCCACTTATAGTGCCTTATCCTACGGATCAAGACATCAGAAACTCGGAAAGCAAAATTTCCGCAAACCTCTTGCTGGCTTCAGAAGATGTAATAGGTAAGTGCAATCTACTAAAGTGCGACCCAACCGCGTTAGAAAAACTCCATATCGTTAGACGGAGGGAAGATTACGATATGATGTTGGAGGTTCTGTCACGTAGTCTTCGCTAGTAACGGGAAGCAGCGACTGATGTCCCAAGTCATCATTGCCGAATTGGAAGTAAACCCCGCCGCATTGTCTGAGGAGGGGTAGCGCCATGCTTGTGCATCACAAGCATGATGTCTGTTTTTTACAGGTGCCTGTTATAATTACAAACCAATTCGAGATATTACTGGGCTTTCAAAGCGAACAACATTAACTTCTAAGCCGTCAATCATCTTTAGCAGGTCATCATACTTTTCACTCGTCGCGATGATAACCTGCTTATCCAACTCAAATGTTCGAGCCGCCTTTTCAATGAAAGTCTTAAAATTAACTTCTTTAGTTTCTTGCTGGCGTGGTTCGTCGAGCATCAAGAGCCCAAGGTGATTTGTGGATAACCCATTCAAGCGAGAGTCCAGAACTAACAAAGTATACATATACGCCCATATAACTCGAATATTATCACTTGCGGACGCCTCAGAACCTAAATCCACCTCATCGATAGCAGGTTTGTACGTGCGCTTAGATATTTCAAAATCTTCAATAGGTGTACTTTTGTAATCAAAATCTTTAAGATTTTCTTTGAAAAAATTAAGAAGCTCATTGAGCTTTATATTGTCATTTCGACTAAACCCATCCCAAGGTAGCTTTTTCAATGCTCCCGTGATTGTCGACCAATCCAACATTACAGAAACTAGTTTCTGCTTGATCTCGGTTTCCAAGGCTGCCGCCTTTTCTACACTAGAAATTCTTTCCTCTAGCAAAATCTCTTTTCTAAGCTGAACACGAGAGGGCGCCCCCTTGACATCCGTCAAACTTTCTTTAACAGATCTTATCTCCGCACGAGTTGCATTGATTTTATGCTGGGCCTGAGAAATTAGTGACTTTTTTGTTAGTAGCTTTTTAGACTCACCTTCTTTCATCGAGTCAAAAACAATTTTTTGCTTTTCCAGGTACTTTATATTGTCATCTACCCCGAGTGCAGATTGGTTATGCATATGAGGTAGCAAAGAGTCTTCAACCGGCTGATTGCATGTTGGGCAAATACCCTCTAAAAAATTAAACTTCTCTTCTGAGCCATAATCTTGAAGTTTTTTAACATCGTTATATTTACGCAAACTCTCTCTAACAGAGGCAGTTCTTTTATCAATAGATTTTATGTACTCATCGCTGACATCCAGATCTGAGATAAGAATAGAAAACGCAGCCTCCTCCGCAGTAAGCTTTTCTGTCAGCAACGTTAGCTCAAGCTCAAGTCCAGGAATTTTTTGACTATCAATTTCAATAGCTTTTGACTCAGACCTAATTTTTTCTAAATCCGTTTTCAGATTTTTAACATATTGACCGAGGCTAACCTCTTTGGAATCGGTGTCAAGAAAATAAATATCAGATGCGCTGTTTATTGCCGCCTGCTTACTTATATCATCCGAAATATTACCTGATACAAACGCTTGAACTTGCTTCGCCAACGAAACAAGCCTTTCAACATTAACAGTCCAAACAGACTCTAAATCGGACTGCCTGACCAAAAGCTGTTGCCGCTTCTTGCTATTCTCTTGAATATCAAGATCTAAGTTGTACTCAATGATTTTGCTGGAAAGTTCTTTAATCTGCAAATAAGTCGGGAGCACATTCAAAATTCCGCCCCACCCGCGCGTTTGCTCTACATAGTTTACGGCGAAAATTGATTCAAGGTATAAGTTTGAAAAAGAACCGTCATACTTAATTACCTGCGGTTCGTCTACCCCTAAGAATTTCTCTAGAAACTGATGAAATCCTCTGTCTCTCACAGCCGCCCCAGGATCTCGTACAAAATAATCTGTCAAAGCGCTACTAGGAAGGTTCTCAACATCGCCGGGCGCACCTTGAGAAACAGAAATTAACCTGTTTTTACTTTCTATGCTACTTCTAACTAATGTAACCACAGCACCAGACGAGTTTTCAATTTCGAGGAAAATCTTTGTTTCCGAAATCAAAGCATAGCTACCATCTGCCTTTTTCAATCTGGTCGTTAAAGCAGACTTTAACGGAGTCTTTCTAGAAGGCCCTAGAGTCCCCTCCAGCCCCAAAGCATAAATAATACTTTGTATACACGTTGACTTGCCGAAAGTATTCTCAGCCTGAATAATATTCAGCCCTTTAAAGAATGGTATGTCTACACCGTATCGACCTTCGTTCGTTTGCGAAACTATCCTTAGTCTTCTCAGCTTCAACTTGCTCACAAACGCACCCCCGCGATAAGACGATCAATAACTTCATCTGTAAAAAAAGACTTTTTGAACTTCAGAATAAATCCTTTCTCGTTAATAAAAACTTCTTTATCGAATTCAATTTTTTTTGCAAATTCCAACCCTTTCTTGGTGAGTTTAATGCTTTTAGACGAGTCCAGTTCGAAAACTTTTTCCCCTATCCCTAGGTCGATAGCTCTATCCACCAGCGGGTCGAATCTCACATTAAAGTTATCAAGTAAATCTTTAGTGGGCGAAAAATATTGTTGCCTTTTGTCTGAGGAAGAAATCAAGGAACATAAGACTTGGATCTTTTTGGCATTGGCTTTGTTCCCAGAACTAAGCAATGACAAAATTAACGCAATCAAAGATATTCGCCAAACAGGCCGTAGCTCTGGCTCTACAGGGGTTCCTGTTTGGCGAAAGACCGCTTTCTTAGGTACAATATCTAATATGTTCATTGTTCGAAGTCCAAATTGCATCGCATTATCCAATCCGCGACCGTACCAGCTGCAATACATTCCAAATTATCTTCATGCAGTTTGCTCTTTTTCTCGAGGTTCCCTTTCAAAACCTCGACTTGCTGCGCTGGACTTTTTTGTACGGATTCGAAATGCTCAATATACAACTGTTCTTCTCGAGCAATTACTCCTCCCATAATTTGAGAGTGATATTCAGGGTAGTCCTGCTTCAAGTCTGTTAGCATATTCTGAGAGTGAATTGCTTGTTTTAGCATGATTTCTCTCGTTTTTTCAATATGAGCCTGTGGAGCTTTTTTTAGCTTTAGAAGCTTGGTATCGATATTCCTTACAAACTCTGACTTGTCTGTTTGAAATTCAGACATATCAATGTCCGTGATGGACTTTCTTTCTAGCCTCAAAACCCGCACGCCCTGCTCTAAAAGTTCGGATTCTTCGAGTTTAAAAGTTCCTCTGTCCCACACTAAAATTCGAAAGTCAGAATTATCAACATAAGGTAGCTTTGCTTCTACAACCTCTACAGTTTTCACGGCTGCATGCGCCACCAAATACTTAGAGTTAAGGTTGGGAACTACAAGAATCCACCTCCTTATTAGTGTAGAGCTAAAGAATTTTGCGAGATTGCCGTCTTTATTTTCGATGAACTTATTAATATCAGTCGTCATCTTATCGCGTTGCTTCTCATACAGCTCTGCAGTACTACATAGCTCCTCAGGGCAAAAGGATTGGTAGGCATTTCCACAGAACGAATACCCTTCAATACCCGCGTCACCGTTATGCCTGTCAGGAATTGGGACGTAATTTTCTTGTCCATGCTTGATCCGCAGAAGGTCGTTAACATGGCCCTCCCACTCCTTGCGTTCCCAAACCTTATTAGGACTTAGTTCCATAGCCAATCCATGTTTTGAAATTAATAAAACTTCGGCATCATTCTAGACTGCAATGCTTTCCGGGCAGCACTTTTGCTTTTTCTAGATTCGAAGACAGAGGGGCGCGATAGCTACGATCGGCTTTACAACATGAGTTAGGCAAAATTCCCTTTGTCGTCATACACCTATATCCTTAAGGCGACTGTGATTTGCTGGCCATGAGCCATGCTACTCTGAATTACCACTGATTTCCTAGACGCGTCTACGGTCTGGCTTATGTCAATTTCAGTGCTGGATGACGGAGACAGGTCAAAAGTCCCTGGACCGACCGGCGGAGCTTGGCCGTTTTCTCCCCCCACTTAACGGTTGAAGACCCATGATTTTTCTAATCGATGAGTGAGCAGTTGCACCGTCAGCAAGTAGTAATAGCGTGTCGACTCACTACGCCGGTTCAAGTGGTGATTGAGAAACCAATCAAGGTGTTTTCTCTGCCAAGCCCGAGGGTTGTCCCGTCGCCAGCGCCCCGCAATTGCTGATTGGATCGCCTTCGCCTGACGCAGATGGCGTTGGCGCGTGGTATATGACCCTTTCAAAACACCAGCCAGGAACAACTCCATATCGAATGGCTTGCTCATGGTCGTCCCCCGATGTACGCCGCGACCACGTCGATACGGCCGTGCCCCAGCTCGTAGCTAACTTGCCTTCGGGCTTCTTGATCGAGCCGCCGGTCTATCCGGTTGCACCTGCCGCCGTTGATCGGCGCAGGATGATGGGTAATCTGCTGATAGCGTTCGCACGCATAGGCTGCCCGCAATTCATGGAAGCCTTTTAGTCGGTGCGTATGGAGGATGTCCCGTGCGGGACGGACGACTCCCTCCAAGAAGTCGAGGTAGCTTTCGTTTGGTGCAAGCAGGTTGCGGCTGCCGGTTGGCGAGAACTGTTCGGCAAACCTAAGAGCGTCACGAATACGATCATCCATGGTAATCCAGCGAGGTGCCGAGGCACCTGAGCGGCCGCCTTTGGTGCCGTCCTGGATGTTGATCTTGCCGTAGTGTTCGGCCTCACGCTTTAGACGCGGAAGGTCGGCCAAAATCGCCTCGCGTAAGCGCATACCGGTGGCTCGCGCCAACTGCGCGATAGCCGCGGCGCGCGACTGTTGATGTCCGCAGAGCACGTCTACGACCCGCTTCACGTATTCGCGGTCTTGGCCTTGCGGCACCGAGCGACGAACACTGGAGCGCCGCATTCCCAACGCCTTGCTCGGACTCACGACCTTCACATACTGATCACCGCGAAGCGCGGCCAGGGTCCGATTCACACTGGACAACCGGTTTTGCGCAGTCGCGATGGCCAGCTCACCTCGTTCAACTTGTTGGCGCAGATGTCCGGCGTAGTCCAGCAAGGTCTGCCAATTAATCTGCCGCGCATCGTTAAATCCTGGTCCATCCTCCGATCGACACCAACGCACAAACGCCTGCCAGCGATCACTGTGCGCTTTAACGGTCCCATAGTGCCCGCCGCCAAACAGATCTTTTAGCGCTTGCGGCCCGGCATAGCTCAGTTGCCGACCATAGCCATGGTTGCGCCCGTCACGTTTACCTACTAGTGCCATGATCGAACTCCGCTCAAAGCCAAAACTTTTAAAACCTTCCCCACGTCATCCCGCCACGAATGTTGAGTGTTATCAGGGATCAAGGCCCCTGCGGCCTGTGAGGGTTGTCCACTAACGCGGGACTGACGGCTCCTTACGACCGGGAGCTTGGGCGTCTCATGATCTGGCCTCCTGAACACCGATAGCGGTGGGCGGGTGGAGACTGCACTGGCTGACGAGACCAGCGCCGCGAGATCCTGAGTCGGGTGAAGGCAGTGAAGCGATGACCGGGGCATGCCTGACTGTCAGTCAGGTGCAATCCATTCCTGGGCTACGGCACCATCATCGGTATCGCTGTTGCTGGTGACTTCGGTGTTTGTCACGCCGATTGTCACGAGGGGGAATGCCGCAAGGCCTTGTACGAGTTGGGCTGCAGCAGTGGTAGGAGCGCCCGTCTCTTTCCGGGAGAAAGAGACGGGCGCAGGTTGGCGCAATGAAATGGCCAAGCGGATAGGTTGCTGCAGGGCAGCTAGGAAAGGGAATGAGTTGCCGCAGTGGGCACGCTGGTAAAAGTAGGCATCCATCACATCGCTGTGACCGTGCGAGCCGCCGGACGCTAATCGCACTTTGGGAGAACCACCACGGTGTGGCGTAGCCTTAAAGGTTCTGGCTACCTGGGTTGCTGTCAAAGACAGCGCTTTGCCCGATCTTTTCTACGCTTGTGGATAATTTGGGTCAAGGCTCGAATTTTCGGGAATTCTGCGGCTGTGGATGAAATTATCCACCGGTGGAAATCTATGGTTTTCCACAGACAATTTGCGTGGACTTTAGATTTTTTAAATGAGGTCCATCCAAACAGGGCGGCTTTGCAGCCCCGCTTGGATGGACCCGCGTGGAAGGGCGGACAACGGTGATCTCACAGGTTTACCCACGTTTGGATGCGCCACGGCTATTTTGTAGGGCTGTGATGTTGTCGCCGACTGGGTGAGCGAATTATGGCGGTTGGCGTCGATGTAGTTACTCCACCACGCCATGATCAGCCTGCGCTGTTCGAGGAATTCGGCCTTGTGGATATACGCGGCACGCACACGGTTGCGTTCCTTGTGGCTCATTTGTCTTTCGATGGCTGCGTCGGTCCATAACCCGGACTCCAGCAGAGCGCTACAGGCCATGGTCCTGAAGCCGTGGCCGCACACGTCCTTGCTGGTGTCATAGCCGACGTTGCGGAGCATGGTGTTCACCGTATTCTCGGACATGGGCTTCCAGTACTTGTGGTCGCCCGGTAGCACTAACTCTGAAAAGCGACTGAGGCTGCGCAGGCGCTCCAGTATTTCGATGACCTGCGGCGAGAGCGGAACCATTTGAATGTCGCCGTTCATTTTGGTCCCGCGTGTGGAGTTGCGTACCCCTTCAATCGGTGCGCGCGTATCTGGGATTTCCCACATGGCGCGTTGAAGGTCGAACTCACTCCATCTAGCGAAGCGTAGTTCGCTGGAGCGGACAAATACATGCAACGTCAACAGGACGGCGAGGCGCGTCAACTCGCGGCCGTTGTAGTTGTCGATCCGGTGCAGCAGTTCGGGTAGGCGGTTGAGGGAGAGGGCCGGGCGATGGATTGTGCGCGGCGCGTGAATCGAGCCTGCCAGATCCAGTGCAGGATTCATGGTGATCTGCCGAGCCCTTTTGGCCCCGCGCATGATGGTGGATAAGTAGTTCTGTACCCTTAACGCCACATCCATGGTGCCGCGTTCCTTGATGCGCTGGGTGATCTCTAGCAGGTCATGGGTGTCGAGTTCAGCGATGGGTCGTTGGCCGATCAGCGGGAAGACGTGGGTACGCAGTCGGCTCATCACGGTTTTTGCGTGGCCTTCGGTCCAGCGACGGGACATGTCGGCGTGCCACTCCAGAGCAACGGTTTCGAAAAGCAGTGCCGCCCGTTGGGCTACGATCTTGGCCTTCTTCTTTTCTTCCATTGGGTCGAGGTTGTCGAGCAGCAACGCCTTGGCTTCGTCTCGCTTACGTCGTGCGACGGAAAGGGTAACGATGGGGTAATTGCCGATGATGAGCGTGCCTTCCTTGCCGCTGGGCTTGGTGTACTTCAAGCGCCAGGTCTTCACGCCATTGGGTTTGACGAAAAGGTACATGCCGCCGCCGTCGAACAGTTTGTAGGCGCGTTCGCGGGTTTTGGCCGTGCGGCATTGCAGGTCGCTGAGGGGGATCGCTAGACGTGGCATAGGGGTACGCGCTCCTGACCGGGAAATCGCAGTACCCCTAACATACCCTCGGGGAAGGGGGATTTTGTTGGATCCCGACAGAGGGTCCTGGAACGAAAAAACCCGCCAAAGGGCGGGTTTTCGGGGCTTCCAGAGCATTCGATGGAATGCAATGGAGCCTAATGTGGTGCCGGCACCAGGAGTCGAACCCGGGACCTACTGATTACAAGTCAGTTGCTCTACCAACTGAGCTATACCGGCGTGTTAGGGCGACGATTATAGCGATTGCCAAGCTTCTGTAAACCCCTGAATTCTTACTATTTTTGCAGAAGCCAAGGTTTTCTCGCAGCGAACCCTTTTTCCTCGCAACGAGGTAGGATTCATCCTTTGTCATCCAGCGGTCTACCCGGTCTTGATCAAGGCAATTTCCGCACTCGTTTCGACCCAAGGAAGCCTTTACATGAAACGGATTTTTTCACTGTCCCTGATCCTTCTCGTCACAGCCCTCAGCGCGTGTTCCACCCATAAGCCTGGCAACGATCCGGCGTTGGTCGGCACCTGGAAGGGCTTGCGCACGCAGACCAGCAAGTGCCAGTTCCTGTCGTGGACCAATAACCTCCAGCCGGACGGCCGTTTCACTATTACCTTCTTCCGTGATGCGCAGCAGACTCAGGTGATTCAGACCGAGCAGGGCACGTGGGCCGCGGCCAACGGCAAGAATGAATTGCGCACGGATGGCGTGCCTTCGCCGGATATCTACACGTATAAACTGGTCGACCCGGATACCGTGCATTACGTCAGTGTGGCGGCGGATCCTTCCAGTGATTGCCAGGGTGATTACGCGTTCACCGAGTACCGCATTCGCCGTTAAGTCGATTGGTGGGCCAGAACCGGGGACTCGGGTGCCCGGTTCGCTCATAGGTTCAGAGACGTTGGATCGGATGCTGGTGGGGGTCATTAATTTGACTAATTGCCGTCGGTCTAAAAATTTAGCGTTAACTTCATCAAAATAATGACACTTTGTTTTCGCTGTCAGAGAATGCGGCAACAGAGCGCCCTATATAAAAAGACCTGCGGTAAGCCTTCTTCTTGCCGGCCCTTCACGTCTTTAGGCAGCGTCGTGTGGGAGTTTGGTCATGAGCCTTACTGACAAGATTTTTGTGTTGCTCGGCAAACATGTCACGCGAGATGTGCGCGGGCTGAACGCGCGGTTGCATTTCTTCGGCAGTGTTCCGGTCGACGATGGCGCCCCCTTTCCTTCTTCAGGCCCGAGGGCCAATGAACCACCTCAACAGGAAAAGGTTGCCGTGGCACGGCCCACTGTCGTCGCGTTGGTCTCGGCCAATGGAGGCGTGGGCCGCAGCACGCTGGTCACGGCCTTGAGCAGCGGCATGCAGCGGTTGGGTGAGTCGGTGGTGGCTTTGGATCTGGACCCGCAGAACGCCTTGCGTCATCACTTCGGCGTCAGCGCGAGCTTGCCTGGCATCGGTCGCGCCAGTTTGTTGAATACGCCCTGGGTTCAGATCCTGCAACCGGGCTTCGCCGGGTGCCGGGTCATCCCCTTTGGCGATATCGATACCCAGCAGCAGGAAAACCTTCAGGGTTGGCTCAAGCGCGAACCGGGTTGGCTGGCGCAGCAGTTGTCGGGGTTGCGCCTGAGCGAGCGGCAAACGGTGATCATCGATACCCCCGCCGGTAATAATGTCTACTTTGATCAAGCCTTGAGCGTGGCCGATGTGGTGTTGGTGATTGCCAAAGCTGACGCCGCGTCCTTGGCCACCCTGGACCAACTCGATAGGCTGCTGGCCCCGCATCTTGCGCGCGAGGGCCCACCGCAGGTTCGTTATGTGCTTAACCAACTGGATGAGGACGATGCCTTCACCCTGGACATGCTTGAGGCGTTCAAGCAGCGCCTGGGTGCAAAGCCGCCGCTGGAGGTGCACCGCGACAGGGCAATCAATGAAGCGCTGGCGTTTGGCGTCGACCCCTTGGACAGCCAGGCATTGACCTTGGCCGGAGACGATATCGACGCGCTTTGCCGGTTATTGATTGCGCGCAAAAAATCGCTATAAGTCGCGGTTTATGCGCTTAACGCCAGATGCTTATGCACAATCGGTTGGTTGAGGATGTCACGTAACAGCCATTTTTTGGAGCGGTTCTCATCCCGCCGCAACTGCCTGTTTTGCGGATGTTTTATTGGGTGAACAAAAAATGATCAGCTTGTTTTTCGACCTGTAGCGCAGAGGGCTACAGGCTCTGTAAAGAATCTATCAACAGAGTTATCCACAGGCTGTGGTGCGACAATTCTGCCCCCTAATCGCGCTCGGCAAGCACCATCAAGTTGCGCGGCGTCAATGCGGTTTCGCAGAAGCTGCCTACTTCGATCTTGTAGCCGGCTTCGCTTAGAAACAATGCCCGATCCAGTACCAGCCATAACTCCAGCGGGCGCCGAAATAGGCCACGCACCAATTCCAGGTTTCTGACCTCGGCCAAACGGCTCCAGCCGTACGCCTCTAATACTGCCCACTCTTGTTCACCTGTGGATAACCCCTTAAGACGTGCCAGTTCCCGGCAGTAGTCGGCGAAAGGCTTGTCCAGCCAGCGCGTGGGCAGCGAAGGCGCGGGCAGGTATTCGTCGCAGCCACGCAGCTTGCGTTGCAGTTGATCGAAACCCAGGCGCCGCGCCATGGACGTGTCGCGCTGCAAGCGCACCCGCTTGCCGGCGGTAACGGTTTCGCTCAGGGGCAGGCCAAGGTCATCGATCGACAGGTGCAAGGTTGAGGCGCGGCCTGCGGTGGACAGTGCCTGGTAGGTGTCGGCGGTGATGCGGTTATAGCAGCAGGGCGCCAGCGCGAGCTGTTGGCACCCGACCGCGCTGGCCAGTTTTAGCAGGCGCACGTGCAGGTCGCCACAGGCGTGCAGGGCGACGGGCGTGTGTTCACGGCTGAGCGCAACATCGGCCATCACGTCTTGCAGGCGATGGATAACGGGCAGGCCATGGTGATCGCTCAAGGCCTGGCCTGCGGCGATCAGCGCCGGGTCGTACTCCAGGCAGGTCAGCTGTTGGCCTGTGTGCAACAGGCGGCGGCCGAGGTGGCCCTTGCCGGCGCACCAATCCAGCCAATGCCGGGGTGTTTGCGCAAACTGCAGCGCGGCGCCGAACGCTTCGATTTGCTGCCATTTGCGCCCGGGTACGTCGACATTCAGGCGGTGCGCAGCGGGTTGCAGGAGCCGCGTCGGTAACTTATCCACAGCACTGAGACGCAAGGCTTCGCAGGCCAGCGTGGGAAACGGTGCGGGCGCCGGCAGTGTGTGGGGGTGGTTATGGCTGGTTTCTGCGTCGGACAACGAGCGTTGACGCAGCCACCGGGCCAGTTCCGGATGCTCGGTTTCCCAAGGCAATTGCCGATGAATAAAGGGCCGTGGTCGCCACAGCCCTTGGTGCTTGATCAGAAACGCATCCAGCGCCTCAAAGCGTGCTTCAACGTCCCTGGCATTCATCGACGCGCAGCCAGCGTTCCAGCAGTTTGAAGCCGCGCACCAGCAGGAAGGAGATCAGCAGGTAGAACACGCCGGCGGTGAAGAACATCTCCACGGTGAGGTAGTTGCGCGCGATGATCGTCCTGGCCATGCCGGTCAGCTCCAGCAGGGTCACGGTGCTCGCCAGCGAGCTGGCCTTGAGCATCAGGATGACTTCGTTGCTGTAGGCCGGCAGCCCGATGCGCGCGGCCCGGGGCAGGATGATGTAGAACAGCGTCTTGGGCTTGGACATGCCCAACGCACGGGCTGCTTCGATTTCCCCAGGCGGAATGGCCTGGATGGCGCCCCGCAGAATCTCGGCGATATACGCTGCGGTGTGCAGCGTCATGGTGGCGGTGGCACACCAGAACGGGTCGCGCAGGTACGTCCACATAAAGCTTGAACGGATGGCGTCGAATTGGGCCAGGCCGTAGTAGACCAGGAACAACTGCACCAGCAGCGGCGTGCCGCGAAAGAAAAAGATGTAGGCATAGGGCAGGGCACGCACAGACAGGTGCCTGGACGAGCGCGCGATACCCAGCGGGATGGCCAGGATCAGGCCGAGGATCACAGCGATGCTCACCAGTTCCAGGGTCAGGATGGCGCCCTGGATAAACTTCGGCAGCCACTTGATGATGACTTCCCATTCCATTACGTCGTCCTCACGAAGCCGCGGGCGGCGCGTTTTTCCAGGAAGTGCATAGCTACCATCGACAGAGACGTCAGGGCCAGATAGATGAACGCGGCGACCATATAGAAGGTGAAAGGCTGTTTAGTGACGGTTACGGCGATTTGCGCATGGCGCATGATTTCTTCGAGGCCGATGACCGTAACCAGCGCGGTATCTTTCATCAGGATCAGGAACAGATTGCCCAGCCCCGGCAGGGCGATGCGCCACATCTGCGGCATGATCAACCGGGTAAAGATACGAAACTTCGACAGGCCCAGCGCCACACCCGCTTCGCGGTGGCCTTTGGGAATGGAGATGATCGCCCCACGCAGCACTTCCGTGGCGTAGGCGCCGAAACACATGCCCAGCGCGATCACGCCAGCGGCAAAGGCGCTGAGGGACAGGTCGGGAATGTCGAGCAACTCACCCAGTGAGCGCATGGCGTTGATCGTGCCGAAGTAAATCAGCAGCACCCACAGCAGTTCCGGCACACCGCGAACGATTGTCGAGTAAGCACCGCCAAGCCATTGCAGCGGCTTGTACGGCGAAGTTTTGGCCAAGGCGCCGGCAAGGCCGAGCACCAGCCCCAGGCACAGGGCCGTGAGCGCGAGTTTGACGGTCATCAGCGCGCCAGCGGCGAGCGCCGGGCCGAATCCGTAGAGATCGAAATTCATGGTGTTTTCATATCGCGGCAGGCATTGCAAAAAGCCGACGCGCTCACGTGAGCGCGTCGGGCATACCGTTCAGCATCATTCGATGCTGAAAGGGAAGTACTTGTCGTTGATCTTCTTGTAGGTGCCGTCTGCCTTGATCTCCGCCAGGGCTTTGTTCAGGCGCTCGCGCAGTGGGTCGCCTTTACGTACGGCGATACCGATCTTGTCGCTTTCTACCACCGGGTCGCCTTTGAACTCGTAGGCGGAACCGTCTTTGCTCTTGAGCCATTCGTATTGCACGTACTTGTCGGCCAGGATGCCATCCAGGCGGCCGGACGTCAGGTCGAGGTAGGCGTTTTCCTGGGTGTCGTAGAGCTTGGTTTCGGTATCCGGCAGCTTGTCTTCCAGGTACATACCGGCCAACGTCGCGCGTTGTGCACCGATGACTTTTCCTTTCAGGTAAGCGGCGTCGGTCTTGAAGTCGGCGGTGGCTTTAGGGGCGATGAACTGCAGTTTGTTGGAGTAGTACGGGTCGGTGAAGTCGACGGCCTGCTTGCGTTCATCGGTGATGGACAGCGAGGAGACCAGGAAGTCGAACTTCTTGGCGTTCAGGGCCGGGATGATGCCGTCCCAGTCGGACACATACACTTCGCACTTCTCGACTTTCATCTTGGCGCACAGGGCGTCACCGATGTCTTTGTCGAAGCCGACGACGTTGCCGCTGGCGTCTTTGTTGTTGAACGGCGGATAGGCCGCTTCGATCCCCATTTTCAAGGTTTCTGCCATGGCCGTGGCGCTGAATGCCATCGAGACGGCCGCGGCCAGGAGGATTTTTTTATAGTTCTGCATGCATGTTGCTCCGTTAGCGGTTGCTGGACATGAATTGTTTGCAGCGCGCCGAAAGCGGGTTTTCAAACACCTGCTGTGGCGATCCTTGCTCTTCGACCAGGCCCTGATGGAGGAACACCACTTCACTGGACACTTGGCGGGCGAAGCCCATTTCATGGGTGACCAGCAGCATGGTGCGACCTTCTTCGGCCAGCGCGCGGATCACATTAAGTACTTCCTGAACCATTTCCGGGTCAAGCGCCGAAGTGGGCTCGTCGAACAGGATGACCTTGGGTTGCATCGCCAGGGTGCGCGCGATGGCCGCTCGCTGTTGCTGGCCGCCGGACAATTGCGCGGGGTAGGCGTGGCGCTTGTCGGCAATCCCGACCTTTGCCAGCAGGGCTTCAGCCACTTCAATGGCTTCGGCTTTACTTTGGCCGAGCACTCGGCGAGGGGCCTCGATGATGTTGTCGAGGATGCTCATGTGCGGCCACAGGTTAAAGTTTTGAAACACAAAACCGATTTCGCTGCGCAGGCGGTTGATCTGCTTGCCGTCGGCGGCCATCAGCTCGCCGTTTTTCGCGGCCTTGAGCTTGAGTTCTTCGCCGGCCACCAGGATCTGGCCCTGGTTCGGGTTTTCCAGCAGGTTGATGCAGCGCAGGAAGGTGGACTTGCCGGAACCGGAGGAACCCAGGATCGAGATCACATCGCCGTCGCGAGCGGTCAGCGAAATACCTTTAAGTACCTCCAGCTCACCATAGCGTTTATGCAAGTTGCGGATTTCAAGCGCGGGCGTGGCCTCGGCCATGTGCGGTCCTCGTTGTGTTCGTTGCGATCTTCGCTGTTGGTCCGCCTTCCTGGCGAGGCGCCAAGCTAGCATAGCGTCTTGATGGCAGCCAACAGCGCGGCCGGCGGTAAACAGGTGGTGTGCGGCAGGGTGTCGCATCGGCACAGCAGGGTGTCGCGCCATCAACAACCGAACAACCGTTTGAACCCGAAAAGCCGCAGGCTTCGCGTAAAAAAGGGCGCGATGGTGCCAGCTTTGGCCGGGGGTTGGAAGGGTTAACCGGGCAAACGGTGCTTATCAGCCCTTTTGTGGGGCGTCACGTACTTTTTGTGTGTGTTTATGGTGCGTTTTTTCGTATTGAAAGTGAGTCGCACGGTAACGCTATAGCGGAATGCCATTGTTCTCAATGACTTGCGAGGACTGCTCAATTCTCCTACAGCCCGCGTCAATCGCGACGCTGTAACATTTTGGCGCAAATCTTGCGTAAAAAATAAAGAACGCCCTGTTGGTTTCTTTTCACGATAAAGATCACAGGCCGGGCGGACCGTTTTCGCAATTCCTCGTAAAGGTGTGTCAATGAGTAGTACGCAAAGCTCCAATGACCTCGAACAGGGGCTCAAACCGCGTCACGTCACCATGCTGTCGATTGCCGGCGTTATCGGCGCCGGTTTGTTTGTTGGCTCCGGCCACGCGATTGCTGCCGCCGGCCCGGCCGTACTGTTGGCTTACGCCGCTGCGGGTACGCTGGTGGTGTTGGTGATGCGCATGCTGGCCGAAATGGCCGTCGCCTCGCCAGATACGGGTTCGTTCTCCACCTATGCCGACCGGGCGATCGGCCACTGGGCCGGTTTTACCATCGGCTGGCTCTATTGGTGGTTCTGGGTGCTGGTGATTCCGCTGGAGGCCAACGCCGCCGCGACCATCCTGCATGCCTGGTTCCCGGATGTGGCCATCTGGGCCTTTACGCTGATCATCACCTTGCTGCTGACCGTGACCAACCTGTTCAGCGTGAAGAACTACGGCGAGTTCGAGTTCTGGTTTGCGCTGATCAAGGTCGTGGCGATTGTTGGCTTCGTGATCCTCGGCCTGGCGGCGATTTTCGGTTTCCTGCCGACCAGCCAGGTCAGCGGCGTTTCGCACTTGTTCGACACCCAAGGCTTCATGCCGAACGGCATGGGCGCGGTAATGGCGGCGATCCTGACCACCATGTTCTCCTTCATGGGCACCGAGATTGTCACCATCGCGGCGGCTGAATCGAAGAACCCAGGCCAGCAAATCACCAAGGCCACCAACTCGGTGATCTGGCGGATCGGTTTGTTCTACCTGCTGTCGATCTTCATCGTGGTGTCCCTGGTGCCATGGAACGATCCGACCCTGGCGGCGGTGGGTTCGTATCAGACCGTACTGGAACGCATGGGCATCCCGAATGCCAAGCTGATTGTCGACCTGGTGGTACTGGTAGCCGTGACCAGCTGCCTGAACTCGGCGCTTTACACCGCCTCACGCATGCTGTTCTCCCTGGGCCGTCGCGGTGATGCACCGGCCGTGGCCAAGCGCACCAACAAGAGTGGCACGCCTTACTGGGCTGTGCTGCTGTCTACTGGCGCAGCCTTCCTGGCAGTGTTCGCCAACTACGTGGCCCCGGCGGCAGTGTTCGAATTCCTGCTCGCCAGCTCGGGTGCCATTGCATTGCTGGTCTATCTGGTGATCGCGGTGTCGCAACTGCGCATGCGTCAGAAACGTATGGCGGCGGGCGAGAAAATTGTCTTCAAGATGTGGCTGTTCCCGGGCCTGACCTACGCGGTGATGGTGTTCATCGTGGGCACGCTGACCATCATGCTGTTCCAGGAAGCGCATCGGGTCGAGATTATCGCGACTGGGGTGCTGAGCTTGCTGGTCGTGGCGGCAGGGCTGTTTGTATCCAGCCGGCGCAAGGCGCAGAGCGCGGGTGCTGCCGTACTGAACTGACGGAATGCGGTAAATAATGTGGGAGTGCACCGCCGCTCCCACATTTAGTTGTGCGTCATTCTTGCGAGCTGACCAGCGCCTGGGACGCCGCCACGTAATCCGCCTGGAACTCCGGCGACTCGATCCACGCCAGTGCCGCTGCCTCATCATCAGTGTCCGTGGTCCACTGCCGATACTCGATCAGCGCCGCCAGGATAAAGTCGGTGGCTTCTTCTTCGCCTTCTTGCTCAAGCACCAGCGCCAGCAACGGGTGGGCCAGGAACACGGCGCAGAGGGTTTGCTGGCTGGTTTCGCCTGCCGTGCGCATTTCTACGAACAGCTCGGTCAAATCCACTGACTCAAGGTCAATGCGGCTGTCATCACCGGCGAACGCATCCAGCTTGGCCGCGACGGCGCGCTGGGTACGGTTTTGCTTGGCCTTGGCCTTTGCCCGTTGGGCACGTTTTTGCTGCTTGTCTGGCGAGGCCATGGGCTTAGCGTCCTAGGGGTCTGGATCTGGGGGGAGTATTGAAGCGCAGGTTGGGGGAAATCCCAAGGGTATCCGCAGCTAATTGGCCGTTTTGCAGCCATACCAATGCAATCGGCCACAGCCTCTGCTGATGCTCGCTGCGAAAAAATGCGAAATGTCCGACTGCCTTTTCGCCAATATCAGCAGGCGCGATCCGCAGATGAGTGCGTTCACTGCCGTCGAAGTAACCCAGTAGTCGCTCGCTGCAGCATCGCCTCGAAATCCAGCACGCCCCAACCCGACCACGAGGCTTTGAAGCCACGCAGTGAGCCGCTGCGGGATTCGCCGATGCCACGGTAGCGGTAGGTGATGACGTCAAGGCCGTTGGCGAACAGGTAGTCGGCGAAGCGGGCGTAGTGGCGACAGCGTACGGAGGTGGCGGCGTTGATGATGACGAGGGGGCGTTCGAGGTCGGTGCGCAGGTGGCGCCAGGTGAAGCCGCCCAAGACGTAGCCGTCGATGGCAAGCTCCTTGAAAGGAATACGGTGATCGTGCATACGTGAGGCCGCAGGTATTTGCGAGCAGACGTCGGTCAAATTCATCGTTTCACGGCCTCTGTCAGTTTCTTATTTTTTTAGTAACAGTTGTTCAGTTTGCCATTACTTGTGTTCCCTATGGCAGGCTCACTAAGCTCCGACATCCCTTGATAAAGCCATACATCCGAGAGGAACGACAGCACATCATGGACCGATTAGACTGGCAGGCATCCTTTAAGGAGGTCTCTATGAGCATTCCACTTTCTCCCATCGTTTCAGCGTTTGAAACTGAAGAGCAGGCCGCCAGCTATGACCGTTGGTTTCGTGCCAAGGTGCAGGCTTCAATTGATGATCCCCGTCCAAACATTCCGCATGATCAGGTTATGGCAGAGATGCGCGCTCTGATTGAATCGAAGCGAAAAGCGCAAGATGAGGGTTGAGTGGCGGCCGGAAGCACGCGCCGAGCTGAGAGCAATTTTAGAATACATTCTTGAGCGCAATGCTGCGGCAGCCAGTGATTTCAACGAGTCCATCGAGCTAGCGACAACGGCTCTTCCAGATCATCCGTATCTCTACCGCATGGGTCGAATCCCTGGTACTCGAGAAGTTGTCGTGCACCCGAACTATCTGGTGGTGTATCGAATAGAGGATTGGATCGAGATACTGACAGTGCTACATGCCCGTCAGGAGTACCCCTGATAACCAAACTGGTTGTATCGCTCGACCTTAAGTCGGTAGATGCATAACCTTGCGCTCTTGCGATCCGATAGAGCCGCCTCATGACCCGCGACACCCTCGAACACAACCAGATCCCGGTCTACTTCGTAGCCGTTCTTCTGGCGGCCGCTTTTGGCTTGCTCGCACCCTCATTTGCCCACGGCCTCGGCGCGCTGGTCACGCCCACCATTGCGATGCTGATGTACGCAATGTTCCTCCAAATTCCTTTTTTGGATCTGCGCCAGAGCTTGAGTAACAAGCGTTTCCTGTCGGCACTACTGCTCGCCAACTTTATCCTGGTGCCCCTGCTGGTGTGGGCATTGACCCAGAGCCTGGTTGGGCGTCCGGCATTGCTGGTCGGGGCGTTGCTGGTGTTGCTGACCCCGTGCATCGACTACGTGGTGGTGTTTACCCATATCGGCAAGGGCGATTCGCGGTTGATGCTGGCGGCTACGCCGGTGCTGTTGCTGCTGCAATTGGCGCTGTTACCGATCTATCTGAGTGTGATGCTAGGCGCCCAATCCGAGGTAGTGGTGGAGGCAAGGCCGTTTATCGAGGCGTTCCTCTTGTTGATCGTGGTGCCGATGATTCTGGCGGTGGTTACGACTTCCCTGGCACAGCGATCGCCGGTCGTCAGTGTTTGGAACAGTGGCTGGGCGTGGTTGCCGGTGCCGGCGATGGCGGTGGTGTTGTTTGTGGTGATCGGCTCGCAAATCACATCGGTGGTACGGGATATCAACCTGTTGCTGCCGGTGATCCCGGTGTATGTGGGTTTTCTGGTGCTGGCGCCGCTGATGGGCGTGTTGGCCTCGCGGTTGTTTGCACTCCCGGCGACGGCGGCCAGGGCGGTGACATTCAGCGCGTCGACGCGCAACTCGCTGGTGGTATTGCCTCTGGCGCTGGCCTTGCCCGAGGATGTGCGTGGGTTGGCGGCGACGGTGGTGATCCTGCAAACCCTGATAGAACTGGTGGGCGAGTTGATTTACGTTCGGTTGATCCCTAAGTGGGTGTGGCCCGCAGGTCGGTAAGCGCGGGAATGTTCAGGTCTGTTCAGGCGTTATTCAGCAGGGCAGCCGGCACCATAAGTCGGCGCCTCTTACCTGACAGGTCAACCGATGGATCACCGCAACCGTTTTCGCCTGGAATCCCTGGGCATTTTCCTGTTTGCCCTGTTGCTGTTCACTCTGGGTATCTGGGATCAGCAACCCCAAGGGTTTGACGGACGCTGGGCGCTGTTCCTACAAGAAATGTTTCGCCATGGCGCGAGCCTTTTCCCGACTACCTATGGCCAGCCCTACGCGGATTACCCCGGCACCGCGACCTTTTTCAGCGTTGTGTTCGCACGACTGTTTGGTGCGCCCAACCATCTGGCGAATGTGCTGCCCACCGCCCTGGCGTCCGCCGGGGTGGTTGCCTTGATCTATCGCTTGCTCGTCCCGGCGAATCGCCAGTGGGCGCTGCTCGCCGTGCTGCTGGCGTTGCTCACCACCCAACTGCTCGAAAAATCCCGCTCGGTCTGCCTGGACCAGATGGTAGCGTTGCTCTGTATAGGCAGTTTTTACCTGCTGCACAGTGGTGGGCGCTGGAGGCGGCTGGCGGTGTTTGCGTTGTTCATCCTGGGCTTTGCCATACGCGGACCGCTGGGGTTGATCGAAGTCTGTGGCGTGGTGTGCGTGTATTGGGCGCTGGGCAAGCCTGGCGAGCGCGTGAAGCAAGTGCTCATTCATGGCCTCGTCGGCCTGGTGTTGTTAGCAGCCTGTTGGTGGCTGCTGGTGAAACTGGCGCGCCTCAGCGGTGGTGACGCATTTGCCGATGAAGTGTTCAAGATGCAGGTGGGCGGACGCCTCGATGAAGCCGGTGAGCCGTTCTATTTTTACTTCCAACTGAGCTTGTATCGCTACTTCCCGGTGGTGCCGTTGGCGCTGGCCACCATGATTGCGCTGCGTCATCGCTGGGCCGAGCGGTTTGAGGGCGATATGCAATTGGTGGTGCGGCTCGGTGCGTGCGGCTTGATGATCTTGCTCGGGCTGTCGGTGCCGCACTTCAAGCGCGCTTACTACATCCTGCCCCTGGTGCCGATGTTTGCGGCTGTCGCGGCCTATGGGCTGCTCCATGCGCAAGGTTGGCTCGCTGGCGTGCGCCGCTGCTACGAAGGGCTTGTCGTGGCGCTACCGGCGTTGTGCGTCGTTGCAGTGTTTGTCTGTCGGCATGGGTGGCACAAGCATGGTTACTGGCCAGATGTTTCGTTGCCGCTGCTGATCGGTGTGCTGATGGTGTTCCAAGTGGCGGCGTTGATTGCCTGGCGGCGGGTGGGGCGGTTGGTTTGGCTCAGCCTGATTGCATTGTCGGCGCAATGGTTGTTGTTGGTGATGGTGGTAGAGCCGGCCAAGGACCTGCAGTTTGACACCCGGCAGTTTGTCGGCCAGGTGGAAGCGCTGCGCGTCACGCAGCCGGGGCCGTTGGTGTTTATCAACCTCGGCCGGGATACCTGGGCAGTGCGCTACATGATGAACCTGGATCACGATGAGCGGCCGGTGTTTGTGGGGGCTCATGAGCTTGACCGATTAGGTGCGTTGCCACGGCCGGCGTGGGTGATTGTGGCGCGCAAGGAAGTGGCGTTGCTGCAAGGGACATCCCTGGCGGACGTCGCTCCAAGCTTTGAAGGGCGGTTGAACGATAATCCGCTGATGGTGTTTTTGCTGAAGTGAGCGAAGCGCGAGATCAAAATCGCCACTGGGTTAAGTCAAATCCCAGGCAACAAAAAACCCGCACTAGGCGGGTTTCTTGTGTGCTTTCAGGTGTGCTTGACATCACCTGAAAACGAAAGGTGGTGCCCAGAGACGGAATCGAACCGCCGACACGGGGATTTTCAATCCCCTGCTCTACCGACTGAGCTATCTGGGCAACGGGGCGCATTAAACGGGTTTTTCAGGGGGTCGTCAAGCAAGTTTTCAAAAAATATTTAATTATTACCGTCGCTTACGTGCCGACCCCGGTTTTTGATCAATTATTGAGCAGGTGGCACGTAGCCGTCGGCCTTGGCGTAATCCTCGCCGGAAAAGAACTTGTCCATCTCGCCTGCCAGGTATTTACGGTCTTCGGCGTTCATCATGTTCAGGCGTTTTTCGTTGATCAGCAGAGTCTGGTGTTTCAGCCAGTCGCCCCAGGCTTTGGCGCAGACGTGCTCGAAAATGTCCTGGCCCTTGGCACCTGGGTACGGAGGGCGTTCGAGGCCTGGCAATTCTTCTTTGTACTTGCGGCACATGATGGTGCGGGTCATGACGAAACTCCTGCATTCAATACGTCGGCCGCGCGCTTCAGCAGTTTTTTCACCGGGGCGGCAAGGCCCAGGCGCGGCGGGGTGGCGAGGTTATACCAGAGCCAGTCGGCCTCGGCCACGTGGTTGGCGGATTCCTCGACCTGGACCAGCCAGGGTTCGATAGCCAACTGAAAGTGGCTGAAGGTGTGAGTCAGGCTCGGCAGTTCCTGTTGCTTGCCCAGTGCCAGCGCGTGCTGGTTGGCCAAGTGTTCCAGGTCTTGCAGGTCATCCAGCTCCGGCAAGCTCCACAGGCCGCCCCACAGGCCCGTCGAGGGGCGACGGTAAAGCAGGATCGCGCCCTCGGCATTCGCCAGCAGTGGCATCAGCGTGCGTTTTTGCGGGATGGTCTTGCGCGGCTTGGGGATCGGGTAGCGCGTCTCCAGGCCGAGCATGTGGGCTTCGCAGGTTTTTTCCAGTGGGCACAATAGGCAGCTGGGTTTGCTGCGGGTGCAGAGGGTGGCGCCCATGTCCATCATCGCCTGGGTGTAGGCGTTGACGCGATCATGCGGCGTGAAGCGTTCTGCGGTGGCCCACAGCTGCTTTGCCACCTTGGGTTCGCCGGGATAGCCTTCCTGCGCCGTGAAGCGTGCCAGTACGCGCTTGACGTTGCCGTCGAGGATCGGCGCACGCAGGCCCATGCTCAGGCTGGCGATCGCACCGGCGGTGGACAAGCCTATGCCGGGCAACTCGGTGAGCTTCTCGACATCCTTGGGAAACTCGCCGCCGTATTCGGCCACGACAATCTTCGCCGTCTTTTGCAGGTTGCGGGCCCGCGTGTAGTACCCCAGCCCGGTCCATAAGTGCAGCACTTCATCTTCCGGGGCTGCCGCCAGGGCCTCGACCGTCGGCAGCGACGCCATGAAGCGGTCGAAGTAATTGAGCACGGTACTCACCTGGGTCTGCTGCAGCATGATTTCCGAGACCCACACCCGATAAGGCGTGATGCCCTGTTGCCAGGGCAGGTCGTGGCGACCGTGACGGTCGTACCAGTTGAGCACCGCCTCTGAAAATTGCTCGTTTCTCATCGATTGAACAGGCCTTTCAGTGCGTCTTTGAGCTTCGGGTTGACCTTGTCGAGCTTCTCTTCAAGCTTTTCGTTGAGGCGGTTGCCCGCCGCCTTGATCGCGACTTGGCCAAGGCCATCCTTATCCAGGCGGCACGCCTTGGCGCCCAATTCCAGCGGGCCACGGCAGCGCAGCGGCACTTCGATGCCCTGGAAGTTGGAGCCCACCTGGCAGGCCGGGTCCGGCGTTTCACGCTGGTCACCTTCGACAATGATGCCGATGCGGTAGTCCATGCCCAGGACGCGCAGGTCGACATCGCCATTACCGTTGACCGTCAGGCCCGGTATGCGCACTTTCAGGTCCGGGTTGCTGGCGACACCGTTACGGAAGGTCAGGTTACCCTTCAGTTCCTGGAACGGCGTGTCTTTGCCTTGCGGTGTGCTGCTCAAGGTTTTGCGGTTGAGCAAGGCGATGCCGGTGCACAGTTGCTGTT
This sequence comes from Pseudomonas sp. EA_65y_Pfl1_P113, assembly GCF_963970525.1. Taxonomy (NCBI): domain Bacteria; kingdom Pseudomonadati; phylum Pseudomonadota; class Gammaproteobacteria; order Pseudomonadales; family Pseudomonadaceae; genus Pseudomonas; species Pseudomonas sp. EA_65y_Pfl1_P113. The sequence goes on from NZ_CAXAQM010000007.1 coordinate 135,496, forward strand.
CAAGGTTGGCGTTGAGCAGCACGCCGTTGTTGATCACGAAACTGGCGGTGCCGTTGAGGCTGTCGATCAGCGCTTTCTGGCTATTGCCACGGCCAGTGAGGTTGCTGTCGAGGGTGATCTGGCCCTTCACCGGCGGAGTTTGCCCCTGGGCTTGCAGGATGCGTTCGACCGGTACCTGCTTGATCCGGCTTTGCAGCGCGAGCACCGGGGTATCCTGGCGCACATCGAGGTTGCCGTTGGCCTGGAAGGTGCCGTTGTAGAGGCCGCCGCTCAGGGTGTCGAGCTTGAGTTGGCCATTGATGCCGGACGCTTTTAGCACGGCATTCTGGATCGGCAACTTGCTCAGGGTCAGTTGGCCAAACGCCAGGTCGGCGTCCACATCCAGCGTGCGCAGGCGGGTCAATGGCAACAGTTTGTCGGTGCTCCAGGCGCCTTTGGTCGGCGCGTCGGGCAGCGGTGTGGTGCCGCCAGCAGCCATGGCACCGGCTTCGCTGTTCTGCACTTCGGCCTGGCGGGCAGCGGCTGCGCCCTTGGCGGATTCGGACTTGGCCGGCAGATAGTTGTCGGCATTGAACGTGTCGCCCTTGAGCTGCACGCGCAGGGACTGCTTGGCAAAATCGTCCACGGCCACGCGACCGGTGAAGGTGCTGCCGTCGAGTTTCAGGTTGAGGTCTTCCAGGGCGATGCTGCTTGGCGTGCCCTTGAGGCGGCTGACCAGTTCGACTTTGCTCAGGCTGCCCTCGGCCATTGGCGGCAGCGGGTGGCCGACGCTGTCGAGGAACTTGGCCAAGTCGAATTGGGCGATGGACAGGGCGCCGCTGAGCTGCGGGGTCTTGTCCAGGTCGTTGACCTTCAGCTCGCCCAAGGCGCGCAATTGGTTGGCCGAGAGCTTAATGTTGGTCCATTCGGCGATATTCGCCGCCTGGTCCACCAACAGTTGGCCCTGGGTCGAGAAGGTCACGGTCTTGCCTTGCAGTGGCTCGCCCGTGGCTTCGCCGGTGATCTTCATGTCTTCAAGCTGGTAGCGCTTGAGCGCACGCTGGATGCGCAGGTTGCCGTTGAGTTCGGTCTTGACGCGCATCACCGGCTGATTGCTGCCGAAGAAGGCGGTGAGTTTCACCGGGATGCTGGCGCCTTCATGCACGGCGCCAGCGCTCAATTGGATGCTTTCGGCGCTGAACTGCTTGCCGGTCTGCTCATCGTTATATTCGATGCGGGCGTTGTTGACCGTCAGGCTGTCGATGTCCAGGCGGATGGGTTTTGCCGGCTTGTCCGATTCGGGTTCGGCCGGTTGTTCAACCGAACCAGGGCTGCCGACGCTCGCCTCTGTCACGTTCTTGCCGATGTCTTCCCAGTTGCCGTGCCCTTCCTTGTTGCGGTTGAGGCGCAGGTTCAGGCCTTCGACACGTACGTCACTCATCTGCACTTCGCGGCGCAGCAGCGGCAGCACGCGTACCGACAGGCCGAGCATCTGCAGGTCGGCGAAGGGCTGGGTCGGTGCGGTCAGGGTTGCCACGCTGGCTTCGTGCAGTTCCAGGCCAAGCCAGGGGAACAGGCTCCAGCCGATGTCGCCATTGAGCGTCAGCTCGATGTGGGCCTTGTCGCGGGCAATCTGGCGAATCTCGTCTTTATAGTCGTTGGGATCGAAGAGATGGGTCAGGGCAAAGCCTAGAGCCACAATGATCAGCAACAGCCCGAGAAGTACCAGACCCAGGATTTTGCCGAACGCTTTCATGGGCGAGTCCTTGTATGTCGATTTCAAAATTTAGCCGCAGAGTATAACGCCCGACGGCCTGCGGCAGTGCTCCGATCGTTACATTGTATCCAGGGGCGAGGGAACGGGTTTTTGGCGTCAAACAAACAGATTTCTTGAAAAAGGTGATATCAGTTTGGTTTTTCTGTCATCGACAGGTGCTAATCTCTGCACGTTCGTCCGCCTTCTGCGACTTAAGGTCGCGCCTAAAATGGAGCTTCACTCAACAAAACGGCCACGCTTTGCGTGCAAGGCCGAGGGAGAGAGCGCCTGACGGACACATACTAACAACTGGGGGAAACACCAATGAGCATTAGCACTGCGGCCGCTTCAACTGCCGCACAGCCTGCGTTCCTGTCCAAGGAACGCATTATCGCCAAGCCCGGCTTCAACCGCTGGCTGGTTCCGCCGGCCGCCCTGGCTATCCACCTTTGCATCGGCATGGCCTACGGCTTCTCGGTGTTCTGGTTGCCATTGTCCAAGGCGCTGGGTATCACCAAGCCGGTTGCTTGTGCGCCGGACATGAGCTTCATCGCCCAAGTCTTCTCGTCCCAATGCGACTGGCCCATCTCCATGCTGGGCTGGATCTACACCTTGTTCTTCATCTTCCTGGGCTGCTCGGCAGCCATCTGGGGCGGCTGGCTGGAACATGCCGGGCCACGTAAGGCCGGTGTTGTGTCGGCGTTGTGCTGGTGTGGCGGCCTGCTGATCTCGGCGTTGGGTATCTATACCCACCAGATCTGGCTGATGTGGATCGGCTCCGGGGTCATCGGCGGTATCGGCCTGGGCCTGGGCTATATCTCGCCGGTATCGACCCTGATCAAGTGGTTCCCGGACAAGCGTGGCATGGCCACCGGTATGGCGATCATGGGCTTCGGCGGTGGTGCGATGGTTGGCGCCCCGTTGGCAGCCGCATTGATGGGTCACTTCGCAACGCCAGACAGTGTGGGTGTATGGCAGTGCTTCCTGGTGATGGCTGCGATCTATTTCGTGTTCATGATCGGCGGCGCCTTGTCCTACCGCGTTCCACCCACCGGCTGGAAACCTGAGGGCTGGACCGCACCGGCGAAAAAAGCCAGCAACGCGATGATCACCCACCGCCACGTGCACGTGAACGTGGCGTGGAAAACCCCGCAATTCCGCCTGGTTTGGCTGGTGCTGTGCCTGAACGTATCCGCCGGTATCGGCATCCTCGGCATGGCTTCGCCACTGCTGCAGGAAGTGTTCGGCGGCAAGCTGCTGGGTGTGGATGTACCGTTTGGTCAGCTGGATGCCGGTCAATTGGCGTCCATTGCCGCCATCGCAGCAGGTTTCACGGGGCTGTTGAGCCTGTTCAACATCGGTGGCCGATTCTTCTGGGCGTCGTTCTCCGACTACCTGGGGCGTAAAAACACCTACTTCGTGTTCTTCGCCCTGGGCTTTGCCCTGTACGCGTTGATCCCGAACCTGGGGCATTTGGGTAACGTGGCGCTGTTTGTGGCGGCGTTCTGCATCATCCTGTCGATGTACGGCGGTGGTTTTGCGACCGTTCCGGCCTACTTGGCTGACCTGTTCGGTACGCAAATGGTCGGCGCGATCCACGGTCGCCTGCTGACCGCCTGGGCCGCTGCGGGCGTATTGGGCCCGGTGTTGGTGAACTACCTGCGTGAGTATCAGCTGAGCATTGGCGTTGAACGCGCTGCGGCCTACGACATCACCTTGTACATCCTGGCCGGCCTGCTGGTGCTGGGTTTCATCTGCAACCTGCTGGTTCGTCCGGTGGCCGACAAGTATTTCATGACCGATGCCGAATTGGCCGCCGAACAGGCGCTGGGCCATGACAAAGGCGCGGATGCGACCACTTCCCTGGAGTGGAAAGCGGCGTCCGGCACTGTGCCTTTGGCCATTGCTGCCTGGCTGGTGGTGGGTATTCCGTTGGCGTGGGGTGTGTGGGTGACCCTGCAGAAGACGGCGGTACTGTTCCGCTAACACCAAGCGTGCAGTGAGCGGGGCAGCCCGCTCACTGCACGACTGGCGCTCACATGTATGCACATGTCTATCCCCGACATCTCTCGCTTCAACTCGTCAGTCTTATCCCCTCCGATGTTTCTGTTTAGCGCCCGCGCCCCTATAATGGCCGCCTTTTTCGCCCAATGATTTTGCGGAGCTGGTGATGGCCGAACGTAAGGCGTCTGTCGAGCGCGACACTCTGGAAACCCAGATCAAAGCCTCGATCAACCTGGATGGCACCGGAAAGGCCCGATTTGATATCGGTGTCCCTTTTCTTGAGCACATGCTGGACCAGATCGCCCGTCACGGGCTGATCGACCTGGATATCGTCAGCAAGGGCGACCTGCATATCGACGACCACCACACGGTGGAAGACGTCGGTATCACGTTGGGCCAGGCATTTGCCAAGGCCATCGGCGACAAGAAAGGCATCCGTCGCTACGGCCATGCCTATGTCCCGCTGGACGAAGCGCTGTCGCGCGTAGTCATCGACTTCTCCGGCCGCCCAGGCCTGCAGATGCACGTGCCCTACACCCGCGCCACCGTGGGCGGCTTCGACGTCGACCTGTTCCAGGAGTTTTTCCAGGGTTTCGTCAACCACGCACTTGTCAGCCTGCACATCGACAACCTGCGCGGCACCAACACCCACCACCAGATCGAAACCGTGTTCAAGGCTTTCGGCCGCGCGCTGCGCATGGCCGTCGAGCTGGATGACCGCATGGCCGGGCAAATGCCTTCGACCAAGGGCGTCCTGTAATGCAGACGGTCGCGGTTATCGATTACGGCATGGGTAACCTGCACTCGGTGGCCAAGGCCCTCGAGCACGTCGGTGCCGGCAAGGTGCTGATCACCAGCGATGCCAACGTGATTCGCGAAGCCGATCGCGTGGTGTTCCCAGGTGTTGGCGCGATTCGCGATTGCATGGCCGAGATCCGCCGCCTGGGCTTTGACAGCCTGGTGCGCGAAGTCAGCCAGGACCGTCCGTTCCTCGGCATCTGCGTGGGCATGCAAGCCTTGCTCGAGCGCAGCGAAGAGAACGACGGTGTCGACTGCATCGGCCTGTTCCCTGGGCAAGTGAAGTTCTTCGGCAAAGACCTGCATGAAGACGGCGCTCACCTGAAAGTCCCGCACATGGGCTGGAACGAAGTCAGCCAGGCGGTGGATCACCCGCTGTGGCACGACATTCCGGACATGGCACGCTTCTACTTCGTGCACAGCTACTACATCGCCGCCGGTAAGCCGGGCCAGGTGGTGGGTGGCGGGCACTACGGCGTCGATTTCGCCGCTGCGCTGGCCGAAGGCTCGCGGTTTGCCGTGCAGTTCCACCCGGAGAAGAGCCATACCCATGGCCTGCAATTGCTGCAGAACTTCGCCGCCTGGGACGGGCGCTGGTAATGGCCAGGAAGCCGAAGCAGCCGGTCTTGAACCTCACGCCTGAACAGGAGAGTGAGGCTACCCTCAAGATCAAGCGTTTCATGGAAGATCGCTTCGAGCTCAAGCTGGGCTCGTTCGAGGTCGCCGAGATCCTCGAACTGTTCACCACTGAAGTGGCTCCGCATTATTACAACAGGGCGATTTTCGACACGCAGACGCTCCTCAAAGAAAGGTTCGAAAGCATCGAAAGCGACCTGTGGTCGCTTGAGAAACCCTGATTTCCCAAGCATTGCTGAATATCGAATAAGGTTTGCCAGATGCTGATTATCCCCGCTATCGATCTCAAGGACGGTGCCTGCGTACGTCTGCGCCAAGGCCGCATGGAAGACTCCACCGTATTCTCCGACGACCCGGTGAGCATGGCCGCCAAATGGGTCGAAGGGGGCTGCCGTCGCCTGCATCTGGTGGACTTGAACGGCGCTTTCGAAGGCCAGCCGGTGAACGGTGAAGTGGTCACCGCCATTGCCAAGCGTTACCCGAACCTGCCGATCCAGATCGGCGGCGGTATCCGCTCTCTGGAAACCATCGAGCACTACGTCAAGGCCGGCGTGAGCTACGTGATCATCGGCACCAAGGCGGTGAAAGACCCGGCCTTCGTCGCCGAAGCCTGCCGCGCCTTCCCCGGCAAGGTGATCGTGGGCCTGGACGCCAAGGACGGTTTCGTTGCCACCGACGGCTGGGCTGAAATCAGTACCGTGCAAGTGATCGACCTGGCCAAGCAATTTGAAGCCGACGGCGTCTCCGCCATCGTTTATACCGACATCGCCAAAGACGGCATGATGCAGGGCTGCAACGTGCCGTTCACCGCTGCGCTGGCGGCCGCCACGAAGATCCCGGTGATCGCTTCCGGCGGTATCCACAACCTGGGCGACATCAAGTCGCTGCTGGACGCCAAGGCGCCCGGCATCATCGGCGCCATTACCGGCCGCGCGATCTACGAAGGGACCCTGGACGTCGCCGAAGCCCAGGCTTACTGCGATGCCTACAACGGCTGAGGACTGACCATGGCGCTGGCCAAACGCATCATCCCTTGCCTGGACGTCGACAACGGTCGCGTGGTCAAGGGCGTCAAGTTCGAGAACATCCGCGACGCCGGTGACCCGGTGGAAATTGCCCGTCGCTACGATGAGCAAGGTGCCGACGAAATTACGTTCCTCGACATCACCGCCAGCGTCGACGGCCGCGACACCACGTTGCATACCGTCGAGCGCATGGCCAGCCAGGTCTTCATCCCGCTGACCGTGGGCGGTGGCGTGCGTACTGTGCAAGACATCCGCAACCTGCTCAATGCCGGCGCGGACAAAGTCTCGATCAACACGGCGGCGGTGTTCAACCCGGAGTTCGTGGGCGAGGCCGCGCAGCACTTCGGCTCGCAATGCATCGTGGTCGCCATCGACGCGAAGAAAGTCTCGGGTCCGGGCGAAACCCCGCGCTGGGAGATCTTCACCCACGGTGGGCGCAAGCCAACCGGCCTGGACGCGGTGGAGTGGGCGATGAAGATGGAAGGCCTGGGCGCCGGTGAAATCCTGCTGACCAGCATGGATCAGGACGGCATGAAAAACGGCTTCGACCTGGGCGTGACCCGTGCCATCAGCGATGCGCTGGGCATCCCGGTGATCGCTTCCGGCGGCGTCGGCAACCTGCAGCACCTGGCCGACGGTGTGCTCGAAGGCCACGCCAGTGCGGTGTTGGCGGCGAGTATTTTCCACTTTGGCGAATACACCGTTCCCGAGGCCAAAGCGTATATGGCGGCACGCGGTATCGTCGTTCGCTAAACGCTGCTGGACACCATGGCAGGCCAGAGGCACTCTCTGCGCTTGCCATGGATTCCGGTAACTTTCATGTTCAAGCACCTGTTGCTCGCCCTTGCCAGTACGTCCCTCCTGTTGACCACTCCGGCTCACGCCGAAGAACCGTCCGACGCCTCCCTGGTATTGCTGACGGAAAACTTCCCGCCCTACAACATGGCGAAAAACGGCAAGAACTTCGCCAAGGACGAGAACATCGAAGGCATCGCCGTGGACATCGTGCGCGAAACCTTCAAGCGTGCGGGCATTTCCTACAATCTCACCCTGCGCTTTCCCTGGGAGCGCATCTACAAGCTCGCCCTGGAAAAACCAGGCTACGGCGTGTTCGTGATGGCGCGCCTGCCGGACCGTGAGGCGCTGTTCAAATGGGTCGGCCCCATCGGCCCGGACGATTGGGTGCTGCTGGCCAAGGCCGACAGCAAGATCCAGCTGGAGGACCTGGAACACGCGCGCCGCTACAGGATCGGTGCCTACAAGGGCGATGCCATTGCCCTGACCCTGGAGAAGCAGGGCCTGAATCCCGTCGTCGTGCTGCGCGACCAGGACAACGCGCAAAAGCTGCTGGATGGCCAGATCGATCTGTGGGCCACCGGCGATCCGGCCGGGCGCTACCTGGCGCGTCAGGTCGGTATTACCGGGCTCAAGACCGTGTTGCGCTTCAATAGCGCCCAGCTCTACCTGGCCCTCAACAAGGAGGTGCCGGATGACCAGGTGGCGAAGTTGCAGGCGGCGCTCGACCAGTTGCGTAACGACGGTGTGATTGACGAAATCATGGCGCGCTATCTCTAGACGTCAACGCGGCTTGAGCAAATCGACCCGTAACGTGGAAGGTTGGTCGGCCTGGTCATAGGCATACGTACAGATTTTGTAAGGCGTTTCTCTGACGGTGATCAGGCGTAGATATTTCTCCAGCGGCATGTCGGGGTAGTCATTGAGGGGGTGCACGATATCGATGATGTCGTCGTCGTCATCTTCCGGTGGTGTGGGCGCTGGTGGAATGGGCAGGTAGCCGACTGGCCGCAGGCAGTCGGTGGTGGCGGCCGGCCCGAACTTGTAGGTGTAGCGATGCATGAAGGGAGAGGCCAGGTTCCAGATCACCGTGTAGGCCGCCGAGCCTTGCTTATCCAGGGTGATCGTCAGGTTCGGCGTACGTGCCGGTCCGGGTTCGGCAAGCTCGACCGCCAGGGTCAGGGCGTTTCTCATCATGCCGTCCGTGACCCGTTGCTCAGCGGAGTCGACGCCCACAATACACAGCATGTGCATCCCCGTTTGCGGGCCGATGGCGTCGTTCACAAAGGCGTTGGCGGCCTTGATCGGCGCGCTGTAGTGCACCGGGCTTTCGCAGTCGATGGCACGTCGAGTGATTTTATAGCGGTAAAACGGCGTGTTGGTTGTGAACTTCAGGTTCCAGCGCGGCACGATGTCTTTGCCTTTCCCGTTTCCCTTGCGGGTGAAATATTGCTGGATAGGTTCCGGGCTGGCAAACGTGATGGTCGTGGTGGGGTAGAGGTTGCAGTCCTCGCTGTCGGCTTGCAGCACGCCTCGCACAAAACATTGGTTGAGGAACGTGACCGGGCTGCCGTAGTTGGTCTCGGCATGCCAGACAGGTATGCCGCTGTTGACCTCGCAGGGCGCGTCGCGCTGGCATTTGCGCTCTTCGGGCTGGCCGGTGGTGCTGGTGCTGAGAACGCCGAAAAGCGTGTTGGTGGCTCTGTCCAGCAAAGGCCCGCCAAAACCGCCGAGACCGACGCCTTGGCACTGGTTCTTCATGGTGACGCGCCACACGAACGGCTGTTCCACCAACTCGCGTGAGGCTTGATGGCTGCAGGCGGATACATGCAGGGTGTCCCACTCAGGGGCTGCCAAGGCGAGGATGTCGTTGCCATCGGCAGGTATTTCTTCAGCCAGCTTCAAGGGCGTGATGCCGGCCTTGATCAAGTCTGCCAGCGAGGCTTGCAACTCGATAATGGCCAGGTCGACGCCCTGGCTGCTGCCCCACTTGAGGGTCTTGAGGGAGTAGGTCTTGAGCGTTTCCAAGGTGTCATCGAAGTAGTTGAAGCTGACGCTGCCCTTGATCGGCAAGTCTTTTTGCACCGAACCGTTGAGGCGGTGCAGGCAGTGGCTGCTGGTCACCACATAGGCGGGCCCCGACCGGCCGGCGTCGTCCCGGGTGTCGAGCAGGCTCGCGGTGCACAATGTCTGGGCCTGGTTCCTGATTCGACCGATGCCGTTCCAGTGGTCGTGTTGATGGTTGGCGTTGCTCAGCCTGTGTGCGGGGCTGGCGTTGGCCAGGCCTTCGCCGAAGTCCCGGGGGGCAGCCGCGAGTTGGCCCGCCAGGCTGCCGAGCAACAGCCCGGAAAGAGCGATGCGGATGATGTTCATAAAACGTCCTGTAAGAGTGAACCGAAAGCTCACTATTCAGGAATGGGAATAGGTGGGGGCAGTACTTATCTAGAGGCCGGGCGGTAGGTGCCGTCCTTGCCGTGCCCGGCCATCGCCTGGTTGCTGCGCACGCTGATCATCAATTTGATATCGATCCACTCCACGCCCTGCGCCTTGAGCTTGGGTAGCTCGCGCTCCAGCACCGCCAGGGTTTGCGGGTAGGGGTGGCCGATCATCACCGCCGAACCCTGTTTGTGCGCCAGTTTGATCGCGGTCTGCAACTGCGTGGTGATCGCCGCCTCGGTGCGTTCGTCGTCCAGGAATACGTCCCGCGAGACGCTGGCCAGGCCAATCTTCTGCGCCTCGGCGGCAGCGACTGTCTTGGCGCTGGTGCGGCTGTCGACAAAGAATTTGTTGCGCCGTTGCAGTTCGCCCATCAACCAGGCCATGGCCTCGGGCTGGGCGGTCATGCGACTGCCCATGTGGTTGTTGATGCCGGCAGTGTAGGGCACTGCCTGAAAGGCGGCGTCCAGGCGCTTGCCGAGCTCCTCGATGGACAGTTCCGGGTGCCAGGCGAACGGGCCGGTGGCCGGGTCCATGGGCATATGCAGGATCACGATCTTGCCGGCTTTGTGGGCTTCGCGGGCAAATTCGGCGGCGTGGGGTGTGTCGGGCATGATCGCCGTGGTGACCGGCCCAGGCAGGGCCAGCACGCGACGATCCCGGGGCAGGTTCTGCCCGAGGTCGTCGATGATCAGGGTCAGGTAGGCTTTGTGCGGCTCGCCGGTAGGCGTCGCATGGGCGACGCCTGCCAGGCTGCACAGCACAGCGATGATCAGGGCAAAACGCATATCAACGGCTGCGCGTGATGCTCAGGCCTTTGAGCAGGCTCAGCGCCTGGGCCAACTGGTAGTCGTCGTCCTGTGGCATCGGCTTGGCTTTGGCGCGGCTGCCGGTGGGTTGGTCAGCGCCGCCGTTGCCATTGCCCAAGTGACCTTGCAGGTCCGCTTCTTTGTAGTACTCGCTGTCGATCTCGTTGGTGATCTTGGCCTTGCGCACCTCAATGTCCGGCACGATGCCCTGAGCCTGGATCGAGCGACCGTTCGGCGTGTAGTACAGCGCTGTGGTGATCTTCAGCGCACGCTCGTTGTTCAGCGGCAGCACGGTTTGTACCGAGCCTTTGCCGAAGCTGGTGGTGCCCATCAGTACGCCGCGTTTATGGTCTTGCAGGGCGCCGGCGACGATTTCCGACGCCGAGGCGCTGCCGCCGTTGATCAGCACGGCCAGTGGCACGTTTTCGCTGAGGTCGTTGCCGGTGGCCGAGAAGCGCAGTTCGGAGTTGGCAATACGGCCCTTGGTGTAGACGATCAGGCCCTTGGTGATGAAGTGATCAACCACTTCCACCGCCGATTGCAGCACGCCGCCTGGGTTGTTGCGCAGGTCGAGCACGATGCCGCTGAGTTTCTTGCCGTTGTCCTTGCGCAGCTTGGCCAGGGCCTTGGCCACTTCGTCACCGGTCTTGACCTGGAACTGGGTGATACGGATGTAGCCGTAGCCCGACTCCAGCAGTTGGCTCTTCACGCTCTTGACCACAATGGTCGCGCGGGTCAGCGTTACATCGAACGGGTTGCCGCCGTCGCGCACCAGGGTCAGGGTGATTTTCTGGCCGATCTTGCCGCGCATCTTGTCGACGGCTTCGGTCATGGTCTGGCCACGGGTCGGCTGGCCGTTGATCTTGACGATAAAGTCGCCGGCCTGGATACCCGCCTTGGATGCCGGCGTGTCATCGATCGGCGAGACCACCTTGATGTTGCCGTCTTCGGCGCCGACTTCAATGCCCAGGCCGCCGAATTCGCCGCTGGTGCTTTCCTGCAGCTCAGCGAAATCTTCCGGGCCCAGGTAGGCGGAGTGTGGGTCGAGGTTGCTGAGCATGCCCTTGATGGCATTCTCCAGCAGGGTCTTGTCGTCTACGGGTTCGACATAGGCTGCCTTGATCCGGTCCATGACCTCGGCAAAGGTGCGCAGTTCGTCCAGCGGCAATGGCGCCTTGGTGGTGGCGGCTGTGGTGGCAGGCGCAGCCGGGGCGGCCTGGTCGGCGAAAGCCAGGGGCGCGCCGATCACTAGGACGATCGTCAGGGCCAGCGAAGTGAGGCGGGACAAATGCAGCATGTCGAACGAACTCCTAATGTAGATGCGACCCTTATCCTTGGGTTCTGCACCATTGTGCAGGATCGCTCGGGCGACCCTGCTGACGAATAGCGAAGTACAGCGCCGGGGTTTCCTGGCCGCCACTGTTACCCACAGTGGAGATGGATTCACCGGCTTTTACAACATCACCTGCCGACTTGAGTAAAGTCTGATTGTGGCCGTAAAGGCTCAAATAGCCATTACCGTGGTCGAGAATTACCAATAAACCGGCGCCGCGCAGCCAATCGGCAAATACCACGCGCCCACCGTGAACAGCGTGGACCTGGCTGCCGGCAGAGGCGCTGATCATCACTCCGTCCCACTTGGCGCGGGTGTCATCGCCACGGGTTTCACCGAAGCGTGCCAGTAATCGACCATCAACCGGCCATGGAAGTTTGCCGCGCGCTGAAGCAAAAGGGCCGCCGAACGACTCGCCGGCGCTGGAAACCAGCGGCCCAGAGGCTGCATGCGCCGGTTTACGGGGTGCCGGGGCGTCCGAGGTGGCCGCCAGTTCGGCCTCACGCTGGCGCTTTTTTTCGGATTCCTGCTGGGCGATCAGCGCTTTCTGCCGCGCTTCTTCGGCCTCACGTGCCTGGCGAGCCAGGGTTTCCTCGATAGTCTTGAGGACCTTGGCCAAGTCGGCCTGGTCCTGCTCGCGGGCCTGCAGCTTGGCGTCGCGGGCCTTTACGTCGTCATTGAGCTTGGCCAGGGCCAGCTGGCGCTCCTTGCGGACCTTGTCCAGCTCGTTGCGCTGGGTGTCGAGCGCGCTTTTCTGGTCCTGCAGCTGCGATTGCTGGTTGGCGATTTCCTGTTCGACATTGACCAACTGACGCAGGGTCTCGTTGAAGCTTTTCAATTGCTCCATGCGGGCCTTGCTCAGGTAATCGTAGTAGGTGAGGGTGCGCGCGAACTTCTCCGGGTTTTGCTGGTTGAGCAGCAGCTTGAGGTATTCCTGGCGGCCGTTCTGGTAGGCGGCGCGGGCCTGGATCGCGATCAGGCGTTGCTGTTCAACGCGTGCGCTCTGGAGTTTTTTTTTCTCAGCGTCGAGTCGCTCCAGTTCCGACTCGCTCTTCTTTAATTCTTTTTGTAGCTCCTGGACCTGCTTCTCCAGCTTGCCCATCTCGGTTTCCGTGCCGCGCAGGTCTTTCTGCACCCCGGATTTTTCTTCCTGGAGCTTGCCGAGCAGTTTCTTCAGCTCGGTAATGTCCTGACGCGTAGCGTCCAACTGTTGTTGGGTTTGTGCGCGCTCATCGGCAAACGCCGGTTGGAGCAGGCAGATAAGAGCAAGGGTAATCAAGGCGCGAAGCATAGAGGCGGGCGACACCAGGGAAATGGACGGCCTAGTATGCCCGCCAAGCGCGGCAAAAAAAACGCCCAATTCGGGCTGGAAGGCAAGATAGGTGCCGAGTGGCACTGGTATGGCGAAAAGATATCTTCCAAACAGCACAAAACCAGTGTGGGAGCGGGCAAGCCCGCTCCCACACTGGTTTTGTGGTGAGGTTGGAATTAAACCAGAATCGAAGTCCCCGTCATCTCCGCCGGTTTCTCCAGCCCCATCAACATCAACATCGTCGGTGCTACATCCGCCAGTACGCCGCCTCCACGCACTTTAAAATCGCGCTTGCCGACATAGATGAACGGTACCGGTTCAGTCGTGTGGGCGGTGTGGGCCTGGCCGGTAGATTCGTCGGACATTTGCTCGCAGTTGCCGTGGTCGGCAGTGATCAGCGCTTCGCCGCCGACTTTTTCCAGGGCATCGACGATGCGGCCGACGCACAGGTCCAGGCATTCCACGGCTTTGGTGGCGGCTTCCAGGTTGCCGCTGTGGCCGACCATGTCGCCGTTGGCGTAGTTGACCACGATCACGTCGTAACGCTGGTGTTCGATGGCGTCGACGATCTTGTCGGTGACTTGCGGCGCGCTCATTTCCGGCTGCAGGTCGTAAGTGGCGACTTTTGGCGACGGGATCAGGATGCGCTCTTCGCCCGGGAACGGCTCTTCACGGCCACCGGAGAAGAAAAAGGTCACGTGGGCGTATTTTTCGGTTTCGGCGATGCGCAGTTGGGTCTTGCCGTTTTTTGCCAGGTAGTCGCCCAGCACGTTATCCAACGTGCCTGCTGCAAAAGCGGCGGGAGCCGGGATGCTGGCGGCGTATTGGGTCAGGCCCACGTACTGCACGTTTGGCTGACGCGCGCGCTCGAACTCCTTGAAACCGTCTTCGACAAACACGCGGCTCAGTTCGCGGGCGCGGTCGGCGCGGAAGTTCATGAACACCACGGCGTCGCCGTCTTCGACTGTCACCGGCTCACCGATGGTGGTGGCTTTGACGAATTCATCGCTCTCGCCACGGGCGTAGGCAGCTTCGAGGCCTTCCTGTGCGGTGGCGGCGTGGAATTCGGCCTGGCCGTCGACGATCAGGTTGTAGGCCTGGGCTACGCGGTCCCAGCGGTTGTCGCGGTCCATGGCGAAGTAACGGCCGACCAGGCTGGCGATACGGCCTTTGCCCAAGGCCGCGAAAGTCGTGTCGAGCAGTTCGATGGACGATTGCGCGCTTTTCGGCGGGGTATCACGGCCGTCGAGGAAGGCGTGCAGGTAAATCTTGTCGGCGCCGCGCTTGAACGCCAGTTCGGCCATGGCCACCAAGTGGTCCTGGTGGCTGTGGACGCCACCCTCCGACAACAAACCCATGAAATGCACGGCTTTACCGGCAGCCACTGCTTTATCGACCGCCGCGCAGATGGTCGGGTTCTCGAAGAACTCGCCATCGCGGATCGCTTTGGTCACACGTGTGAAGTCTTGATAGACCACTCGTCCGGCGCCGAGATTCATATGGCCGACTTCCGAGTTGCCCATCTGGCCGTCCGGCAGGCCCACGTCCATGCCCGAGCCGGAGATCAGGCCGTTCGGCACGGTGGCAGTCAAACGATCGAGTACCGGCTTCTTGGCCGCGTACACCGCGTTGTCGTGGTGGCTTTCACTGTGTCCGAAGCCATCGAGAATTATCAGGACCAAAGGTTTGGGCGTAGTAGTCATAGATCCTCTCGCGGCGTTAATAAAGGAAGACAATTGAAAAGGGAGTGGCAGTTTAAAGCGAAGTTCCGAACACGTCACCGCTTTACGGGGGTTGGCCCCCCCTGACGGCTGTGTATACTTACCGCCATTTTAACGCTCTGGAACCTCCTTGATGGTTGATCACCTGATTGCATTTGCCACTGCCCATTACCTGCTTGTGGGTGCCTTCGTCATCCTGCTGGCGCTGCTGATCGCTCACGAATTGAGCCGCGGTGGCCGCAGCCTGAGCACGGCGGAGCTGACCGCGCTGGTCAACAAGGATGAGGCCGTTGTCGTGGATATCCGCCCGGCCAAGGATTTCGCCGCTGGCCATATCGTCGGCGCCCTGAACATTCCTCAGGACAAGCTGATCGCGCGCCTGGCCGAGCTGGAAAAACACAAGGCCAAGACCATCATCCTGGTCGACGCCCAAGGCCAGCACTCCGGTACCCACGCCCGCGAGATGCTCAAGTCCGGTTTCACCGCCGCCAAACTGTCCGGTGGTATTGGCAGCTGGAAGGCCGATAACCTGCCGCTGGTGAAGTGATATGAGCCAGGTTGTCGTGTATTCCAGCGATTGGTGCCCTTACTGCATGCGGGCCAAGGCCTTGCTGGAGAAAAAGGGCGTTGCCTTCGAAGAGATCAAGGTCGACGGCAAACCCCAGGTGCGTGCCGAAATGGCCCAGAAGGCGGGGCGCACGTCCGTGCCGCAGATCTGGATCGGCGCCAAGCACATCGGTGGCTGCGATGACCTGTTCGCCCTGGAGCGCGCCGGTAAACTCGATGCGCTGCTGCTCGTCTGACTTCTAAACCCTTAAAGACCCCAAGATAGAGAAGGATCTGCGATGACTGATCAACAGAACACCGAAGCAGCAGAAGCCCAAGGCCCACAGTTCTCGCTGCAGCGGATCTACGTGCGTGACCTGTCGTTCGAAGCGCCGAAAAGCCCGGCGATCTTCCGCCAGGAATGGACCCCAAGCGTTGCGCTGGACCTGAACACCCGTCAAAAAGCACTGGAAGGCGACTTCCATGAAGTCGTGCTGACTCTGTCGGTTACCGTCAAGAACGGCGAAGAAGTTGCCTTCATCGCTGAAGTGCAACAGGCCGGTATCTTCCTGATCCAGGGCCTGGACGAAGCGTCCATGAGCCACACCCTGGGTGCGTTCTGCCCTAACATCCTGTTCCCGTATGCCCGTGAGACCCTGGACAGCCTGGTCACTCGGGGCTCGTTCCCGGCGCTGATGCTGGCACCGGTGAACTTCGATGCCCTGTACGCGCAAGAGCTGCAGCGCATGCAACAGGAAGGTGCGTCGACGGTTCAGTAATTTCGAACCCGACACAGAACTAAATGTGGGAGCGGGCTTGCCTGCGATAGCATCACCGCGGTGTGACTGACACACCGAGGTGCCTGCATCGCGGGCAAGCCCGCTCCCACATTTGTTATGTGTGCTACTTGAAGCCCAGCTGGCGCCAGCCTTCGTAGACGGCAACGGCGACGGTGTTTGATAAATTCAAACTGCGGCACCCCTCGCGCATCGGCAAACGCAGGCGATGACCGTCCGGCAGTGCGTCCAGCACCTCCGGTGGCAGACCCCGGCTTTCCGGGCCGAACAGGAACGCGTCGCCTTCGGCAAAGCTGGCATCGTGGAACGGTCGCGAACCCTTGGTGGTGAACGCGAACAGCCGTGGGTGCCCCAGGCTTTCCAGGCAACTCGCCAGGTCGGCATGGCGCTTGAGGGTGGCGTACTCGTGATAGTCCAGCCCGGCGCGGCGCAGGCGCTTGTCGTCCATGTCGAAGCCCAGGGGCTCGATCAAATGCAGGTGGCAGCCACTGTTGGCGCACAGCCTGATAACGTTGCCGGTATTCGGCGGAATTTCTGGTTGAAAAAGGATGACGTGAAACATGCACGGCTCCGAAGGCAAAGATGCGCTGCATTCTACCCCCGAAGAGGACCCAAGGCCGAAGCTTATGCCGCGGGTCATGGGCTCTTTGGCGATTGTCGGCTTGCTGACCGGCTTGATGATTGGCCGACTGACCACGCCGGACCCGGTCGAACTGCAACAGGTTGAGGCCGCAAAAGACGGCGTGGTGGTGTGGTTCAACCGCGAACCCAAGCTGCACGGCGAGCCTATCGACGGTACGGTGGCGCTGCTGTTCGACGCGCAAGGCAAGGCTGCCAGTGGGCAACTCAAGATCAATGAAAGGGGCGTGAATTGGCGCGTGCGCAAGACCGACGGCGGCCTGCTGCTGAACCTGGTGGCGGCTCGGCCTTTGCGTGGGGAGTGGAAAGGTGAGAAGGCCGATGGTCGCTGGCGGCTGGAGATCCATCTCCAAGAGCAATAAAAGAGGGAATCCCCGGCCTGCCTGTACCAAGGTCCCCAAAACGGGCTGGAGCTATGGGCGCTGCGCCACATAAGCCCCGGGTGTAAAGAAGGGAGTTCCCGGCCTGCCTGTACCAGGGCTCCCAAAACGGGGTGAAGCCTTGAGGGCTTCGGTGTTAAAGAGGGGATTCTCGGCCTGCCTGTACCAAGGTCCCCGAAACTGGGTAGTACAAGGGTTATTGCAGGGCGCGTGCCAGAGTGGCCAAGGTGTGCCAAAAAATCTCTTCAAAAAGCGCAAAGCCCCGGAATACGGGGCTTTGCGCTTTTTGGTTTTCAGATTTTTCTCAGCGAGGCCGCAGGTTCGGGTTTTGGATTCGTGCCCGATGCCGGTTCAGGGTGCATTGAAGCGGTGCACGTTCCCGACACCCTGCGCAGATCCAACTATGGGAGCGGGCTTGCTCCCACACTGGATCTTCAGTGGATTTTAGAGGGTGTCAGCCCTCATCACCCTCATCGTCATCCCCACCATCCACCTTCATCCCCAACTCCTTGATCTTGCGAGTCAGCGTATTACGGCCCCAGCCCAGCAACACGGCGGCATCACGCCGGCGGCCGGCGGTGTGCTTGAGGGCCGTCTCGATCATGATCCGCTCAAACGCCGGTACGGCGCTGTCCAGCAGGCTGGACTGGCCGCGAGCCAGGGCCTGATCCGCCCATTGGCGCAGCGCCTGTTCCCAGTTGGTCACCGGCGCAGAGTCCTGCGGCAGGCTGAGCAGCTCCGGTGGCAGGTCGCTGACATGCACTTCGCGCCCGGACGCCATCACCGTGATCCAGCGGCAGGTGTTCTCCAGCTGGCGCACGTTGCCCGGCCACGGCAGGTTCTTCAGGTATTCCTCGGTCTCGCTTTTGAGCAGCTTCGGCTCAACCGCCAGCTCTTGCGCGGCGCGGGCAAGGAAGTGGCGGGCGAGCGTCGGGATGTCTTCGCGACGGTCCGACATCCGCGGAATGTGGATGCGGATCACATTGAGGCGGTGGAACAAGTCCTCACGGAATTTGCCCGCATGCACCAGGGTTTCCAGGTTCTGGTGGGTCGCCGCGATGATACGCACGTCGACCTTGACCGGCGTGTGCCCGCCAACCCGGTAGAACTCGCCGTCCGCCAGCACGCGCAGCAGGCGGGTCTGGGTGTCGGCCGGCATATCACCGATTTCATCGAGGAACAGCGTGCCGCCGTCCGCCTGTTCAAAACGTCCGCGACGCAGGTTGGCGGCGCCGGTAAACGCGCCTTTTTCATGGCCGAACAACTCGGACTCCATCAAGTCCTTCGGGATAGCCGCCATGTTCAACGCAATAAATGGCGAAGCCGCCCGTGGGCTGTGACGGTGCAGGGCGTGGGCTACCAGCTCTTTACCGGTCCCCGATTCGCCATTGATCAGCACGGTGATGTTGGAGTGGCTCAAACGCCCGATGGCGCGAAACACTTCCTGCATCGCCGGCGCTTCGCCGATGATTTCCGGGGTGCGGGTCAAGGCCGGTGGGGCTTCCTGGTTCTGCTGTTCCTGGGCGTGTTGGTTGGCGCGTTTGACCAGCGCGACTGCCTCGTCCACGTCGAACGGCTTGGGCAGGTATTCAAAGGCACCGCCTTGATAGGACGCCACAGCGCTGTCCAGGTCCGAGTGCGCGGTCATGATGATCACCGGCAAACGCGGGTGCTGCTCGCGAATCCGCGCCAACAGGTCCAAGCCACTGGCGCCGGGCATGCGGATGTCAGAAATGATCACGTCGGGCTGCTGGCGAGCCAGGCGGCTCATCACTCCGTCGGCGCTGTCGAAGCTCTGGGTGGTCATGCCTTCCTGTTGCAAGGCTTTCTCGAGGACCCAGCGGATAGAACGGTCGTCATCGACGATCCAGACAGTTTCACTACGGCTCATGTCGATGGGGCTCCTTTTTCCAGAGGCAGAAAGATCGAGAACGTGGTGTGGCCAGGATGGCTCTCACATTCGATCAGACCCTGGTGCTGGCTGATGATGTTCTGGGTAATGGCCAGGCCCAACCCGGTACCGTCCGGGCGGCCGCTGACCATGGGAAAGAAAATGGTTTCCTGCAGTTCCGCAGGAATGCCCGGGCCGTTGTCGATGATCTCGACCTTGGTCACCAGGCGATGGCGCACATGGCCGATGGTGAACTGGCGCAGGGCGCGGGTGCGCAGGCTGATGCGGCCCAGGCGCAGCTCGTTATGGCTGCTGATGGCCTGCATGGCGTTGCGCACGATATTGAGCACCGCCTGGATCATCTGCTCGCGGTCGATCAATACGTCGGGAATGCTCGGGTCGTAATCGCGCACCAAGGTGATGCAGCCCTGGCTTTCGGCCTCGACCAGATGACAGACGCGCTCAAGTACTTCGTGCACGTTGGTCATCGCAAGGGACGGCAGCTTGTTGGAGCCGAGCATGCGGTCCACCAGGTTACGCAGGCGGTCGGCTTCTTCGATGATGACGTTGGTGTAGTCCTTGAGGTGTTCCTCCGGCAGCTCGCGGGCCAGCAGTTGCGCTGCACCGCGAATGCCGCCGAGGGGGTTCTTGATCTCATGGGCCAGGCCGCGCACCAGCATCTTGCTGGTTTCCTGTTTGGACAGCTGCGCTTCTTCCTTGGTAATGCGCAGCAGGCGATCGCGAGGATGCACTTCAAGCAACAGCAGGGTGGCGCCGTTGCTCAGGATCGGGGTCACCGCGTAGTCGACAGTCAGCGTCTGGCCGGTGAGGGCGGTGAGCATCGCTTCACGCTTGGTGAATGGATGTGCCTGCTCCACCGCCTGGCGCAGCGAGCTCAAGGCTTCGGCCGACTCGGTGAACAGCTCGCTGATGAACTGCCCATGGCTGCGCTGGCCGCTGATGGCCAGGAGCATTTCCGCCGCCGGGTTCATGTACTCAAGACGCAAGTCGCCATTGAGCAGGATGGTCGCGGTGGTCAGGTTGTCGAGTAACAAACGGTGCAGTGCATCACTGATGGTCATCAGGACCTCTTTTGGAGCAAGGCGCGGGCTTGAGGCACACGCTGATACAAGGAAAATGCAAAAACCAAACCAAGGCTCCGAAAAGAAGCGTGCAAGCCCTGAAATGGCGGGTTAAGGCGCGAAACTGTGGCGTTCTGCCAGCTTGCTCGGGTAGTTTCGAACCAAAATGGGCTGAACAGGTGGGAAGGGTGCAGCGTATCGCACCAATATAGTGCGGACTTGTGAAGGTTGTTCAGGAGGCGCCCGATATAGTTCTTGAATGCGCCCAATCAAAAATGTGGTAGCGAGCAAGCCCGCCGCACCTTTTTGATTGGGTTTGCAGGCTTTAGCCTTTGAAGATGCACAGCTCGGCGGTGGCACGGATCATTGCCAGTTGGCGCAGAGGGTCGTTCAGCGGCTCGTGTACCGCCTGGGCCAGCCATTGCGGGCACTGCGGGTCAGTGCGCTGGGGAGTGAAATCGGCTAGTTGCTGCAGCAGGTGTTTTTGCAGTTCATCCAGCTGCGGGCGAATCTGCTTGACCAAGTCCGGGCGTGGATCGTCAGGCGCCTTGCCTTGGAACTGCCAATCGGACAGGTGGGTGTACTGCACCAGTTTGTTCGCTTCGATCTGCGCCGAGAAAAACTGCTCGGCGGCGCCAGGGTCCAGCTTGTAGCTCGGTGCCTGGGCGACCACGCTGGCGATTACCTCTTGCTCGCGCTTTTTGTCTTCTACGGGCTTTTTGCTGTCCCATTTGCTTAACGCCACTTGGTCGGCAATCTCCAGTCGCTCGGCGATGCTGTTGAGCAGCGGATCAAGGGTAGGCGGCGCGGCGTTCGCACCGGCACTGACGAATAGCAGAGCGAACAAAAGTCGGTATTTCAAAGGTGATCTCCTGCGGGAGCGGGCTTGCCCGCGATGGCGGTGGGTCAGTCATACATCAGGTGGCGGGCAGTACGCTATCGCGGGCAAGCCCGCTTCCACATTTTTCACCTATTGCGGGCAAAAAAAAGACCTCCGCGAAGGAGGTCTTTTTTCATCACGCCACCTTAAGCAGCGCTACCGGATCAGCAGCTGTAGTACAGCTCGTATTCCAGTGGGTGTACGAAGGTGCGAACCTTGATTTCTTCTTCGCTTTTCAGGCCGATGTAAGCGTCGATGAAGTCGTCGCTGAACACGCCGCCTTTGGTCAGGAACGCGCGGCCCTTGTCCAGCTCTTCCAGGGCTTCTTTCAGGCTGCCACACACTTGTGGGATCTCTTTGGCCTCTTCAGGCGGCAGGTCGTACAAGTTTTTGTCGGCGGCGTCGCCTGGGTGGATCTTGTTCTGGATGCCGTCCAGGCCAGCCATTACCAAGGCAGCGAAGGCCAGGTATGGGTTAGCTGCTGGATCCGGGAAGCGCGCTTCGATACGGCGAGCACGAGGGCTGGAGACGTAAGGAATACGGATCGAGGCGGAACGGTTACGTGCCGAGTAAGCCAGCATTACCGGTGCTTCGAAACCTGGGACCAGACGCTTGTAGGAGTTGGTCGATGGGTTGGTGAAGCCATTCAGGGCCTTACCGTGCTTGATGATGCCGCCGATGAAGTACAGGGCGGTGTCGGACAGGCCGGCATAACCTTCGCCAGCGAAAGTGTTCTTGCCCTCTTTGGCGATGGACAAGTGAACGTGCATACCCGAACCGTTATCGCCGTACAGCGGCTTAGGCATGAAGGTCGCGGTACGGCCGTAAGCCACGGCAGTGTTGTGTACGCAGTACTTCAGGGTTTGAACTTCGTCAGCCTTGGCCACCAGGGTGTTGAACTTCACACCGATTTCGTTCTGACCGGCAGTGGCCACTTCGTGGTGGTGCACTTCGATGACCAGGCCCATGTCTTCCATGGCGTTGCACATGGAGGTACGGATTTCGTGGTCATGGTCGAATGGCGGAACCGGGAAGTAGCCACCTTTGATACCTGGACGGTGGCCATGGTTGCCGCCTTCGACGTCCTGGTCGGACATCCACGAACCTTGTTCGGAGTAGATCTTGAACATCGAACCGGAGATGTCGGACTTGAACTTGACCTGGTCGAAGATGAAGAATTCTGGCTCCGGGCCTACGAATACGGTGTCGCCGATACCGGTGGACTTCAGGTATTCCTCGGCACGCTTGGCGATCGCACGTGGGTCGCGGTCGTAGCCTTGCATGGTCGAAGGCTCGATCACGTCGCAAACCAGGATCAGGGTTGGCTCTTCGGTGAACGGGTCCAGCACGGCAGTGCTGTCGTCCGGCATCAGGATCATGTCGGAGGCTTCGATGCCTTTCCAGCCAGCGATGGAGGAGCCGTCGAACATTTTGCCTTCTTCAAAGAAAGCATCATCCAGCGCGTCGCGAGCCGGCATGGTCACGTGGTGCTGAGTGCCTTTGGTGTCCGTGAAGCGCAGATCAATCCATTTAACGTCATGATCTTTGATGAGTTGAACCGACTTCGACATAGTGTCCTCCGGGTGGCTTCGGGCTGGATAGTGGAGTAGCCCTTAGAATGTGGGTGATGCCGGCGCGGATACTCCGCCATGGCAACCTGCCTCACAAGAGAGCAAATTGCATGCCAGTGCGCCAACATGGGTTTTTTGATCTAAAAACGCCCCTATAAAGGTGCATTGCGACAAAAGCGTAAAATCTGCGCACTGCAATGTGGCGCAGCGGAGGGTTGGCGCACCTATTTAGTGCGCTGTCTGTGCTTTGCATATTAACTGGTTAAACCGTGAGCGATTTCCGCTATAATCCGCGCCCCCCTTTTTCAGCAGGCCCGGCGCGCGCTGTTTCCATGAAATTAATCGTTAAAGTCTTCCCCGAAATCACCATCAAAAGCCGACCGGTACGGATGCGTTTCATCCGTCAATTGGCCAAGAACATCCGTGCCGTGCTCCGCGATCTGGACCCGGCTGTGGTGGTGAATGGTGTGTGGGACAACCTCGAGCTGGAAACCCGTATTACCGAGCCCAAAGCCTTGAAAGACATGACCGAGCGCCTGAGCTGCATGCCGGGCATCGCGCATTTCCTGCAGGTGGACGAGTACCCGCTGGGCGACTTCGACGACATCACCGAGAAGTGCAAACAGCACTTCGGCAGCGAGCTTGAAGGCAAGATTTTTTCGGTGCGTTGTAAGCGTGCCGGCAAGCACACCTTCAGCTCCATGGACGTCGAAAAATACGTTGGCAGCAAGCTGCGTCGCGAGTGCGGCGCCGCTGGAATTTCCCTCAAAGCGCCGCAAATTGAAGTGCGCATGGAAATTCGCGACCAACGGTTGTTTGTGATCCACAGCCAGCACAACAGCATCGGTGGCTACCCGCTGGGCGCCCTGGAACAGACCCTGGTATTGATGTCCGGCGGTTTCGATTCCACGGTGGCGGCTTACCAGATCATGCGCCGCGGCCTGATGAGCCACTTCTGCTTCTTTAACCTGGGCGGGCGTGCACACGAATTGGGCGTGATGGAAGTTGCGCACTTTATCTGGAAGAAATACGGCAGCTCCCAACGCGTGCTATTTGTAAGCGTGCCGTTTGAGGAAGTGTTGGGCGAAATTCTCGGTAAAGTCGATAACAGTCATATGGGCGTAGTTTTGAAGCGTATGATGTTGCGCGCTGCGTCGCGAATCGCCGATCAGTTGCAGATCGACGCGCTGGTGACCGGTGAGGCGATCTCCCAAGTGTCCAGCCAGACGCTGCCGAACCTGTCGCTGATCGATTGCGTGACCGAAAAGCTGGTGCTACGCCCGCTGATCGCCAGTCACAAGCAGGACATCATCGACCTAGCCGAAGAAATCGGTACCGCTGATTTCGCCAAGCATATGCCGGAATATTGCGGGGTCATCTCGGTGAACCCCAAGACCCACGCCAAGCGCAACCGCGTGGAGTACGAAGAACAACAGTTCGACATGGCGATTCTTGAGCGTGCGCTTGAGAGCGCCAAAATGGTCCCGATCGATCGCGTAATCGACGAACTGGGCCAGGACGTGAAGATCGAAGAAGTCAGCGAAGCCCTGGCTGGCCAGATCGTCGTCGACATCCGTCACCCGGATGCCGCCGAGGATGAGCCGCTGGAAATCGCCGGCATCGACGTACAAACGCTGCCGTTTTATGCATTGAACGCGCGTTTCAAGGAACTGGATAACAGCCGTCAGTACCTGTTGTATTGCGACAAAGGCGTGATGAGTCGCCTGCATGCCCACCATTTGCTCAGTGAGGGGTATGCCAATGTGCGCGTTTATCGACCGAGCTAAGAGCCCGGGGCTGTTTGCCTGTGGCCTGCGTCACCGGCCCCCCGACTCTGCCGTCAAGCTGTAACGGCAAGGCCTGACTCTACTGTAAATCGCTGCCACGACCTGTCAGCACACCGAATCCTCTGATCGAGATACACAAGTGATCGAAAATCTACGTAACATCGCCATCATTGCTCACGTTGACCATGGTAAAACCACCCTGGTAGACAAACTCTTGCGTCAATCCGGCACCCTGGAGCGCAACGAGCTCAACGACGAGCGCGTGATGGACTCCAACGACCAGGAAAAAGAGCGCGGTATTACCATCCTGGCTAAAAACACCGCTATCAACTGGAACGGCTACCACATCAACATCGTGGATACCCCGGGCCACGCCGACTTCGGCGGCGAAGTAGAACGCGTAATGTCGATGGTTGACTCCGTTCTGCTGCTGGTTGACGCTCAAGACGGCCCTATGCCGCAAACCCGTTTCGTGACCAAGAAGGCTTTCGAAGCCGGCCTGCGTCCGATCGTGTGCATCAACAAGGTTGACCGTCCAGGCGCACGTCCGGACTGGGTTCTGGACCAGATTTTCGACCTGTTCGACAACCTGGGTGCTACCGAAGAGCAACTGGACTTCCAGGTTATCTACGCCTCGGCCCTGAACGGTATTGCCGGTCTGGAACACACCGCCATGGCGGAAGACATGACCCCGCTGTACCAGGCGATTGTTGACCACGTTCCACCACCGAAGGTTGACCGTGACGGTCCGTTCCAGATGCAAATCTCGGCACTGGACTACAACAGCTTCCTGGGTGTTATCGGCGTTGGCCGTATCGCTCGTGGTAGCGTCAAGCCGAACACCCCGGTTGTCGCTATCGGCGCCGACGGCAAGAAGCGTAACGGCCGCATCCTGAAGCTGATGGGTCACCACGGTCTTCACCGTATCGACGTTGAAGAAGCTTTCGCCGGCGACATCGTTTGCGTGAGCGGTATGGACTCGCTGTTCATCTCCGACACCCTGTGCCAGCCGGACAACGTCGAGGCGATGAAGCCTCTGACCGTTGACGAGCCAACCGTTTCCATGACCTTCCAGGTAAACGACTCGCCTTTCTGCGGTAAAGAAGGCAAGTTCGTGACTTCCCGTAACATCAAGGAACGTCTGGACAAAGAGCTGCTGTACAACGTTGCTCTGCGCGTTGAAGAAGGCGACTCGGCTGACAAGTTCAAGGTTTCCGGCCGTGGTGAGCTGCACCTCTCGGTACTGATCGAAACCATGCGTCGCGAAGGCTTCGAAATGGGCGTTGGTCGTCCTGAAGTGATCATCCGTCAGGTTGACGGCGTGAAGCAGGAACCGTTCGAAAACGTCACCATCGACACCCCGGAAGAATCCCAGGGCAAGGTGATGGAAGAGATGGGTCTGCGTAAGGGCGACCTGACCAACATGGTGCCGGATGGCAAAGGCCGTGTACGTCTGGAATACAACATCCCTGCGCGTGGTCTGATCGGTTTCCGTAACCAGTTCCTGACCCTGACCAACGGTGCTGGCATCCTGACCTCGATCTTCGATCGCTACGACACCATGAAGTCCGGCGATATGTCTGGCCGTCAGAACGGTGTTCTGGTCTCGGTTGAAACCGGCAAGGCACTGACCTACTCCCTGGAAACCCTCCAGGCGCGTGGCAAGCTGTTCGTTGAACACGGTCAAGAGATCTACAACGGCCAGATCGTTGGTCTGAACAGCCGTGACAACGACATGGGCGTCAACCCAACCAAAGGCAAGAAGCTCGACAACATGCGTGCTTCGGGTAAAGACGAAACCATCGCTCTGGTTCCACCTGTTCGCTTCACCCTGGAACAGGCCCTGGAATTCATCCAGGACGACGAGCTGTGCGAAGTTACGCCTAAGTCGATCCGCCTGCGTAAGAAGATCCTGGACGAAGGCGAGCGTACCCGCGCTGCCAAGAAAGCCAAGAACTGAGTCAACTCAGGCTGAATGAAAAACGCCCCCGGTCGAAAGGCCGGGGGCGTTTTTTTATGTCTGCAGTTTGTGTGGTGTTTGTGCCGACCCTTTCGCGAGCAAGCCCCCACACATTCGACCGCGTTGTTTCAGGATGAGCGCGCTCAAGTGTGTGCGGGCTTGCTCGCGAAGAGGCCCGTCAGAACACCACAAAATCCAGATCAGAATTTGTCGAGGGTCTTGAACTTAGTCTCGCGCACTACTTCTTTCGGCTTATACGCGCAATACCCTGGCCGCGGCCCGATCTTCGGGTGATTGCGGCAAGTATCCGGGCGTTTGTCATAAATAGTGCAGAAGCGCGTCTTACGATCCAGGTACAGGCAATCGTTGTTGCTCATGCGCTGCAGGGTGAAAATTTCTGACTTGGAATTGAAACGCTCGACGATGCCCTCCTTCTGCAAGCGCTTGGCGATGTTCTTCGCCGGGTCGCCCAGTTCGAACTCATCGACGATGCCGATGCGGATCAGGTCTTTGATCTTCACTTCGACCGGCAGCGTGCAGCAGCTGGACACGCAACCACCGCACATGTGCGCGGAATATTTCTGCCACGTTTCAAGGCGGTCGAGTTCCGCGGCGGCGATCAGTTGAGGCTTCATCAGGGTTCCAAAAAGGTGGGGCTGTGTCCGGGCGCGCGATGATACCGGGATTGGTGATTTTTTGAACAATATTTTCCGGGTTTCTGCTCGAAGGTGGGTAGGGGTAAAAGCAGGCACGGCCCCTGCATTAAAATCCTGTATAGGTGAATGCGTTAAAAAACTGACGAACCAGAGCGTCTACCTTCTGTCAGACCGTCTAGGCTCTAGCAACTCCTTCTATCTCGCCCGAGGTCGCAATTGATGTCTCAGGAACCACTTGCACGAGAAGCAGAGGTAGCCGCATTTCGCGATGCCGTCTTGACCAAACTCACCTACGCGGTGGGCAAGGACCCGGATCACGCCTTCGACCACGACTGGTTCGAAGCCATTGCCCTGGCCGCACGCGACCAGATGGTCGACCACTGGATGGACCATACGCGGCGCATTTACCGCAAAGGTCAAAAGCGCGTTTATTACCTTTCCCTGGAATTTCTCATCGGTCGCTTGCTCTACGACAGCCTGAGCAACCTTGGCGTGCTGGAGATCGCGCGCGACGCACTCTCGGAGTTGGGCGTCGATCTTGAGCGCATCCGCCTGCTGGAGCCCGATGCGGCGCTTGGCAACGGTGGTCTAGGCCGCCTGGCCGCGTGCTTTATGGAAAGCATGTCGACGTTGGGCATTGCGGGTCACGGTTATGGCATTCGTTATGAGCACGGCCTGTTCCGCCAGGCGATTGTCGATGGCTGGCAACAGGAGCAAACCGAACGCTGGCTGGATTTCGGCAACCCATGGGAATTCGAACGGGCCGAAGTGATTTACCCGATCGGTTTTGGCGGCAGCGTCGAAACCCTGCCGGATGCTTCCGGCAAGCTGATCCAAGTGTGGACGCCGAGCGAAACCGTACGCGCGGTTGCCTACGACACCCCGGTGGTCGGCTGGCGCGGCGCGAGTGTCAATACCTTGCGCCTGTGGCGTGCTCGCGCAGTGGAAGACCTGCACCTGGAACGTTTCAACGCCGGTGACCACCTGGGCGCCGTCGCCGAAGTGGCCCGCGCTGAAAGCATCTCCCGGGTGCTTTACCCTGCGGACAGCACCGAAGCGGGGCAGGAACTGCGCCTGCGCCAGGAATACTTCTTCGTCTCGGCCTCGCTGCAGGATCTGCTGCGTCGTCACAAGAACATGCACGGCTCGGTGCTGAGCCTGGGCGAACACGCCGCGATCCAGCTCAACGATACCCACCCGTCCATCGCCGTGGCCGAGTTGATGCGCCAATTGGTCGACTTGCACGACATTCCGTGGGAAGCGGCGTGGGACGTCACCGTCGAAACCCTTTCCTACACCAACCACACCCTGTTGCCCGAGGCATTGGAAACCTGGCCTGTCGGCTTGATGGAACGCATGCTGCCCCGGCACATGCAGATCATCTACCTGATCAACGCCCAGCACATCGACTCGCTGCGCGCCAAGGGCGTCCACGATTTCGACGTATTGCGCGCCGTATCGCTGATTGAAGAAGACAACGGCCGCCGCGTGCGCATGGGCAACTTGGCATTCCTCGGCTCCCATAGCGTCAACGGTGTGTCGGGTTTGCACACCCAGTTGATGCGCAACACGGTGTTCTCCGAGCTGCACAAGCTGTACCCGGAGCGCATCAACAATAAAACCAACGGCATCACCTTCCGCCGCTGGCTGTACCAGGCCAACCCGAAACTCACGTCGATGCTCGTGGGCGCATTGGGCCCGGACATTCTCGACAACATGGAAACGCGCCTGGGCGAGCTGGAAACCTTCGCCGAGAAGCAGACCTTCCGCAAAGCCTTCGCCGATCAGCGCCTGCACAGTAAGCGCGCACTGGCGGACCTCATTCACGAACGGCTGGGGATCGCGATCAACCCGGCGGCGATGTTCGACGTGCAGGTCAAGCGGATTCACGAATACAAGCGCCAACTGCTGAACCTGCTGCACACGGTGGCGCTCTACCAGGCTATCCGTGCCGAACCGGGCACCGACTGGGTGCCGCGTGTGAAGATCTTCGCGGGTAAAGCGGCGGCGAGTTATCACCAGGCCAAGTTGATCATCAAGTTGACCAACGACATCGCGCGAACCGTTAACAACGACCCGACCGTGCGCGGTTTGCTCAAGGTGGTGTTCCTGCCCAACTACAACGTCAGCCTGGCGGAAAGCATCATCCCGGCAGCGGATTTGTCGGAGCAGATTTCCACCGCCGGCTTTGAAGCCTCGGGCACCAGCAACATGAAGTTCGGTCTCAACGGTGCGTTGACCATCGGCACCATGGACGGCGCGAACGTGGAAATGCACGAGCGCGTCGGCGCCGAGCATATGTTTATCTTCGGCCTCAGCGCGCAGGAGGTGGAAGCGCGTAAACACGCCGGTGAATTCAACGCCGGGCAGGACATTGCAGCGTCCAATCGCCTCAGCGATGTGCTGCAAGCGATTCGCGGCGGGGTGTTCTCGCCGGATGATCCGGGCCGGTATGTCGGGCTGATCGACGGGTTGATCGACTACGACCGCTTCCTGGTGTGTGCCGACTTCGACTCGTACTGGGACGCCCAGGCGCGGGTCGAAGCGCATTGGCATGATTCCAAGGCGTGGTGGCGTTCGGCGGTGCTCAATACCGCGCGGATGGGTTGGTTCTCTTCGGACCGGACGATCCGCGAGTACGCCACAGAGATCTGGAAAGCGCTCGACTAAACGCTGCAATACAAAATGTGTGCGGGCTTGCTCGCGAATACGCTGTATCAGTTAACGAGTATGTCGGCTGATACACCGCTTGCGCGAGCAAGTCGAATCTTCGCACCGCCGCTCCCACATTGAGTCCGCGTCGATATACTAGGCCACGGTTTGCTTAGGGATATCGACCATGCAATGGATTTTCATGCTGATTGGCCTTGCGCTCGGCTGGACGCTCGATGAGTCGTTCAGTGACGCGGGCATCGGTGCGCTGTTGGGGCTCGGCATCGGCCAGGCAATTCGCCTGGCTAAGCTGTCGGCCCAAGCGGACCAGCAGGCGCGTCAGTTGGAAACCACGCAAAAGTCGCTGATAGCGCTGGGCGAACGCTTGCGGCAACTGGAAGTGCCCGCGCCGACGAGCAGTGTCATCGCCGAAACACCCATCCCCGAGCCGACACCTATTACCCAAGCCCCAGAGCTTGTTTGGGAGCTGCCTGCCGACATCACACCTGTCGCCACGGTCGCCAAACCGAGCCAGCCGCTGCCGGCCGACGCCTGGACGCCTGCCCCGACTCCGCGCCCTCAAGCACCTGCCATTCCTCGTGGCCCCAACTTGATCGAACGCGCCATCAGTGGCGCACGCAATTGGCTGTTTGGCGGCAATACCGTGCTGCGGGTTGGCGTGGTGCTGCTGTTTCTCGGCCTGGCCTTCCTGCTGCGTTACGCCACCGAAGGCATGGTGGTGCCGATTGAGGTGCGTTACGCCGGGGTTGCCGCTGCGGCGTTAGGCCTACTCGGCCTGGGCTGGTGGCTGCGGCGGCGTAACAGCAGCTACGGCTTGATGTTGCAAGGCACCGGGATCGCAGTGTTGTACCTGACGGTGTTTGCTGCGATGCGTTTGCATCCGTTGATAGACCCGAGTGCGGCGCTGGGTTTGCTGGTGGCCGTCACGGTGTTTTCGGCGATCCTGGCAATCACCCAGGATGCCTTGGGGCTGGCCTCTGCGGCGGCGCTCGGCGGCTTTGCGGCGCCCATCCTCACGTCTACCGGTGCCGGTAACCATGTCGCGCTATTCAGTTACTTCGCCCTGCTGAATGCCGGCATCCTCGCCATCGCCTGGTTCAAGGCCTGGCGTTTGCTCAACCTGATCGGCTTTGTCGGCACCTTTGGTATCGGCTTCGCCTGGGGGCTGCGCTCCTACACGCCGCAATTGCTGTGGAGCACCGAACCGTTCCTGATTCTGTTTTTCCTGATGTACCTGACCATCGGCCTATTGTTCGCCCGGCGAAAATTGCTGGAGATGAGCGACGCGCCCGAGGATGACAGCCGTGGCGCGCTGCTGCGCTGGTCGGCGGCCAAGGGTGATTATGTCGACGGCAGCATGTTGTTCGGTCCGCCGCTGGTAGGTTTTGGCTTGCAGTTCGCGCTGGTGCAGCACGTGGAATTCGCCGCCGCCTTCAGCGCGCTGGGCTTGGGCGTCATCTACATGGGGTTGGCTCGGCTGCTGAGCGGCGGGCGCGCCTTGCTCTTGGCGGAGACCTGCCTGGCCCTGGGTGTGATCTTCGCCAGCCTGGCGATTCCCCTCGGGCTGGATGCGCGCTGGACGGCTGCGGCCTGGGCGGTGGAGGGCGCTGGGATTTTCTGGCTCGGCTTGCGTCAACAGCGGCCACTGGCGCGAGCATTTGGCGTGTTACTGCAATTGGGTTCGGCGCTGGCTTTTCTCCGTGAACTGCACCTCGGCGAACATAGCTTGCTCGCCGGCGCGCCATTAGGCGCGGTGCTGCTGGGCGCGGCGTTGCTGTTCAGCTTTGATCAGTTGCGCAAGGCATCCTCCGAACAGGCGACAGATTGGGAGCGCAAAGGCCTGGCCGTGCTGGCGGGCCTTGGCTTGAGCTTTTTGTACCTGCTCGCACCCTTGCTGCTGAATACTCAAAGCACGGCCGTCAGTTGGGCAATCGCCGGCCTGGCGACGCTGTTTGTCGGCCTGCGCATTGGTTCGCGGACCTTCCTGTTCAGCGCATTCGCCGTGCAGTTGCTGGGCGGCGCGTTGTTCCTGCTGCGCTTGCAGGGCGGTGACGGGGCGGCGGTATTTAATGCGGGTTGGAGTGGCTTGCTCACGGCCTCGCTGATCGGCCTGGCGTTGATTGGCGGCATGCTCCTGGCTGCGCGCGATGACATGGTTCGCAGCGACGTGCGGCTGCTGCGTGGCTTGTCGGTGGTTCTGCTGGCGGGTCTTGTACTGATCAATCTCGCGGTGCTGTTCGTCTTGCCTTGGGAACGCGCGAGCGGCGTGTGGGCGGCCAGCGGTTTGTTGATCATCTGGCTGAGCCTGTACCTGCAACAACGCGTCAGCTTTGTGTTCGGCTTGCTGCTGCAAGTGATCGGCGGCGGCTCGTTCCTATTGGCGGTGCCGGAGTTGCTTGGCCCGTTGACCCGTGAGGGTCTGCGTCCGTTGGCCCACAGCGGTTTCTGGACGCCGATGGTGCTGGGCCTGGCGGCACTGGTCGGTGCCTGGCGCTTGCAGCGCAAACCCCACGCGCCGGTGTTTGCCGTGTTGAAACTGCAGCGCCTGTCCGACGTGCTGCTGGTGTGGGGCGCGGCCTGGTGGACGCTGGCATTGGTCGGTGAAGTGTTGCGGTTTATCCCGCAAGCACTGCAGGGCTCGTTTTTGCTGGGCATCGCAGCGGTAAGCGTGGCGATCTGGGCGTTTCTGTCCGAGCGACTGCGCTGGGCGTCGTTGGGCATGCTCTGCACTTTGTTGATGCCGGCGGCCGGTGCGGTGTTGCTGGTGTCTGCGCATAACTATTACCACCCGGCGGCGCAGTACGGTTGGCTGGCTTGGTTAGCGGTGTTCGTGGTGCATTTCATCTCGCTGCGGCGTTTGGCGGCGGTGGTTCCTTCCAAGGTACTGAGCGCGGCGCACGTAGTGGGCTGCTGGATGCTGATCGGCGTGCTGGCGCTGGAGGTGCGTTACGGCCTGCTGGTGCTGTCGAGCGAGTACAACGCCTGGCGCTGGCTGGGCTGGGCGATTCTGCCAAGCCTGTACCTGGTGCTGGCCGCCGCGCCACGCCGTTGGCCATGGCCGGTGTCGGCGTACCCAAGGGAATACCGTGTGCTGGCCGCGCTACCGCTGGCAGTGCTGATGTTGGGGTGGTTCTGGCTGGCGAACAGCTTCAGCGACGGCACGGCCGAGCCGTTGCCTTATGTTCCGCTGCTCAACCCGTTGGATCTGGGCTTGTTGTTCGCGCTGCTGGGCATTTACCTGTGGTCGCGCAGTGCGGCGCCTGAGCGTGGGCCGCGTATTGAATTGATCGCCCAGGGCGTGGCGGGTGTCTCGCTGTTCGCCTTCTTTACGGCGTTGGTGATGCGCACCGCTCATCATTGGGGCGGCGTGCCGTTTCAATTGGATGCGTTGCTGGCGTCGATGCTGGTGCAGGCCGGCCTATCGATCGTCTGGACCTTGATCGCCCTTGGCCTGATGATCGGCGGTCACCTGCGCCATCGTCGCGAAGTGTGGCTGATCGGCGCGGCGCTGATTGCGGTGGTGGTGGCCAAACTGTTCTTTGTCGAACTGAGCAACCGTGGCGGCCTGGCGCGGATTGTGTCGTTTATCGGTGTGGGCGGGTTGTTGCTGGTGGTGGGCTACTTTGCGCCGCTGCCGCCAAAACGCGTTGAACCTGTGACTGAAACCGAGGGAGCGTCTTCTTGATGGGCAAGCTGAAACTGAGTGGGTTGGCGGTATGGATGGCGTGTTCGGCAGCCTTTGCACAGGAAGGTCCGTCCGACTTCACCACCCAGGTGCCGCTGGCCGTGAGCGGCAGCGGGCCCTGGTATCGCCTGGAACTGCCACTGGCCGTGCAATTGAGCGCGCGCCAGGCTGATCTCAGCGATGTGCGGGTGTTCAACGCCGCCGGCGAGCCGCAGGCCTATGCGTTGTCGCGCCAATCTTCGCAGCGCACCGAAAGCCGCAACGTCACCGACGTTAAGTGGTTCCCGCTGTACGCCGCCGACACCCAGCAAGCCCTGCCCGACGTGGTGATGAAAGCCACCACCACAGGCACCTTGGTGGAAATAAAACCGTCTACCGCGCCAAAACCCGGCAAGCAAGTGCTGCGCGGCTGGGTATTGGACGCCAGTGCGATCAAGGCACCGTTGCAGCGATTGAGCCTGGACTGGAGCCGCGAGCAAGAGGGCTTCCAGCGTTTCAGCATTGAGGCCAGTGATGACTTGCAGCACTGGCAAGCCTGGGGCGATGGGCAGGTGGCGCGCTTGTCATTCGCCGACGAACGGGTCGAGCAGCATGACGTGAACTTGCCTGGGCAATCGGCGCGTTACCTGCGTCTTGTCTGGCAAGGCCAGGCGGCGCCGCTGCTGACCTCGGCAAAGCTGGTGAGCGCGACCAGTAGCAGCCTGCCGATGCCGTTGGTGTGGTCGCAACCCTTGGCGGGTACACGGTTAAAGGCTGGGGAATACAGCTGGCAGTTGCCCGCGGGGCTGAGCATCGAGCGGCTGCGCATCGAATTGAAGCAAGCCAACACGCTGGCGCCCGTTACGCTGGCGGGGCGTAGGGACAGCAAACAGGCGTGGCAGCCCCTGAGCAATGGCGTGCTGTATCGCCTGACCCAGAATGGCCGGGACGTGGTGCAGGATGAATTGCAGCTGCCGGGGCAAACGGTCGCCGAACTCAAGTTGGCAGTGGATGAACGCGGCGGCGGCCTGGGCATTGAAGCGCCTGCGCTGCGTTTTGCGGTGCGCGCCACGCAGTTGGTGTTCCTGGCCCGGGGTGAGCCGCCGTTTACACTGGCGCTGGGGAATGCCTCGGTCAAGGGGGCGAACCTTGCGCTTTCGACCCTGATCCCTGACTACAGCGCCGAGCGTCTCAAGACATTGGGACAAGCGAAAGTCGCCGGGGAAGTCGCCGTGACGTCGCCGCCGATCGTAGCGGCTGCCGATGCCGGCACGAACTGGAGAAAACTCGGGCTTTGGGCCGTGTTACTGCTCGGCGTGGCGGCACTGGGCGCCATGGCCTACAGTTTGCTGCGCAAGCCGCCGGTGGCACGTTAAATAAAGTCCATGAACTCTATTGGGTTTAAATCCTCTGATAGGAGGAAATACGCCCCGACTCGCGCTAAACTGCGCGGGTTTTCAAGCCCCCCATTCTCCGGAGCCTTACATGTCCCGCGTTACCTTGAGTCGCTATTTGATCGAGCAGACCCGCAGCAACAACACGCCTGCCGATCTGCGCTTCCTTATCGAAGTGGTGGCGCGTGCTTGCAAGGAAATCAGCCACGCCGTGTCCAAAGGCGCACTGGGTGGTGTCCTGGGCAGCATGGGCACTGAAAACGTGCAGGGCGAAGTGCAGAAGAAGCTCGACGTCATCTCCAACGAGATCCTGCTCGAAGCCAATGAATGGGGCGGTCACCTGGCCGGCATGGCGTCCGAAGAAATGGACAATGCCTACCAGATCCCGGGCAAGTACCCGAAAGGCGCGTACCTGCTGGTGTTCGACCCACTGGACGGCTCGTCCAACATCGACATCAACGCTCCCGTCGGCACCATCTTCTCGGTACTGCGTTGCCCTAACGAGTACTTGAGCCAGAACGAGGCCCTGAACGAAAAGGCCTTCCTGCAGCCAGGCACCGAACAGGTCGCGGCGGGTTACGCGATCTACGGCCCGCAGACCATGCTGGTACTGACCCTGGGCGACGGCGTCAAAGGCTTCACCCTGGACCGAGAAATGGGCAGTTTCGTACTGACCCACGAAGACATCACCATTCCTGCGTCCACCCAGGAATTCGCGATCAACATGTCCAACCAGCGCCACTGGGAAGAACCTGTGACCCGCTACGTGGGCGAGTTGATGGCCGGCGAAGAAGGCCCGTTGAAGAAAAACTTTAACATGCGTTGGGTCGCCGCGATGGTGGCCGACGTGCACCGCATCCTGACCCGTGGTGGCTTGTTCATGTACCCACGCGACAGCCGCGAGCCGTCCAAGCCAGGCAAACTGCGCCTGATGTACGAAGCCAACCCGATGTCCTTCCTGGTTGAGCAGGCAGGCGGCGCGTCCACCGACGGCCACCAGCGTATCCTCGACATTCAGCCTGAAGGCCTGCACCAGCGTGTGGCGGTATTCCTGGGTTCGAAAGAAGAAGTTGAGCGTGTGACGGCTTACCACAAGCAGTAAGTTGCGGCGATAAGTGATCGGCGTTTTTGGGCGCCGGTTCACCCTTAAAGAAGCCCCGAAACGTTTCAGCGTTTTCGGGGCTTTTTTGTTTTCGTTCGTCGGGAACCAGAAACCCCTTTTCCCTTCTAAGCTTGTGGCAGACCCCCATTCTGCTTAGTCCCTCCAGGAGTTTTTCCATGTCGTTACGTCGTCTCGCCTTGCTGACCTTTTGCGTGCTGTTGGCCGCTTGCAGCAAGGTCAACCAAGAAAATTACGCGAAGCTTTCCGCTGGCATGCCTAAGGCTGAAGTGGAATCACTGCTGGGTCAGCCGACTGACTGTTCCGGCGCACTGGGCATGTCCAGCTGCACCTGGGGCGATAAAAACAGCTTTATCAGCGTGCAATATGCCGGTGACAAGGTTCTGATGTTTTCCGGGCAAGGCCTGAAGTAAACCGGGGCGAAAGCCTGCGGGAGAAGAAGAATGATCCGTTTTGTTTTGTTCCTTTGCGCCAGCCTGTTTTTGGCGGGCTGCGCCAGCCATTCTGGCGATGATCTGCAACCCAAGACTGCGAACAACGTCAACCTCAAGCGTTATCAGGGCACTTGGTATGAGTTGGCCCGATTGCCGATGTACTTCCAGCGCAACTGCGCGCAGTCCGAAGCCCGCTACACATTGCTGCCTGATGGCGACATGTCGGTGTTCAACCGCTGCCTGACGACCGAGTGGAAGTGGGAAGAAGCCAAGGGCACGGCTACGCCGCAAGTGCCGGGCAAGACTGACAAGCTTTGGGTGGAATTCAATAACTGGTTTACCGCACTGTTGCCGGGCGTTGCCAAGGGCGATTACTGGGTGCTGTATGTCAGCGATGACTACAAGACCGCGATTGTTGGCAGCCCGAGCCGGCGGTACATGTGGATTTTGTCGCGCACGCCTACGGTGAGCGCCGACACTCGCGAAGACCTGTTGAGCAGGGCGCGGCAGCAGGGTTATGACACCACGCGGTTGATCTGGCGCATGTCGGACAAGCAGATGGCGAAGACTTCGCAGTAACCCGAAAACACCGTTTTTCAAATGTGGGAGCTGGCAAGCCAGCTCCCACATGTGTTTTAGGGGGTTATTAACTCAGCAAATCTCTCAAGACTTGGGTGAAGGCCCGGCTACTTTCTTCCTCGCCGGCATGCCGCCCATCCCGCACCACCCACTTCCCGTTCACCAGCACATCACGCACCTGCCGATCCCCACCGGCAAACAACCAGCGATTCAAAATCCCGTCTTCGCTTGCCGTCGCCAGGTACGGATCATTGCCATCCAGTACCAGCCAATCCGCACGTTTACCCACTTCCAATCGGCCAATCGGCTGTCCCAATGCCTGGCCGCCGCCGTCCAGCGCCGCGTCAAACAGCGTGCGACCCACCATCGGTTGATCACTGCGATACAGGCGGTTACGCCTTTGATCGCGCAGGCGCTGGCCATATTCGAGCCAGCGCAATTCCTCCACCACGCTCAGTGACACATGGCTATCGGAACCGATGCCCATGCGTCCGCCTTGGGCGAGAAAATCCACGGCCGGGAAAATCCCGTCACCCAAGTTAGCCTCGGTAGTCATGCACAAACCGGCAATTGCGCGGCTCTTGGCCATGCGCGTGACCTCTTCAAGATCTGCATGCGTGGCATGCACCAGGCACCAGCGTTCATCCACCTCGACATTGTCATACAGCCATTGCAGCGGGCGCTTTCCGCTCCAGGCCAGGCAGTCGTCGACTTCTTTCTGCTGTTCGGCAATGTGGATGTGCACCGGGCACGCCTTGTCGCTGGCGGCCAGCACTGCATGGATTTGCTCGGGCGTGACGGCGCGCAGCGAGTGGAAACACAACCCTAACTGCTGCGCCGGCTGTGCCGCCAGGATCGGTTTCAGCCGCGCCTGCAGGTCCAGATAGTTTTCAGTGCTGTTGATAAACCGCCGCTGGCCTTCATTCGGTGCCTGGCCGCCAAACCCGGAGTGGGTGTAAAGCACAGGCACCAATGTCAGGCCAATGCCACTGCTGGTCGCTGCCTGGCTGATCTGCCGCGACAGCTCCGTGCGGTCGGCATACGGCTGGCCGTTGACATCGTGGTGCACATAGTGAAATTCGGCCACCGAGGTGTAACCGGCCTTGAGCATCTCGATGTACAGCTGGCGCGCGATGACGTGCAATTGCTCCGGACTGATCTTGCCGACCATGCGGTACATCAAATCGCGCCAGGTCCAGAAACTGTCATTCGGGTTTCCGGCCACTTCTGCCAAACCTGCCATTGCGCGCTGGAAAGCGTGGGAGTGCAGGTTCGGCATGCCCGCCAACACCGGGCCTCTCAGCCGTTCCGCAGCGTCTGCGCTGGCATTGGCCTCAACTCTTGTCAGCACCCCATCTGCGCTGACTTCAAGACGTACATCGTTGGCCCATCCATTAGGCAGCAGCGCGCGTTCGGCAAAGAAAGCGGACATGATCAAGGCACCCCAGTCGTGTGTTTATTTGTATATACATATACAGACGTTTGCCTGCTCGGTAAACTCCGGCAATCTATGCATCTTTTTCCCCTGCAAGGATTCCCTGTGCCGACTCCGCCTGCCAAGTCTTCGCTGGCTGCCCACATGGACGAAAGTCCGGCGCCCTTGTATGCCCGCGTCAAACAAATGATCAGCCAGCAGATCCTCCACGGCAACTGGCCGCCTCACTACCGTGTGCCGTCGGAGAGCGAACTGGTCAGCCAGTTGGGTTTCAGCCGCATGACTATCAACCGCGCCCTGCGCGAGCTCACCGCCGAGGGCTTGTTGGTGCGCATGCAGGGCGTCGGTACCTTCGTCGCTGAGCCCAAGAGCCAGTCCGCGCTGTTTGAAGTGCACAATATTGCCGATGAGATCGCTTCTCGCGGTCATCGACACACCTGCCAAGTCATCACCTTGGGCGAAGAAGCTGCCGGTTCCGAGCGCGCCGTCGCGCTGGAAATGCGCGAAGGCGGGCGGGTGTTCCACTCGTTGATCGTGCACTTCGAGAATGATATTCCCGTGCAAATCGAAGACCGTTTCGTCAATGCACTGGTCGCCCCGGAATACCTGCAACAGGATTTCACCCAGCAAACGCCCTACGCCTACTTGAACCAGGTTGCACCGTTGACCGAAGGCGAGCACGTGGTCGAAGCGATCCTCGCTGACGCCGCCGAATGCAAGTTGCTGCAGATCGAGCCCAGCGAACCGTGCCTGTTGATCCGTCGACGCACCTGGTCGGGCCGCCAGCCGGTGACGGCCGCACGTTTGATCCACCCCGGCTCGCGTCACAGCCTGGAAGGACGTTTCAGTAAATGAGTTCCGTAAAAGTCTGGCGCGCTGCCGATTATGTGCGCATGCCCTGGAAAAACGGCGGCGGCAGTACCGAAGAAATTGCCCGTGATGCCGGCGTAGACCTGGATGGCTTTGGCTGGCGCCTGTCGATTGCGGATATTGCGCAATCGGGCGGTTTTTCCATCTTCGCCGGCTACCATCGGGTGATCACCGTGATCAAAGGCGCCGGCATGGTGCTGACCGTGGATGGCGAAGAACAGCGCGGGTTGTTACCGCTGCAACCTTTTGCGTTCAAGGGTGACAGCCAGGTGGAGTGCCGATTGATCACAGGGCCCATCCGCGATTTCAACCTGATCTATTCGCCGCAGCGTTACCACGCGCGGCTGCAATGGACCGACGGTGTGCAGCGTTTCTTCAGTACGGCGCAGACGGTGTTGGTGTTCAGCGTTGCCGATGAGGTGAAGGTGCTGGACGAGAAATTGGGGCATCACGATTGCCTGCAAATCGACGGTAACACTGGCCTATTGGATATTTCCGTCGCCGGCCGTAGCTGCATCATCGAACTGACCGCACGCGGTTAAAAAATGTGGGGGCTGGCTTGCCAGCTCCCACAATTGTTTTGTGGGGAACATTAAATCTGTTTCCAGTCTCTGCACCAGTTTGTTACTGAATGCCCCAGCGTGGCGCAGAACTACATTGTCGTGACAAACCTCCCTCGCAGCAAAAGCCTTCCGTAAGAAATTTCATCAAGCCTATAAGGCTTAATTTCCAAGGCTCGAGCACGCATCACCAAAAATTCTCGACAGCTCTCTTAGAAAGTTGGCCGCTTGATTGCATATGCTTGTATGTACAAGTAAAGGTGTGTGCGTAAGAGCCCACTTCGCACCAACAAAGTATGCGCATCAATCGCCGAGGAGTTTTTTGTGACTAAGCCAACCAAGTACCGTGACGTAGAAATCCGCGCCGCCCACGGTAACAAGCTCACCGCCAAAAGCTGGCTGACTGAAGCGCCGCTGCGCATGCTGATGAACAACCTCGACCCACAAGTGGCCGAGAACCCTAAAGAACTGGTGGTATACGGCGGTATCGGCCGTGCGGCGCGTAACTGGGAGTGCTATGACCAGATCGTCGAGAGCCTCACCAACCTGAATGATGACGAAACCCTGCTGGTGCAATCCGGCAAGCCGGTTGGCGTGTTCAAGACCCACAGCAACGCCCCGCGCGTGCTGATCGCCAACTCCAACCTGGTGCCGCACTGGGCCAGTTGGGAACACTTCAACGAGTTGGATGCCAAGGGCCTGGCCATGTACGGCCAGATGACCGCCGGCAGCTGGATCTACATCGGTAGCCAGGGCATCGTCCAAGGCACCTACGAAACCTTCGTCGAAGCCGGTCGCCAGCATTACAACAGCGACCTGACCGGCCGTTGGGTCCTCACCGCCGGCCTCGGCGGCATGGGCGGCGCGCAACCACTGGCTGCAACCCTGGCCGGCGCGTGCTCGCTGAACATCGAGTGCCAGCAGGTCAGCATCGATTTCCGCCTCAGCAGCCGCTATGTCGACGAGCAAGCCACAGACCTCGACGACGCCCTGGCGCGCATCGCCAAATACACCCAGGAAGGCAAGGCTATCTCCATCGCCCTGTTGGGTAACGCCGCAGAGATCCTGCCTGAACTGGTCAAGCGTGGCGTGCGCCCGGACATGGTCACCGACCAGACCAGCGCCCACGACCCACTCAACGGCTACCTGCCGGCCGGCTGGACCTGGGACGAATACCGCGCCCGCGCCAAGACCGAACCGGCTGCCGTAATCAAGGCCGCCAAGCAGTCGATGGCCGTGCACGTCAAAGCCATGCTGGAATTCCAGAAACAAGGCATCCCGACCTTCGACTACGGCAACAACATCCGCCAGATGGCCCAGGAAGAAGGCGTAGAAAATGCCTTCGATTTCCCAGGTTTTGTACCGGCGTACATCCGCCCACTGTTCTGCCGTGGCATCGGCCCGTTCCGTTGGGCTGCACTGTCCGGCGACCCGCAAGACATCTACAAGACCGACGCCAAAGTCAAAGAGCTGATCCCCGACGACGCGCACCTGCACAACTGGCTGGACATGGCCCGCGAGCGCATCAGCTTCCAGGGCCTGCCGGCGCGTATCTGCTGGGTTGGGCTGGGCCAGCGCGCCAAGCTCGGCCTGGCGTTCAACGAAATGGTACGCAGCGGCGAGCTGTCGGCACCGGTGGTGATTGGTCGTGACCACCTCGATTCCGGCTCGGTCGCCAGCCCGAACCGCGAAACTGAAGCCATGCAGGACGGTTCCGACGCCGTGTCCGACTGGCCGCTGCTCAACGCCTTGCTCAACACTGCCAGTGGCGCGACCTGGGTTTCGCTGCACCACGGCGGCGGCGTGGGCATGGGCTTCTCCCAGCACTCCGGCATGGTCATCGTCTGCGACGGTACCGACGAAGCGGCTGAGCGGATCGCCCGCGTGCTGCATAACGACCCGGCCACCGGGGTGATGCGTCATGCGGATGCGGGTTACCAGATCGCGATCGACTGCGCCAAGGAGCAGGGCCTCAATCTCCCGATGATCAAATAACCCATGTGGGAGCGGGCAAGCCAGCTCCCACAAAAAAGCGGTTTTACACAGGCTTTATGAACAATCCATCAGAGGTTGAACATCCATGGTTGCAAATGACGCACGTGCAAGCACCACCCCGTTGATCGAAAGGCGTTCGATCGACTACATCCCGGAAGCGGAAAGACACGGTCGTCTATTGAGCCAGTTCACCCTGTGGATGGGTGCCAACCTGCAAATCACCGCCATTGTCACCGGGGCCCTGGCCGTGGTGCTGGGCGGTGATGTGTTCTGGTCGTTGATCGGTTTGCTGATAGGCCAACTGATTGGCGGCGGCGTGATGGCGCTGCATGCGGCGCAAGGGCCCAAGCTGGGCCTGCCGCAGATGATCTCCAGCCGGGTGCAGTTCGGTGTGTATGGCGCGGCTATTCCGATTGTGCTGGTCTGTTTGATGTACCTCGGTTTTACCGCCACCGGCACCGTGCTGTCCGGTCAGGCGCTGGGCCAGTTGTTCGGTGTCAGCGACAGCGTCGGGATCCTGATCTTCGCCAGTGTCATCGTGCTGGTCACGGTGCTGGGTTACCGGGTGATCCATTTCATTGGGCGTGTCGCCAGCGTCATTGGGGTGATTGCCTTTATCTACCTGTTCAGCCGTCTGATAGGCCAGACCGACGTTGGCGCGCTCCTGCAAATCCGCCACTTCAGCTGGAGCAGCTTCCTGCTGGCGGTGTCGCTCGCGGCCTCCTGGCAGATCGCCTTCGGCCCTTATGTGGCTGACTATTCACGCTATCTGCCGAGCAAGACGTCTTCGGTGAAGACATTTTTCGCGGCTGGCGCGGGGTCGGTGATTGGGGCACAGGTGGCGATGACCCTTGGCGTGTTTGCCGCGGCCATGTCCAATGGGCAATTTGCCGGTCACGAAGTGGCCTACATCGT
This sequence comes from Pseudomonas sp. EA_65y_Pfl1_P113, assembly GCF_963970525.1. Classification (NCBI taxonomy): domain Bacteria; kingdom Pseudomonadati; phylum Pseudomonadota; class Gammaproteobacteria; order Pseudomonadales; family Pseudomonadaceae; genus Pseudomonas; species Pseudomonas sp. EA_65y_Pfl1_P113. The sequence continues at coordinate 177,928 of NZ_CAXAQM010000007.1, forward strand.
GGGGTTGAGCGGTACCGGCGCCACCGCTGCGCTGCTGTATTTCAGCATCGCGTTCGGCAAGGTCACCATCTCCACGCTGAACTCCTACGGCAGCTTCATGTGCATCGCGACCATCATCAGCGGCTTGCGTGGCCGCCTGGAGGTCACGCGCCTGCAGCGTCTGGTGTTTGTGCTGGTGATTGTCGGTACGGCGACCCTGATCGCGTTGCTCGGTCAGCACTCATTCCTCGGCGCGTTCAAGTCTTTCATCCTGTTCCTGCTGGCGTTCTTTACGCCATGGAGCGCGATCAACCTGGTCGACTACTACTGCATTACCCGCGAGCGCTATGACGTGCCGGCGCTGGCCGACCCTAACGGTCGCTACGGCCGTTGGAACCTGCTCGGTATCAGCGTGTATGTGTTCGGCGTGCTGGTGCAGTTGCCATTTATCTCCACCCAGTTCTTCACAGGTCCGCTGGTGGCTGCGCTGGGTGATGTGGATATCTCTTGGATCATCGGGCTGGTGCTTCCCGCAGCCTTGTACTACGTGTGTGCGAAAAAATGGCACGGCACGGTGCCCAATCAATTGATCCTGCCAGTAGAGCAGGGCGCCATACCAACAACAAACGGGCTGGCTGCACAAGCCTGATGGGACGTGGACAGGGCAGGACGCCTACTGACTGCCGTAATCCATTTCAAAATTGGGAGCGTCACAACAATGAAAATGCATAAGACCTTGTTGGCCACACTGTTCTCTGCGGGCGTGCTGGCGAGCGTTGGCGCCCAGGCGGCGGGCTGGTGCGAATCCGGCAAACCGGTGAAATTCGCCGGCCTGAACTGGGAAAGCGGCATGTTGCTTACTGACATCCTGCAAACCGTGTTGGAAAAAGGCTACGACTGCAAAACCGACAGCCTGCCAGGCAACTCCATCACCATGGAAAACGCCCTGAGCAGCAATGATATCCAAGTGTTTGCCGAAGAGTGGGTCGGCCGCAGCGAGGTCTGGAACAAGGCCGAGAAGGCCGGCAAAGTCGTCGGTGTCGGCGCGCCTGTTGTCGGTGCTATCGAAGGCTGGTACGTGCCGCGCTATGTGATCGAAGGCGACGCCAAGCGCAAGCTGGAAGCCAAGGCCCCGGGCTTGAAAACCATCGCCGACCTGGCCAAGTACGCCTCGGTGTTCAAGGACCAGGAAGAACCGTCCAAGGGTCGCTTCTACAACTGCCCGGCTGGCTGGACCTGCGAGCTGGACAACAGCGAAATGCTCAAGAGCTATGGCCTGGAAAGCACCTACACCAACTTCCGCCCAGGCACCGGCCCGGCGCTGGATGCGGCGGTGCTGTCGAGCTACAAGCGTGGCGAACCGATCCTGTTTTACTACTGGTCGCCGACCCCGCTGATGGGCCAGGTCGACCTGGTCAAGCTGGAAGAAAAACCCGGCGTGGATAAGAGCGTGAGCATCAAGGTCGGCCTGTCCAAGGCTTTCCACGAGCAAGCGCCGGAACTGGTGGCCGTGCTGGAAAAGGTCAACCTGCCGATCGACCTGCTGAACCAGAACCTGGGTCGTATGGCCAAGGAGCGAATTGAGTCGCCGAAACTGGCGAAAATATTCCTCAAGGAACATCCTGAAGTCTGGCATGCGTGGGTGAGCGAAGACGCAGCCAAGAAAATCGACGCGGCCTTGTAGGTCAAGCCTGTCCGGCTACCCTAAGGGGCTGGTCGGACAGCCGGCCACAACCCATTGGATCGAGAGCACGCTATGTTTCCTGAGAGTTTTACGTTTTCCATCGCCGACTGGGTCAACGGTTGGGTGGATTCATTGGTCACCAACTACGGTGATGTGTTCCGGCACATTTCCGATACCCTGCTGTGGGCCATCGTCAACCTGGAAGGGATGCTGCGTGCGGCGCCCTGGTGGTTGATGCTGACGATCGTCGGTGCGCTGGCCTGGCACGCCACGCGCAAGGTGGTGACCACGGCGGTTATCGTCGGTTTGCTGTTCCTGGTGGGCGCGGTTGGCCTGTGGGACAAGCTGATGCAAACCCTCGCATTGATGATGGTCGCCACCGTGATCTCGGTGTTGATCGGCATTCCGCTGGGCATTCTGTCGGCGCGCAGCAATCGCCTGCGTTCGGTGCTGATGCCGCTGCTCGACATCATGCAAACCATGCCGAGTTTCGTGTACTTGATCCCGGTGCTGATGCTGTTCGGCCTGGGCAAGGTCCCGGCGATTTTCGCCACGGTGATCTACGCCGTGCCGCCGTTGATTCGCCTGACCGACTTAGGCATTCGCCAGGTCGACGGCGAAGTCATGGAAGCCATCAACGCCTTTGGTGCCAACCGCTGGCAGCAACTGTTCGGCGTGCAACTGCCGCTGGCATTGCCCAGCATCATGGCCGGGATCAACCAGACCACGATGATGGCGTTGTCGATGGTGGTCATCGCCTCGATGATCGGCGCCCGTGGCTTGGGTGAAGACGTGCTCGTCGGCATCCAGACCCTCAACGTTGGCCGTGGTCTTGAAGCCGGGCTGGCGATCGTGATTCTCGCAGTGGTCATCGACCGCATTACCCAGGCCTATGGTCGTCCACGGCATGAGGCGAGCAAATGACTACTGTCAGCAAAATCGAAGTTAAAAACGTCTTCAAGATCTTCGGCAACCGATCCAAGGAGGCCTTGGCGATGGTTGGGCAGGGCAAGACCAAGGATCAGGTCCTGGCTGAGACCGGCTGCGTGGTCGGCGTGAATGACCTGTCGCTGAGCATCGGCACTGGCGAGATCTTCGTGATCATGGGCCTGTCGGGTTCCGGCAAATCCACGTTGGTGCGCCACTTCAACCGCCTGATCGACCCTACCAGCGGCGCGATCCTGGTGGACGGCGAAGACATTCTGAAACTGGACATGGAAGCCCTGCGCCAATTCCGTCGGCACAAGATCAGCATGGTGTTCCAGAGCTTCGGCCTGCTGCCGCACAAGAGCGTGCTCGACAACGTTGCCTACGGCCTGAAAGTGCGTGGCGAAACCAAGCAGGTGTGCGCCGAGCGCGCCTTGCACTGGATCGAAACCGTGGGCCTCAAAGGCTACGAAAATAAATACCCGCACCAGCTTTCCGGCGGCATGCGCCAGCGCGTCGGCCTGGCCCGTGCATTGGCGGCTGACACCGACATCATCCTGATGGATGAAGCCTTCAGCGCTCTCGACCCGCTTATCCGCGCCGAGATGCAAGACCAACTGCTGGAACTGCAAAAGACCTTGCACAAGACCATCGTGTTCATCACCCACGACCTCGACGAAGCCGTGCGCATAGGCAACCGCATTGCGATCCTCAAGGACGGCAAGCTGATCCAGGTCGGCACCCCGCGCGAGATTTTGCATTCGCCGGCGGATGAGTATGTGGATCGGTTTGTTCAGCGGCGGGCGGCGGTGGTCTGACCCGGGTTTTGTGGTGAGTTGGCCGGCCTCTTCGCGAGCAAGCCCGCTCCCACAGGGGGAACGCATTCCAAATGTGGGAGCGGGCTTGCCCGCGAAGAGGCCGGCAAAGCTGCACAAGAATGAAGAAGGTATGAAGATGTCCCAGGCAACAAAAATCACCATCGCCGATACGCCATTGCGCTGGCAAGACATAGTCGCCGTTGCCCGCCACGGCGCGATGCTTGAGCTGTCGGGCCAAGCCTGGGCGCGCATCGACAATGCCCAGGCCATCGTGCAGCGCATCGTTACCAGCGGCGAGCGCGCCTATGGGGTGAGCACCGGCCTGGGCGCACTGTGCAATGTGTCGCTCAAGGGCGAACAACTCAGCCAACTGTCGCGCAATACCCTGCTCAGCCATGCCTGTGGCGTCGGCCCGGTGCTCAGCGATGAACAGACGCGCGCGATCATCTGTGCCGCCCTCATCAACTACAGCCACGGCAAGTCCGGCCTGCATCCGCAGGTGGTGCATTCGCTGCTGGCGTTGCTCAACCACGGCATCACACCGCAAGTGCCGTCCCAGGGTTCGGTGGGTTACCTGACCCATATGGCCCACGTCGGTGTGGCCTTGCTGGGTGTTGGCACGGTGAGTTATCGCGGCCAGATCGTCTCGGCGCAAGAAGCCCTGGCGGCTGAACGTTTGCAGCCGGTGGTGCTTGGCGCCAAGGACGGCCTGTGCCTGGTCAACGGCACGCCATGCATGACCGGGCTGAGCTGCCTGACCCTGGCCGACGCGCATCACTTGCTGCAATGGGCCGACGTGATCGGTGCCATGAGCTTCGAAGCCCAGCGCGGTCAGATCGATGCCTTCGATGAAGAAATCATCGCGCTCAAGCCGCACCCTGGCATGCAACACGTGGGTATCAACCTGCGCGCCTTGCTCGATGGCAGTGAAGTGATTGCCAGCAGCCAAGGCATTCGCACCCAGGACGCGCTGAGCATCCGCTCAATCCCGCAAATCCACGGCGCGGCGCGCGACCAGGTGGAGCACGCCACGCGGCAGATTGAGACTGAACTCAACAGCGCCACCGACAACCCGCTGCTGCTCGGCACGCCGGACCACTACCGCGTGGTGTCCCAGGCCAATCCTCACGGCCAATCCGTCGCATTGGCGGCAGACATGCTCGCCATCGCCATGGCCGAAATCGGTTCGGTGGCCGAACGCCGCCTGGATCGCCTTATTAACCCGCACGTCAGTGGCTTGCCGGCGTTCCTGGTCAGCAACCCGGGAGTCAACTCCGGGATGATGATCGTGCAGTACGTCGCCGCCTCGCTGTGCGGGCAAAACCGCCAACTGGCGCAACCGGCGGTGCTCGACAACTTCGTCACCTCGGGCCTGCAGGAAGACCACCTGAGCATGGGCACCAACGCCGCGCTCAAGCTGCACCAAGTGTTGGCCAACGTGACGCAGATCCTCGCCATCGAGTACTTGCTGGCGGCCCAGGCGTTTGAGTTCCTCAAAGACCAGCGTTTCGGTGCAGGCACTGACCGCGCCTGGCGCCTGCTGCGTGACGTTGTACCTGCTTATGAGCAGGACCGTTGGCTGGCGCCGGATATTGCGAGCGCTGCCCAGCTGATCAAAGACACCGCTTTCCCTAATTTGCACTGAACACGTTATTCAAAAGAACAATTCACAAGGAGTATGAATGTGACTGCGCTAAATCTGATTCCAGGCCAACTGAGCCTTGCCCAAGTGCGGGCCATCTACCAGCAGCCGGTAGCCCTCAGCCTGGATGACAGCGCCTCGGCCCAGATCGAAGCCAGCGTTGCCTGCGTGGAGCAGATTCTCGCCGAGAACCGCACCGCCTATGGCATCAACACCGGCTTCGGCCTGCTCGCCTCGACCCGCATCGCCAGCGAAGACTTGGAAAACCTCCAGCGCTCCCTGGTGCTGTCCCATGCCGCCGGTGTGGGTGAGCCGATCAGCGATGCGCTGGTGCGGCTGGTCATGGTGCTCAAGGTCAACAGCCTGAGCCGTGGGTTCTCTGGCATTCGTCGCCAGGTGATCGACGCGCTGATCGCGCTGATCAACGCCGAGGTGTACCCGCATATTCCGTTGAAAGGCTCGGTCGGTGCTTCCGGTGACCTGGCGCCGTTGGCGCACATGTCCCTGGTGCTGCTGGGCGAAGGCAAGGCGCGCTACAAAGGCGAATGGCTGGAAGCCACCGACGCGCTGAAAGTCGCCGGCCTCACGCCGTTGACCCTCGCCGCCAAAGAAGGCCTGGCGTTGCTCAACGGCACTCAGGTGTCCACCGCCTATGCCTTGCGTGGTCTGTTCGAAGGCGAAGACCTGTTCGCCGGCGCCCTCGCGTGCGGCGCCCTCACGGTGGAAGCGGTACTCGGTTCGCGCTCGCCGTTCGACGCACGTATTCATGCCGCACGTGGCCAGCGTGGGCAGATCGATTCAGCAGCGGCCTACCGTGACCTGCTGGGCGAAAACAGCCAGGTCTCTCAGTCGCACCAGAACTGCGACAAGGTGCAGGACCCGTACTCCCTGCGCTGCCAGCCACAAGTCATGGGCGCCTGCCTGACCCAGTTCCGCCAGGCCGCCGAAGTGCTGGTGGTGGAAGCCAACGCGGTGTCGGATAACCCGCTGGTGTTTGCCGCTGAAGGCGATGTGATTTCCGGCGGTAACTTCCACGCCGAACCCGTGGCCATGGCCGCTGACAACATGGCGCTGGCGATCGCTGAAATCGGTTCCCTGAGCGAGCGCCGTATCTCGCTGATGATGGACAAGCACATGTCGCAATTGCCGCCGTTCCTGGTGGGCAATGGTGGGGTCAACTCGGGCTTCATGATCGCTCAAGTCACTGCCGCCGCACTCGCCAGCGAGAACAAGGCGCTGGCTCACCCGCACAGTGTCGACAGCCTGCCGACTTCAGCCAACCAGGAAGACCATGTGTCAATGGCGCCTGCTGCCGGCAAGCGTCTGTGGGAAATGGCCGAGAACACCCGTGGCGTTCTGGCGGTTGAGTGGCTGGCGGCGTGCCAGGGGCTGGACCTGCGCGAAGGCCTGAAAACTTCGCCGAAGTTAGAAAAGGCGCGCGGCATTCTGCGCGAGAAAGTGGCGTTTTATGAAAAAGACCGCTTCTTTGCGCCGGACATCAATGCCGCCAGCGAACTGCTCGCCAGCCGTTGCCTGAATGAGTTGGTACCGGCCAACCTGCTGCCGAGCCTTTAAGCGCGACACCGGCCCCTTGTGGGCGCTGGCTTGCCTGCGATAGCAATCTGTCAGTTGATACATGTGTGACTGATACACCGCCAGCAAGGGCAGGCGCCCAAGGTCCATTACGACGCGGCTTTGTCTCATCGATAACTTAGGGAGGCGTTGATGAAAACGCTCTGGCAACACTGCCACGTCGCAACCATGGCCCAGGGCAAGTACTCGATCATCGAGGATGCCGCCATGGTGACTGCCGGTTCACTCATCCAGTGGATCGGCCCCCGCAGCCAGGTATCCACGGCGGATTACGCCCAGGTGCATGACCTGCAAGGCGCGTGGGTCACCCCCGGGCTGATCGACTGCCATACCCACACGGTGTTTGGCGGTAACCGTAGCGGCGAATTCGAGCAGCGCCTCGAAGGCGTGAGCTACGCCGAAATCGCGGCCAAGGGCGGTGGCATTGCCAGCACCGTGCGCGCTACCCGTGCCGCGACCGAGGATGAACTGTTTGCCAGCGCCCACAAGCGCTTGCGCAGTTTGCTGCGCGACGGCGTCACTACGGTAGAGATCAAGTCCGGCTATGGCCTGGACTTGGTCAACGAACGCAAAATGCTGCGGGTCGCCCGTCGCCTTGGCGAAGCGCTGCCGGTCAGCGTGCGTGCCACGTGCCTGGCGGCTCATGCGTTGCCGCCGGAGTACAAGGACCGCGCCGACGACTACATCGACCACATCTGCGCCGAGATGCTGCCGGCCTTGGCGGCAGAAGGGCTGGTGGATGCGGTGGATGCGTTCTGCGAATACCTGGCGTTTTCCACCGAGCAGGTGGAGCGCGTGTTCAAAGTCGCCCAGCAACTGGGCCTGCCGGTGAAGCTGCACGCCGAGCAACTCTCGTCGCTGCACGGCTCCAGCCTGGCTGCGCGTTACCACGCGTTGTCGGCGGACCACCTGGAGTTCATGACCGAAGAAGACGCCATCGCCATGGCCGCCTCTGGCACCGTCGCGGTATTGCTGCCAGGCGCGTTCTACTTCCTGCGTGAAACCCAATTGCCGCCCATGGAGGCCCTGCGCAAGCACGGTGTGAAAATGGCCATCGCCAGCGACCTCAACCCCGGCACCTCGCCGGCGCTGTCGGTGCGCTTGATGCTGAATATGGCCTGCACGCTGTTTCGCATGACCCCTGAAGAAGCGTTGGCCGGCGCCACGCAACACGCGGCCACCGCATTGGGCATGGGTGACACCCATGGTTCCCTGGAAGCGGGCAAGGTCGCGGATTTTGTTGCCTGGCAGATTGATCGTCCCGCCGACCTGGCTTACTGGCTGGGCGGCGAGCTGGATAAACGCGTCGTGCGCCATGGCGTCGATGTCACTGTCTGAGGAGTGTTGCTGTGGATAAGGTTCTGAACTTCAAACAAGGCCGCGTGCCGCTGCTGATCAGCATGCCCCACGCCGGCCTGCGCCTGACGCCCGCCGTGGAGGCCGGATTGATCCCCGAGGCGCAAAGCCTGCCGGATACCGATTGGCACATCCCCACGCTTTATGACTTTGCCGAAGAGCTGGGCGCCAGCACCCTGGCGGCGGAGTACTCGCGGTTTGTCATCGATTTGAACCGGCCGTCCGACGACAAGCCGTTGTACGTGGGCGCCACCACCGGCCTGTACCCGGCGACGCTGTTTGATGGCGTGTCATTGTTCCGCGAAGGGTTGGAACCGAGCGAGGCGGAGCGCGCCAGTTACCTGCAAAAGGTCTGGGGCCCGTATCACCGCACGCTGCAAGAGGAGCTGGCGCGACTCAAGGCCAAGTTCGGCTACGCCTTGCTGTTTGATGCGCACTCGATTCGCTCGGTCATCCCGCACCTGTTCGATGGCAAGCTGCCGGACTTCAACCTCGGCACGTTCAACGGTGCTGCCTGTGATCCCGAGCTGGCCAGCCAGTTGGAAGCCATCTGCGCCCAACATCCGCAATACACCCATGTACTCAATGGGCGTTTCAAGGGCGGGCATATCACTCGGCATTACGGGGATCCGGCGCAGGATATTCATGCGGTGCAGTTGGAGTTGTGCCAGAGCACCTATATGGAGGAGTTCGAACCGTTCCGCTATCGCCCGGATCTGGCCGAGCCGACGCGCGTTGTACTGAAGCAATTGCTGGAAGGGTTCCTGGCTTGGGGGCCAGCGCATTACCGGTAAATTTTCGGTGCTGCAGCGATAGCCTTCGCGAGCAAGCCCGCTCCCACATTTTGACCGCATTTTTATGCTGCAACTCGGTCAACCTGCGGGCTTGCTCGCGAAGGCGGCCTTACAGTCGCCGCAGTGCAATTGCCGGTCGCCACAGGTCGTGTCAACCAAGGCTTCACTGGGTAGGGTTGTGCATTAAAAACAGCCGAGTGAGCCCTTATCCATGAAAAGACTGTTGTTGACCCTCACCAGCGCCCTATTGATTGGTGCCAACGCCATGGCCGCCGAACCGGCCTCCTGCAAAAACATCCGCATGGGCGTGGTCAGTTGGACCGACGTGGTCGCCACTTCCGGCATGGTTGACGTGCTGCTCAATGGTCTGGGCTACGACAGCAAACAAACCAGCGCCGTGCAGCAGATCATTTTTGCCGGCATCCGCGACAAGCGCCTGGATATCTTCCTCGGCTACTGGAAGCCGGCGATGGACAACAACATCGCGCCGTTCCTGGCGGCCAAGCAGGTCAAAGTCTTCGACAAACCCAGCCTCACCGACGCCCAGGCCACCCTGGCCGTGCCGCAATACGTAGCGGATGCCGGCCTGAAGACCTTTGCCGACATTGCTCGCTTCAAGGACAAACTGGGCGGCAAGCTCTATGGCATCGAGCCCGGCAGTGGCGCGAATACCGATATCCAGAAAATGATCGACACCAACCGCTTCGGCCTGGGCGGCTTCAAGCTGATTGCCTCTGGCGAAGCGGGGATGCTGGCGGCGGTGCAGCGCGCGGTGAATCGCAAGGAGTTCGTGGTCTTTGTCGGTTGGACGCCGCACCCGATGAACATCAACATGAAAATGGCTTACCTCACTGGCAGTGAAGATGTGTTCGGCCCCAGCGAAGGCCGCGCCACCGTCTCTACCGTCACTGCGCCAGACTTTGCCGAACGTTGCCCCAACGCCAACCGTTTGTTGGTAAACCTCACCTTCACTGCCGCCCAGGAAAGCCAGTTGATGGTGCCGATCATGGCGCGCGAATCGCCCCAGGACGTGGCCCGGCAATGGTTGCGCGATCATCCCGAGGACCTGCAGCGCTGGCTGGTCGGGGTCACGGCGTTTGATGGCACGGACGCAGTGGCAGCTGTACAAGCCAGCCTGGAGCTCTGAGAACCTGCACCGATCAACTGTGTCAGGGATATTGGCGCATGTATCCGATTTCTCCACAGCTTGCCGCGTTCGTCGCAAAAACCGAGTCCTTCGCCAGCGACGACTCATCGCTTGCTGGATTGCGCCAGGCCTACGACCGTATGTGCCAGGCATTCACCCCGCCGGCACCCGACAACTTATCCATCACGGACTTTTCCCTGGCCGGCGTGGGCGTGCGCAGTTACATGCCCTTCACGCCGGCCCCAGCGGGTGGTTGGTCATGTCTTCTCTATATACACGGTGGCGGCTGGGTCGTCGGCGGCCTGGATTCCCATGACTTCATCTGTTTCGAACTCGCCAGCGCTCTGCAGGTGCTGGTGATCGCCATCGATTACCGGCTGGCGCCTGAGCATCCGTTCCCGGCCGCGTACGAAGATTGTCGTGCGGTGTGGCAGGCGATCCAGTCGGGGCAAGGGCCGCACGTTATCAATCAGCAACAACTGGTGGTGATCGGTGACAGCGCGGGCGGCAATCTGGCAGCGGCGTTATGCCTGGGGCTGCGTGATGATCGGCAACCGCTGCCCCGCGCCCAAGTGTTGATCTATCCGGGCCTGGGTGGCCCATCCGACCTGCCGTCGCGCCGCGACTGCATGGACGCGCCGCTGCTCAGCAGCGCCGACACCGAGAGCTATCTGGCGCTGTACCTGCGGGGCAGTGGCAACCCGTCGCCCTACGCCATGCCGCTGTTGGCCGAAGATCTCAGCGGTTTGCCCAAGGCATTCATTGCTGTGGCCCAGTTCGACCCACTGCGTGACGACGGCCTGCTCTACGCCGAACGCCTGCAAGCGGCGGGCGTGGTCAGCGTACTTTATCCAGGGAAGGGCCTTGTCCACGGCTGCCTGCGGGCGCGGCGGCAGGCGCCGGAGGTGGATCAGCTCTACGATTGCCTGTTGCAGTACCTGGGGAGAGAAGGGCTGACACAGGTCTAAGCGCGCAAGGACATGCTCATTGCACAATTCGGGTTTATAGTGCCAGACGGCAGAATAAAAGACGTCCCCCCAGGGATGAACCCGACCCCTTACGGAGCGCGCAATGCAGACTTGGTACCCGCAGATCAAACCCTACGCCCGGCACGATCTGGCAGTCGATGACACCCACACGCTGTACGTCGATGAAAGTGGCTCCCCCGAAGGCTTGCCCGTCGTCTTCATCCATGGTGGCCCAGGTTCCGGTTGCGACGCCCAGAGCCGCTGTTATTTCGATCCGAACCTTTACCATATTGTGACCTTCGACCAGCGTGGCTGCGGTCGCTCCACGCCTCGCGCCAGTCTGGAAAACAACACCACATGGGATCTAGTCGCCGACCTCGAGCGTATCCGCGAACATTTGGGGATCGACAAATGGGTGCTGTTCGGCGGTTCCTGGGGCTCTACCCTGGCCCTGGCCTACGCGCAAACCCACCCGGAGCGCGTGCTTGGTCTGATCGTGCGTGGCATATTCCTGGCCCGTCCGCAGGATATCGAATGGTTCTACCAGGCCGGTGCGAGCCGGCTGTTCCCGGATTACTGGCAGGATTACATCGCGCCGATCCCACCGGAAGAGCGCCACGACATGATCGCCGCTTACCACAAGCGCCTCACCGGCAACGACCAGATCGCCCAGATGCACGCGGCCAAGGCCTGGTCCGGCTGGGAAGGGCGCATGCTGGGCCTGTGCCCGAGCCCGCAGCACGTGGAGCGGTTTTCCGAACCGCAACGCGCCCTATCCATCGCGCGGATCGAGTGCCACTACTTCACCAACAACTCCTTCCTGGAGCCCAATCAGCTGATCCGTGATATGCACAAGATCGCTCATCTGCCTGGCGTCATCATTCATGGACGCTACGATATGATCTGCCCATTGGATAACGCCTGGGAGCTGCACCAGGCTTGGCCCAACAGTGAACTGCAGGTGATTCGCGAGGCCGGTCATGCGGCGTCCGAACCCGGGATCACCGATGCGTTGGTGCGTGCGACCAGCGAAATGGCACGGCGCTTGCTCGACCTGCCGCCAGAAGAAGCATGAAGGGCCTGTTGCAACGGGTGCGTAGCGCCCGCGTAGAGGTGGCGGGCGAAGTCGTCGGCGCAATCGATCAGGGTTTGCTGGTGCTGGTCGCCGTCGAACCTTCAGATACCCCCGAGAGCGCCGACAAATTGCTGCACAAGCTGTTGAACTACCGGGTGTTCAGCGATGACGAGGGCAAGATGAACCTGTCGTTGAAGGACATCGGCGGTGGGTTGTTGCTGGTGTCGCAGTTCACGCTGGCGGCGGATACCAAGAGCGGGCTGCGACCGAGCTTCTCCACAGCGGCCCCACCGGCACTGGGAGCGGCGCTTTTTGATCACTTGCTGTTACAAGCGAAACAATTGCATGGCAAGGTGGCGTCGGGGCGTTTTGGCGCCGATATGCAGGTGCATTTGGTCAATGACGGGCCTGTCACCTTCCTCTTGCAGACGTGAATGTATTAAAAACGACTTTTAATGCCTAAAAACGCAGGGTTTCGCTACAAATACTTCGTTGTCCCTGATGCGTTGTCTCGCGGGCTACTAGATAATCGCGCGCTACGGGGATCAGCGTTGTTTGGTCCATTTTTGATTTAGGTAGAGACTTGTCCGACAACCCATGGGGAATCATTTTGTCCCAGGGGAGTCGGAACAATGCTCGCCAACCTGGCATATAGATAGCTGGCCGTTGGTTTTTTGATCTGTTTTCGGCGAGGGTTGCTCGTGATTGTTAGTCCCTGTAATGCACCAAAATTGTCTGCCAAACGGTTACGAAACGCACTGGTGACGGGCTCCGCCCTGTTTTGCCTGTTCGGCGCGGGTCAACTGTGGGCATTCAGTCTGGATGATGTGTCGGCCAAGGCAAAAGAGCTGGCCGGGCAGAAATACGAAGCTCCGCGCAGCAATCTGCCGAACGAATTCCGCGAAATGAAATTCGCCGACTATCAAAAGATTCGTTTCCGTAACGAAAAGGCCGAGTGGGCCGATCAGAACACCCCGTTCAAGTTGTCCTTCTATCACCAGGGTATGCACTTCGATACGCCGGTGAAAATCAACGAAGTCACCGCCGACAGCGTCAATGAAATCAAGTACGACCCGACGCGTTTCGATTTCGGTGACGTGAAATTTGATCCTAAAGCCACCGATCAGCTGGGTTATGCCGGTTTCCGTGTGCTTTACCCGATCAACAAGAACGACAAGCAAGACGAAATCATGACCATGCTGGGCGCCAGCTACTTCCGCGTGGTCGGCAAAGGTCAGGTCTATGGCCTGTCTGCCCGCGGCATGGCGATCGACACTGCATTGCCTTCCGGCGAAGAATTCCCGCGTTTCACCGAGTTCTGGATCGAGCGTCCGAAGCCGGGTGAAAAACACCTGGTGATCTTTGCCTTGCTGGACTCGCCACGCGCAACCGGCGCTTACCGCCTGATCCTGCGTCCGGGCACCGACACCATTGTCGATGTGAAATCCCAGATGTTCCTGCGCGACAAGGTCACCAAACTGGGCGTTGCCCCGTTGACCAGCATGTACCTGTTCGGCGCGAACCAGCCGTCCAAAGTGCTCAACTACCGTCGTGAGCTCCACGATTCCAGCGGTCTTTCGATCCATGCCGGCAACGGCGAGTGGATCTGGCGCCCACTGAACAACCCTAAACACCTGTCGGTCAGCAACTTCACCGTCGAGAACCCGAAAGGTTTCGGCCTGCTGCAACGTGGTCGCGACTTCAGCCACTACGAAGACCTTGACGATAACTACGACAAGCGCCCAAGCGCCTGGATCGAGCCTGAGGGCGACTGGGGCAAAGGCACCGTCAACCTGGTAGAGATTCCGACTGCCGATGAAACCAACGACAACATCGTTGCTTTCTGGAGCCCGGAAAAACTGCCGGAAGTGGGCCAGCCGCTGGACGTTTCCTACCGCATGCACTGGACCATGGACGAGAAAGCCTTGCACCCGGCCGACAGCGCCTGGGTCAAGCAGACCCTGCGTTCCACCGGTGACGTGAAGCAGTCCAACCTGATCCGCCAGCCGGATGGCAGCGTGGCCTACCTGGTCGACTTCGAGGGCCCGTCCCTCAAGGCTCTGCCGTCGGACGCCGCGGTTCGCAGCCAGGTCAGTGTCAGCGACAACGCCGAACTGGTTGAAAACAGCGTGCGCTACAACGAGCACACCAAAGGGTGGCGCCTGACCCTGCGCATGAAGATCAAGGACGCAGGCAAGCCGACCGAAATGCGTGCGGCACTGGTGCAGGACGTTGCCCCGCCTGCCCCAGAGCAGGACTCGAGCCACGTGCTCAAGGCCGACAAGGTTCTGGCCAAGCAACACGAGAAACAGGCCAAGAAAGACGCAAAAAACAAGGACGCCAAGCAGCCAGAAGCTGCCCCAGCCACACCGGAGCCGATCAAGACCGAGCAAGTCCTGACCGAAACCTGGAGCTATCAGTTGCCTGCCGATGAGTAATTCTCAAGCCATGCCCGAGACTCTGTCCGAGTACCTGGCGCATCTACCGATGACCGCTGAGCAGCGCGCCGAACTGGCGGGCTGCACATCCTTCACCGAGTTGCACGAGCGCTTGTCATCGTCGACGTTCGACGCGCCCGTCGAAGCCGCCCAGGCGTCGGTTGGCCGCCGGTTGACCCTCAACACTGCCGAAGAGCTGCAAGACGCCGAAATGCTGGTGCTCGACGCCAGCGGTCGCGTGTGCCTCAAGGCCACGCCGCCGATTCGTCGTACCCGTGTGGTTCCGGAGCCGTGGCGCACCAATATCCTGGTGCGCGGCTGGCGCCGTATCACCGGCCGCAGCAATCCGCCGGCACCGCCGAAGGATGAACGCGTACTGCCGGCCGCCCGCTGGCGTACCGTCGGCTCGATCCGCCGTTACATCCTACTGGTGCTGATGCTCGGCCAGACCATCGTGGCCGGCTGGTACATGAAAGGCATCATGCCGTACCAGGGCTGGTCGCTCGTTGACTTCGACGAGATCCGCAACCAGACCCTGCTGCAAACCGCTACCCAGGTACTGCCTTACGCCCTGCAAACCAGCATCCTGATCATGTTCGGGATCTTGTTCTGCTGGGTGTCGGCCGGTTTCTGGACCGCGTTGATGGGCTTCCTGGAACTGCTCACTGGCCACGATAAATACCGCATCTCCGGTAAAAGTGCCGGTGATGAGCCGATCCCGAAAGACGCCCGCACTGCGCTGGTGATGCCGATCTGCAACGAAGACGTGCCCCGGGTATTTGCCGGCCTGCGCGCTACGTTCGAGTCGGTCGCCGCCACCGGTGACCTGGATCGCTTCGACTTCTTCGTGCTCAGCGACAGCAATGACGCCGACATCTGCATCGCCGAACAGCAAGCCTGGCTCGACGTGTGCCGCGAAGCCGGTGGTTTCGGCAAGCTCTTCTATCGCCGTCGTCGCCGTCGGGTAAAGCGCAAGAGCGGCAACCTCGACGACTTCTGCCGTCGTTGGGGCGGTGACTACAAATACATGGTCGTGCTTGACGCTGACAGCGTGATGAGCGGCGAATGCCTGACCAGCCTGGTGCGCCTGATGGAAGCCACGCCGGATGCGGGGATTATCCAGACCGCGCCACGCGCGTCGGGCATGGACACCCTGTATGCGCGCATGCAGCAGTTCGCCACGCGTGTTTATGGCCCGCTGTTCACGGCCGGCCTGCACTTCTGGCAGCTGGGTGAATCCCACTATTGGGGTCACAACGCGATCATCCGCATGAAGCCGTTTATCGAGCACTGCGCCTTGGCGCCATTGCCAGGTAAGGGCGCGTTCGCCGGTTCGATTCTGTCCCATGACTTCGTTGAAGCAGCGCTGATGCGCCGTGCCGGCTGGGGCGTGTGGATTGCCTACGACCTGCCGGGCAGTTACGAAGAACTGCCGCCGAACCTGCTGGACGAACTCAAGCGTGACCGTCGCTGGTGCCACGGTAACCTGATGAACTTCCGCCTGTTCCTGGTTAAAGGCATGCACCCGGTGCACCGCGCGGTGTTCCTGACCGGCGTGATGTCCTACCTGTCGGCGCCGTTATGGTTCCTGTTCCTGGTGTTGTCCACGGCGCTGCTGGCGGTGAACACGCTGATGGAGCCGCAGTACTTCATGGCGCCACGCCAGTTGTACCCGCTGTGGCCGCAATGGCATCCGGACAAGGCGGTGGCGCTGTTCTCCACCACCATCGTGCTGCTGTTCCTGCCCAAGCTGCTGAGCATCATTTTGATCTGGGCCAAGGGCGCGAAAGAGTTCGGTGGCAAGTTCAAGGTGACGATGTCGATGCTGCTGGAGATGCTGTTCTCTATGCTGCTGGCGCCGGTGCGGATGATTTTTCACACGCGTTTCGTGCTTGCCGCGTTCCTCGGCTGGGCCGCGACATGGAACTCGCCCAAGCGTGATGACGACTCGACTACCTGGGGTGAAGCCTTCAAACGCCACGGTACGCAAACCTTGCTCGGCTTCCTCTGGGCCTTGCTGGTGGTGTGGTTGAATCCAAGCTTCCTGTGGTGGCTGGTGCCGATTGTCGGCTCGTTGATGCTGTCGATTCCGGTGTCGGTGATTTCCAGTCGGGTCAACCTGGGCCTCAAGTCCCGCGACGAGAGCCTGTTCCTGATCCCTGAGGAATACAATCCACCGCAGGCGTTGCTGTCGACCGAGCAGTACACTCACGAAAACCGTTGGCACGCGCTGAACGACGGCTTTGTGCGCTCGGTGGTTGATCCACAGCAAAACGCCCTGGCGTGTGCCCTGGCGACCTCACGGCACCGTGAGTCCGAGCCGATCGAGCACCTGCGTACAGAGCGTGTGCGTCATGCGTTGAAAGTCGGCCCAGCCGGCCTTAACAACGGCGAACGCGTGGCATTGCTCAGCGACCCGGTAGCCCTGGCTCGCCTGCACGAGCAGGTGTGGAGCGAAGGCCATGCCGAGTGGCTCGCCGCCTGGCGGGACTCGATCAAGGCCGATCCGCACGCGCCGTTGCTACCCCTGCAACCGCTGCCATCCCAGGCCCAACCGGCCTGATTCAGACGCCCCCGAGGGCTCACCTCGGGGGCGTTCGAAACGCTGATCCTACAGCGTTTCCAAGCTTTTCCCTCTCTCGTTAACCTTCTGTTATTTCGAAACAAAAGACCCTCGTCCAAGGCGTATTGCCGTGCCCGTGGCTGAGTTAGCATCGCCCCCGAATTTGACTCGGCCACTGGGGTATTCATGAGCAAAGGCTATTGTTCGGCGCTGTTGATAGGCGCTGTCGCATTGATTCACATAGGCCTGGCACAGGCAGGCGCGATTGACGACGCGGTTCGACGCGGTGTGCTGAAAGTCGGCACCACGCCCACTTACATGCCCTTTGAAATGACCGATAAACAAGGGCGCATCGTCGGCTTTGAAATCGACCTGCTCAAGGTCATGAGCCAGGCCTTGGGGGTTGATCTTGAATTGGTTGCAGTGCCTTACAACGAGTTGGTGGAGGGGTTGCAGGCGAAAAATTTTGACCTGATCGGCAGCGGTATGACCGTCACCCAGGAACGCAACATTAAGCTGAACTTCAGCGATTCGTTCATCGTGGTCGGTCAGTCAGTGTTGCTGCATCCACGTCTCATGGGCAAGGTCGCCAGTGTCGAAGACCTGGACGATGCCAGCTACCGAATCGCTACCGCCGAAGGCACCACCGGCGAGTCAGCGGCGCGACGGTTTCTGGGGGCGGCCCGGCTCAGCAGTTTTGCAACGCCGGAAGAGGGCGTGCGCCAAGTGGTGCAAGGCGAGGCCGATGCCTTTATTCATGACGCACCCTATAACCTCATCGCCTTGAGTCGCCCGGAAAACAGCGCGCTGCTGGCGCTTGAGCAACCCTTCACCTTTGAACCCCTGGCGTTTGGCTTGAAGAAAGGCGATTTCGACAGCCTCAACTGGATCAACCACTTCCTCAACCAGGTTGCCCTGGATGGGACCTACGATCGCTTGCACGACAAGTGGTTTAAGGACACGGCCTGGATGGCGGAAATCGACTGAAAGTCATAACTCTATACACATCAATCCGTTACTGCTGCGCTCTGCCCAAATGTCTATGCGTGCGCTTTGCCTTGGCGTTGCTGGGCTTTTGCGAGATACGCCGATAACAAATAGCCGTGAAACCTTTGTAGCGGGAGGCGAGTGGGTTAGGATCGCACCCCGAAATGGTGCAGCCCTTTTGCGCGCCGACCTTACAAGAATCGTTCAGGGGACTTGATGATGAAGAAGTATCTTTCGATGCTGCTGCTTGGCGTCACCGCGCTGGTCGCGGCCAACGCGGCCCAGGCCGGCGCAATCGATGATGCGGTCAAGCGTGGCACGCTGAAAGTCGGCATGGACCCGACCTACATGCCGTTTGAAATGACCGACAAGCGCGGTGAAATCATCGGCTTCGAAGTCGACATCCTCAAGGCCATGGCCAAGTCCATGGGCGTCAAGCTGGAGCTGGTATCCACTGGCTATGACGGCATCATCCCGGCCTTCCTGACCGGCAAGTTCGACATGATCGGCAGCGGCATGACCCTGACCCAGGAACGCAACCTGCGCCTGAACTTCAGCGAGCCCTTCATCGTGGTCGGCCAGACCCTGCTGATTCGCAAGGAGCTGGAAGGCACCATCAAGTCTTACAAAGACCTGAACGACGAGAAATACCGCCTGACCTCCAAGCTGGGTACCACGGGCGAGATGGTCGCCAAGAAGCTGATCTCCAAGGCCAAGTACCACGGCTACGATAACGAGCAGGAAGGCGTGCTGGACGTGGTCAACGGCAAGGCCGATGCCTTTGTGTATGACGCACCGTACAACGTGGTTGCCCAGAAGAAAGTCGGTAGCGGCAAGCTGGTGTTCCTCGAAGAACCGTTCACCTTCGAACCCCTGGCGTTTGGCCTGAAAAAAGGCGACTACGACAGCATCAACTTCATCAACAACTTCCTGCACCAGATCCGCAACGACGGCACCTACGATCGTATCCATGACAAGTGGTTCAAGCGCTCCGAGTGGCTCAAGGATATGGAATAAGCCAGGCTGAATACCGAGTCGCGTCCTTCGCGAGCAAGCCCGCTCCCACATTTGACCGAGTTCCAACATGAGAATGCGGTCGAAAGTGGGAGCGGTGGTTCGACGTTTCGACTTGCTCGCGAAGGCGGCCTCACAGGCGACACAAAACCCGGAAAGTAAAATGAAACAGAAAAAAGCCCAATGGCCCTGGCACCTGCTGACCGTGGTCGTGCTGGTCGGCCTGGCTGGCGCCTTGTACTACGCCACCTCGCTGATGTCCTACGAGTGGCGTTGGAACCGCGTGCCGCAATACTTCGTCTACCAGGCTGAGACGTCCCAGCGTGCCGCCGACATCTCCACGGTTGTCGAACTGGTGCGCAAAGGCGATGTGGCTGAAGTGACCCTGCGCAACGACGCGGGTGCCGAGCAAAGGCTGACCGTTGCCGACAACAGCCTGCAAGTGGCGCGTGGCGACGATGTGGCCGAAGGCGACGTGGTGGGCGTGACCCGGCATTGGGCGTTGGGCCCTTTGATGTGGGGGTTGTGGACCACGCTGTGGCTGTCGGTGGTATCCGGCATCCTCGGGCTGGCGATCGGGCTGGCGACCGGCTTGTGCCGGCTGTCCAATAACCCGACCCTGCGCGATCTGTCGACGATCTACGTCGAGCTGGTGCGCGGCACGCCGCTGTTGGTGCAAATCTTCATTTTCTATTTCTTTATCGGCACGGTACTCAACCTGTCCCGGGAATTTGCCGGTATCGCCGCGCTGTCGCTGTTCACTGGCGCGTATGTGGCGGAAATCGTGCGCGCTGGCGTGCAGTCCATCACCCGTGGCCAGAACGAAGCCGCTCGCTCCTTAGGCCTGAGCGCGAGCCAGTCGATGCGCCATGTGGTATTGCCGCAGGCGTTCAAGCGCGTGCTGCCGCCGTTGGCCGGGCAATTTATCAGCCTGGTAAAGGACACTTCCCTGGTGTCGGTGATCGCGATTACCGAACTGCTCAAGAGCGGCCGCGAGGTGATCACCACTTCGTTCTCGCCGTTTGAAATCCTGTTCTGCGTCGCAGGCTTGTACCTGCTGATCAACCTGCCGCTGTCGAAAATCGCCAGTCGGCTTGAGCGGAGGCTCGCGCAAAGTGATTGAAGTCCGCGATCTGGTAAAAGTCTTCGACACGCGTGGCCAAGTAGTGCGCGCGGTGGACCACGTCACCACCCAGGTGGCCAAGGGCGAAGTGCTGGTGGTGATCGGCCCGTCGGGCTCCGGCAAGTCGACCTTCCTGCGTTGCCTTAATGGCCTTGAGGCGTTCGACTCCGGCTCGGTGAGCATCGACGGCCTGCAACTGGCTGATCCGAAAACCGACGTCAACGCCTACCGCCGTGAAGTTGGCATGGTGTTCCAGCACTTCAACCTGTTCCCTCACATGACTGTGCTGGAAAACCTGTGCCTGGCGCAGAAAGTCGTGCGCAAGCGCGGCAAGCAGGAGCGTGAGGCCAAGGCCCTGGCGCTGCTGGAGAAGGTCGGTATCGCGCAAAAGGCCAATGAATTTCCATCCCGCTTGTCCGGCGGCCAGCAACAACGGGTCGCGATTGCCCGAGCCCTGGCGATGGAGCCCAAGGTGATGCTCTTTGATGAGCCCACTTCGGCGCTCGACCCGGAAATGGTCGGCGAGGTGCTGGATGTGATGAAGACCCTGGCCATGGAAGGCATGACCATGGTCTGCGTCACCCACGAAATGGGCTTTGCCCGTGAAGTGGCCGACCGCGTGCTGTTTTTCGACCATGGCAAGTTGCTGGAAGACGCGGCCCCGGCCGAGTTCTTCGCTGCGCCCAAAGACCCAAGGGCCCAGGCGTTCCTGCGCCAAGTCCTCTGATGTCGCAAACCACAGGTCAAAGCCGGAACTTGTCGACCAGTGTCTGCAGGTCCAGGCTCAGCCGCGTCAACTGAACACTGGCCGCCGCCGTTTCCTCGCTGGCGGCCGCTGTTTGCTCCGACACGTCCCGCACTTTCATCACGCTGCAATTTATTTCCTCGGCCACGGCACTTTGTTGTTCGGCGGCAGCGGCAATCTGCGGGTTCATTTCCTGGATGATCGAGACTGTACGGATAATGGCTACCAATGCATCGCCTGCGTCGCGGCTCCGGTCGACACTGTTGTCGGTCAGCGCGCGGCTGCCGTCCAAAATGTCTGCCACCTGTTGGGTGCCGGTGTGCAGGCCGCAGATCAGTCCTTCGATTTCTTCAGCGGATGCCTGCGTGCGCAAGGCCAGGCTGCGGACTTCATCGGCGACCACAGCAAACCCTTCGCCTGCCGTGCCCGCACGCGCCGCTTCAATGGCCGCGTTCAGGGCCAGCAGGTTGGTTTGTTGAGACACTGATTTTATGACGTCCAACACACCTCCGATTTTTTGGCTTTCGCGTTGCAATGCAATCATCGCCTGGCTGGAGCGCGCCATTTCGTGGGCCAGATGGCCAATTTGCTCCACCGCCTGCCCGACGACCTTGTCCCCGGTGCTGGCTTGTTGATCGGCCTCATTGGCCGCCGCCGATGCTTGTTCGGCATGTCGTGCGACTTCTTGGGCGGTGGCGAGCATTTCATTCATCGCTGTGGCCATCTGGTCTGTTTCGTCTTTCTGATCATTGATCCCGGCGCGAGTCTGCTCGGTGACGGCTGAGAGCTGCGTGGCGGCGCTGGCGATCTGCCGGGCGCTGTCGCCAATGCTGCTGATCAGGCTGCGCAGGTTGCGGGTCATTTGTCCGATGCTTTGCTGCAACTGGCCCAGTTCGTCGCGACGTTCCACCTGGATGTCGTGGCTCAAGTCGCCGTCGGCGACACGGTGAGCGGCAGTGAGGATTTCGCGCAGCGGCACGGCAATCTGCCGGGCGATCCACCAGGCGGCAAATGAACCCAGCAACAAGGCGGCCACCGTGACACTCGAAAGCAAGGTGCGGGTATGGTCAGCCTCACTGTCGCGCTTGATGGTCTGGCTTTGGCTCAGCAATTCATTGTGTTCCAGTAACTGGTTGAGTTGTTGTTCAAAGCGGTTCTGTACGGTCTCAGTGGTGAGCTGGGCTTCCTTGAGCGTGAGGAGCTGCGCACGGTAGTTCGCCAGGTCTGTTTTGAGCAGGGCCGAATCGACAGGCAGGCGGGTCACGGCGGCCTGGGCAACGTCCAGCGCGTCGAGGGTGTTGCTGACGGCGTCGGCGTAGGCTTGCAACGTTTCGGCCGCCCAGGCGGGGCTCTGGGCGCGATCCGCGGCCTGCTCCATGACGTGGCGCAGGTTTTCAATCGCATCCAGTGCTTGCTGGTCTTGCTGGTCAGGCAGTTCGCTGGCCAGCTGCGCGAGGGTGTCGCTGGCCTGCAGCGCCATCGCGTGGAGCGGCGGGCGAGTATTGTCGCGCCGTTCGATCAAGGGTGGCAGTTCTACGAGCGTGGCTTTGAAACTGGCCACCAGGCGTTCCGCTTCCTGGATGCGCCGCAGTTCTGCTGGGTCCTCAAGGTGGTTTGCCAGGTCGCGCAGATGCTGGTCGATGGTTTCAATCTGTTGCGCCATCTTGCCCAGGCTGGCGGTGTCAGTGAGGGTGCGGTAAACGATACGGTCGGCGCGCATCGCCTCCGCGACAGCCGCCAGTTGGCCCAGTGTCGACAAGTTGCTTGAGCGCAGAAGTACGTCATTCAGGGCCTGCCAGCCGGTCACGGCGATGACGAGGCTGAGGACCAGCACCTGGCCAAATCCCAGGGCGAGTTTGATACGGACGCTGGCGTTGACCAGCAAGCGGGTCAGCCGAGGAAACATGGTGAACCTCCAAATCTGAAAAAGCGCGTAGACCAACGCTAAATCGATTCGGGGTGATGGCGGGCTGATAACTACGTAGGAAGTTTCACAACTTGCGGCGGCCTCGACTGGCCGCCGCGTAGGACCGATCAGATACGGAAACGTCCGACCAGCGTCTGCAAGTAGATGCCCAGACGTGCCAGTTCAGCACTGGACGCGGCGGTTTCTTCGCTGGCCGAAGAGGTTTGTTCCGACACATCGCGCACGTTCAGTACGCTGCGATTGATCTCTTCAGCCACGGCGCTTTGTTGCTCGGCGGCGGTGGCGATCTGCGAGTTCATTGCCTGGATGGTCGAGACCGTGCGGGTGATGTTCGCCAAGGCGCTGCCGGCACGGCGGGTCAGTTCAACGCTGCTGTCGGTCAGGCCACGGCTGTTATCCATGATGGTCGCCACCTGTTGGGTGCCGTTTTGCAGGCCGACAATCAGCTCTTCGATCTCTTCGGTGGACTTCTGCGTACGTTGGGCCAGGCTGCGCACTTCATCGGCCACCACCGCAAAGCCACGCCCGGCTTCACCGGCACGCGCGGCTTCAATCGCGGCGTTGAGGGCCAGCAGGTTGGTTTGCTGGGCCACGGACTTGATCACGTCGAGCACGCTGCCGATCTTGTCGCTTTCGCGCTTCAAGTCGCCCATGGCAGCGGTGGAGTTGCCGACTTCGGTGGCCAGGCGTTCGATCTGAGCGATGGCTTCACCGACCACTTTATCGCCCTCACGGGCTTGCTGGTCTGCGGCCACGGCGGCTTCGGACGCTTCCTCGGCGTTGCGCGCGACTTCCTGCACGGTGGCGGCCATTTCGTTCATGGCAGTGGCGACCTGGTCGGTCTCGATCTTCTGGCTGTTGACCCCGGCGCTGGTCTGCTCGGTAACGGCAGACAGTTGCTCGGCGGCGCTGGCGATCTGGGTGACGCCGTCGCTGATCCCGCCAATCAGCTCACGCAGGCCGACGGTCATGCTTTGCATGGCGCGTTGCAGTTGGCCCAGTTCGTCCTGGCGCAGGGAGGTCAGGTTGTGGCTCAGGTCACCCAAGGCCACGCGCTCGGCCACCTGGAGGGTCTCGTTCAGCGGGAGGATGATCTGACGGGTGATGGCCCATGCGGCGACCAGGCCAAAGATCAGCGCGAGTGTCGCGGCCAACAGCAACAACTGTTTGGCGCGTGCGGCGTCTGTATCACGCACAACCGTTTGCGAGGCGGTCAGTTTGTTGCTGCGGTCCAGCAGTAGTTCGCCCTGGTTGACCATGATTTTCAAGGCCTCGGCGCTGGAGACTTGAGAGTCACGGTATTGGCTCACCGCTGCACGGTAAGCTTGCAGCGAAACGCTGGCCTGTTGCAGGTTTTTTGTATATTGCTCGGGTAGCTGGCTATCGAGGGCGGTGATTTTCTTCAAGGCGTTGTCGATGGCGTCCAGCGCTGGTTGCTCGGCCTCGACCCTGCCGCTATAGGTGTAGCCACGCACCTGGAAGCGGGCTTGCTGGATCAGCTTGCTCAAATCGACAACGCTGTTGAACTGGCTGACGCTGTCGCCTTGCAGCAGGGCTTTTTCAACCTCACTCACGTTGGCCACTGCGTTGTCGGCCGTGTCGCCTAGTTTGCTGCGGGCGTTTTCCCGGTTGGCGCCGGCCTGCACCATGGCCTCGAATGCGCCCTTGTACTGGTCGACCGCCGCGAGTTGATCATCGATCAAGGCAATCTCAGCGGGCTGCTCAATGAGTGTACGTGCGGTTTTCAGGCCGCTTTCCAGTTGGCCGAGAAAACCATTGACCGTCGTCGGACCCTGCTCGCCACGGCGCATTTCAAAATCCAGGCGCGCGATGCGCAATTCCTTGCTCAGGTCGTTGAGGCTGGCGATATACCCCAGTTTGTCGCCGCGGCTGATCACGCCGGAGAGCCCGGTCCAGCCGGTGAACGTGATCATCAGCGTCAGCAGCAATACCAGCCCGAAGCCTACGCCCAGCTTGGTTTTGACACTCACATTCCCCAGCCTTTCGGCTAACCATCGATACATGCTGCAAACTCCCCTGGAACAAGGCTTGGACTTATTCGAAGGGTATCGGCACGCACGCAGTATTCTGTAGCGACACAGCTCCAATGTGGGAGCGTCTGTTGGACCGAGTAGTTAGAAAAGTCGGGCGAGGAGGGCGGTGACGGCGGTTTCGACGCGCAGGATGCGCGCGCCGAGCTGCACGGGCTGCATGCCGGCCTTGGCCAGCAAGTCCACTTCGTAGGGGATCCAGCCGCCTTCCGGGCCAATCGCCAGCGTCACCGGCTCATCCAGCCCACGCGGGCAGGCCGGGTAATCGCCGGGGTGACCGATCAGGCCCAGGGTGCCTTCAGTCATGGCCGGCAGGCGGTCTTCGACGAACGGTTTGAAGCGCTTTTCGATAACGATCTCGGGCAGCACTGTATCCCGCGCCTGTTCCAGGCCCAGGATCAATTGCTCGCGAATCGCCTCGGGCTCCAGGAATGGGGTTTGCCAGAAGCTCTTTTCGACCCGGTAGCTGTTCAGCAGCACTACCTTGGGCACGCCCATGGCGGCCACGGTCTGCAGCACCCGGCGCAGCATTTTCGGGCGCGGCAGGGCCAGCAACAGGGTCAGCGGCAGTTTGGCCGGTGGCGGCTGATCGACACTCACTTGCAGCTCGGCTTCACCGGCGTCCAGGCGCAGCAACTGCGCATTGCCCATCAGCCCGCCGATACGGCCGACCCGCAGGCTGTCGCCGACGGCGGCGCGGTGGACTTCCTGCATATGCACCAGGCGCCGATCGCGCAGCACCACTCGCTCGGCCGTAATAAAATCGGCCTCTTCCAGCAGCAGCAGGTTCACGGCTGGGTCGCTGGCGGCTGGTCGTCGTCGGCGGGTTGATCATCCCGGTGTTCGCCGCGCTTGCTGATCAAGGCACTGAACAGGATGCCAATTTCGAACAGCATCCACATCGGCACGGCCAGCAGCGTCTGGGAGAAGATATCCGGCGGCGTGAGGATCATGCCGACCACGAAGCAGCCGATGATCACGTAGGGGCGGATCTTTTTCAGGTACGACACGTTGACCACGCCGATCCACACCAGCAGCACCACGGCCACCGGGATTTCGAAGGCCACGCCAAAGGCGAAGAACAACGTCATCACGAAGTCGAGGTAGCTGGTGATGTCGGTCATCATCTCCACGCCGGCCGGAGTGGCTGCGGCGAAGAACTTGAAGATCAACGGGAACACCAGGAAGTACGCGAACGCCATGCCGGTGTAGAACAGCAGGATGCTCGACACCAGCAACGGCACCGCGATGCGCTTCTCATGCTTGTACAGGCCTGGCGCGATAAAGCCCCAGATCTGGTGCAGGATCACCGGGATCGCCAGGAACAGCGAAACCATCATGGTCAGCTTCAACGGCGTGAGGAACGGCGAGGACACATCGGTGGCGATCATCGTCGCGCCGGCCGGCAGGTACTGGCGCAGTGGCGTCGAAACAAAGGTGTAGATCTGCTGGGTAAAGGCGAACAACCCGGCAAAAATGATGAAGATGGCCGCTACGCAACGCAGCAGGCGGGTACGCAGCTCAGTGAGGTGCGAGACCAGCGGCATATGCTGGTCGTTTTCCGGTTTATCAGCGCTCATGGGGCTCGCGGCGGCAATGTAGGGTCATGGGGCGCGGGCGACGCAACGGGCGTCGGCGCAGGCTCGGTTGGCGCGGTCGGTGCCACGGGGGCGGTTTCAGCGACGGGCGCGATGCTGTGTTCGGCCACAGGCTGCGCCGGTTTGGCGGGCTCCTGCACGGGCGACAGAATCTTTCGCGTTTCCTGTTCCAACGACAGAATGTGCTCGTTGTGCAGTTGCCGACGAATCTCGTCGGCGCCGATTTCCCGTTCAACTTCCTGTTTGATGGCGTTGAAACTGCGTTTCAGGCGCCCGATCCACAGGCCGGCCGTGCGCGCTGCACCGGGCAGGCGTTCCGGCCCCAATACCAGCAAGGCCACGAGGCCGACGAGCAGCAGTTCAGAGAAGCTGATACCAAACATTAGTCAGTGCTCACGAGTCTTTGCGGGTCGGCTCTTCGACTTTCTCAGCCTGCACGTCGAAGGTACGACGTTCGGTGATCGGCTGGGCGGCCTGCGGGTGCACAGGCTGGGCCGGCGGTACCGGGTTGGCGACCGGGTCGGCCGGTTTTTCATCATCGTTCATGGCTTTGCGAAAGCCCTTGATCGACTCGCCCACGTCGGTACCGAGGTTTTTGAGTTTCTTGGTGCCGAACACCAGTACCACGACCACCAGAATGACGATCCAGTGTTTCCAGTCAAAAATGCCCATGCTGCAAATCCTCAGTCAACGTTATTCAAGTGGACGGACGCGAAGCCTTTTCGGCATGCCCGGACAAGCCAAAGCGACGGTCCAGTTCATCCAGTACAGCCTGCGGATGCTGCCCCAGTTGGGCGAGCATGACCAGGCTGTGGAACCAAAGGTCGGCGGTTTCGTAGATCACATCGCTGCAGTCGCCGCTGATTTGCGCGTCTTTGGCCGCGATGATGGTCTCGACGGATTCTTCGCCGAGTTTTTCCAGAATCTTGTTCAGGCCCTTGTGATACAGGCTGGCGACATAGGAGCTGTCGGCATCCGCACCTTTGCGGTCCTCCAGCACCTGGGCCACACGGTTCAGGGTATCGCTCATGTCTAGTGTCCTGCCGGGTAGATGGCGTGCGGGTCTTTGAGTACCGGCTCGACGATCTTCCATTCGCCATGCTCGAACACGCGATAGAAGCAGCTGTGACGGCCGGTATGGCAAGCGATGCCGCCGATCTGCTCGACCTTGAGGATCACCACGTCGGCGTCGCAGTCCAGGCGTAGCTCGTGCAAGGTTTGCACATGCCCGGACTCTTCGCCCTTGCGCCACAGTTTGCCACGCGAGCGTGACCAGTAGATGGCGCGCTGCTCAGCGGCAGTGAGGCTCAGGGCCTCGCGGTTCATCCAGGCCATCATCAGCACGCGCCCGGTCTTGTAGTCCTGGGCAATGGCCGGCACCAGGCCGTCACTGTCCCACTTGATCTCGTCCAGCCAGTCTTTCATGTTCGGCTCCGGCAATTTGCGACAGTGTATAACCGGATTGGCTATCGACGCACGATCAGATAAACACCCACGGCGACCATGATGCCAGCCGGCCAGTGCCCCAGTGGGTTCAGCGGGGCCCCAATCGCCAGCATTACGCCGCCGACCAGATGGGCTGCACCCAGCAGGCGCAGGAACCAGTCGTCCTTGCGTTTCTGCCACGGCGGCGCCGGGTCCTTGGCGTGGGGCTGGGACATGCGCTCCAACAAGTCGCGGGTCATGTTGGCCAGATGCGGCAGTTGTTCCATCTGGCTGTGCAGGTTGCCCAGCATGGTCTTCGGGCTCATCCGCTCGCGCATCCAGCGCTCCAGGAACGGTTGGGCGGTGTTCCACAGGTCGAGGTCCGGGTACAGCTGACGGCCCAGGCCTTCGATGTTCAGCAGGGTCTTTTGCAACAGCACCAGTTGCGGCTGCACTTCCATATTGAAGCGCCGAGCGGTCTGGAACAGGCGCATCAGCACCTGGCCGAATGAAATATCTTTTAACGGTTTTTCAAAGATCGGCTCGCACACGGTGCGGATCGCCGCTTCGAATTCGTTGAGTTTGGTTTCTGCCGGTACCCAGCCCGAGTCGATGTGCAACTGCGCCACGCGGCGATAGTCACGCTTGAAGAAGGCAAACAGGTTACGCGCCAGGTAGTCCTGGTCCTCGGGGGTCAGGCTGCCGACGATACCGCAGTCGATCGCAATGTATTGCGGGCTCCACGGGTTGACGGTGCTGACGAAGATGTTGCCCGGGTGCATGTCGGCGTGGAAGAAACTGTCACGGAACACCTGGGTGAAGAAAATCTCCACACCACGCTCGGCGAGCATCTTCATGTCGGTACGCTGGTCGGCCAGGGTCGCCAGGTCGGTGACCTGCACGCCGTAGATGCGCTCCATCACCAGCACTTTGGGTCGGCACCAGTCCCAATACACTTGCGGCACGTACAGCAACGGCGAGCCTTCGAAGTTGCGCTTGAGCTGGCTGGCGTTGGCCGCTTCGCGCAGCAGGTCGAGTTCGTCGTAGATGGTTTTTTCGTAGTCGGCGACCACGTCCACTGGGTGCAACAGGCGCGCATCGGCGCTGAAGCGCTCGGCGGCGCGGGCGAGGATGAACAACCACGCCAGGTCCTGTCCGATGATTGGCTTGAGGCCTGGACGGATCACCTTCACCACCACTTCTTCGCCGGTCTTGAGCCGCGCTGCGTGCACTTGCGCGACCGAGGCCGAGGCCAGTGGCTCGACGTCGAAGCGGCTGAAGACTTCGCTGATCTTCTTGCCAAGCTGCTCTTCGATCAGCTTCATCGATTGCTGGGAATCGAAGGGTGGCACGCGGTCCTGCAGCAGCATCAGCTCGTCGGCGATGTCTTCCGGTAACAAATCGCGACGGGTCGAGAGGATCTGCCCGAACTTGATAAAGATCGGCCCCAGGTCCTGCAAGGCCAGGCGCAGGCGTGCGCCCCTGCTCAGCTCCAGCTGTTTACGCGGGAACCAACGCCATGGCAGCACATAGCGCACGGCAAGCAGGAACCACGGCAGGGGCAGGGCGAACAGCAGGTCATCAAGGCGGTAGCGGATTACGACGCGCTGGATACGAAACAAACGGCGGACGGCAAGCAGCTTCATGCGTTATCGCTTGGATCAAGGGAACGGCTCAGGCGCTCGAAGCGTGCCTCAAGGCGTTCCAGGTCGATTTTGGCCTTGTCGAGTTCACGAAAGCGCGCTTGCGCTTCCCGTTCTCCGACCAGGGTGCGCGATTCTTCGCTCAGGTATTCGGCAAGGTTCTGGTTGAGGCTGGCGAACCCTTGCTGGTACCAACGCGACCTGCTGCGCAGGTGTCCGCTGATCAACTGGGTAGCCACGGGGCCGATCCAGCGGGACAGCTCGTATTCCCAGTCCAGTTCCAGGTCTTGCAACACGGCGGCCAGGTCCATCAGCGCCGCGCTGTCGCCTTCCAGCTCCACTTCGGCACTGTGCAGGATGGCGGTCTTGTTGCGACTCAGGGCCAGGTGCAACAGGCTCGATGCCGGCGCACGCAAGGTGCAATCGGCCTCGGCGGCCCATTGGCTCGCAAGCATCAGGCCTTCATCGCTGGGCAGGATAAACAGCTGCAAGGCGGGGCTGCGGCAATCGACGGCAATGACTTTGCCGTTGAGGTGCGCAAGCCGCGCCAGGGCGGTGCTGTCCAGGCGCAGTACACGATTGAGGCCGTGTTCGACGCTGGCGAGAAGTCCGGCGAACACCATCAGGGCTTGATGCCGCGGTGCAGCGCGACGACGCCCGAGGTCATGTTGTGGTAAGTCACGCGGTCGAAACCGGCCTCTACCATCATCGACTTGAGGGTTTCCTGGTCAGGGTGCATGCGGATCGATTCGGCCAGGTAGCGGTAGCTCTCGGCGTCATTGGTGATCAGCTTGCCCATCAACGGCATGAAGGCGAACGAGTAGGTGTCGTAGACCTTGGACATCAGCGCGTTGGTCGGCTTGGAGAATTCCAGCACCAACAGGCGGCCGCCCGGCTTGAGCACGCGCAGCATCGAGCGGATCGCGTCTTCCTTGTGGGTCACGTTGCGCAGGCCGAAAGCGATGGTCACGCAGTCGAAATGGTTGTCGGGGAACGGCAGCTTTTCAGCGTCGGCCTGGACGAATTCGATATTGCCGGCCACGCCTTTGTCGAGCAGGCGGTCGCGACCGACCTTGAGCATCGAACCGTTGATGTCCGCCAACACCACCTGGCCGGTCGGGCCAACGAGCTTGGAGAACTTCGCTGCCAGGTCGCCCGTGCCGCCGGCGATATCCAACACACGGTTGCCGGTGCGTACACCCGACAGCTCGATGGTGAAGCGCTTCCACAGGCGGTGCATACCGCCCGACAGCACGTCGTTCATCAGGTCGTACTTGGCGGCTACAGAGTGGAACACCTCAGCGACTTTTTCCGCTTTTTGGCTTTCCGGGACGTTCTTGAAGCCGAAGTGAGTGGTGGGTTCGGCATCGCTGCCTTTGCGCTGATCAGTCATATCGCTGTCACCAAAAGAGAATGCGGCACATGATAATCCCCAAGGCCTGCTTTGTCTTGGCAAGGCTGCAGGTAAGATAGGTCATCACAGAGACCTTTTGCCGCATGGAAGGTTTACAACGTCGCTATAAAGAGGAGTCATTGCAATGGCCCGTATAACCGTTGAGCGTGCACATTCCCTGGGTAAAGAAGGCGCACGGGCAAAGGCCGAAAAGTTGGCGCAAAAACTCAAGGAGCAATACGGCCTCGAGCCGTCGTGGTCCGGGGACACCTTGAACCTCAAGCGTTCAGGGGTGAAAGGCACGGTAGTAGTGGCCGACGATTCTTTACGCATTGATGTGGAGCTGGGCCTGTTGATGTCGGCCATGAGCGGCTCCATCAAGTCTGAAATTGAAAAGGCGCTGGATAAGGCGCTGGCGTGATCCGCTCGTTCTTAGGGTGCCGATTCTAATTTTTCACCCTACTTTGTGCCCAAGCCCTCAACTCCTGCGGGCCGTTCCTCCACCCTATTCTGCGTGAGGTGCACCATGGCCAAAGTTATCCTGAAGAAAAAAATCGACGTCGAGACCACTACGCTGAGCGACGTTAAATCCTACGCCCGCAAGATCTGGCTGGCAGGACTTGGTGCCTATGCCAAGGTTGGAAGTGAGGGCGGCGAGTATTTCAAAGAGCTGGTTAAAACTGGTCAACATGTTGAAAGTAAAGGCAAAAAAGTTGCAGTTGAACAACTTGAGGCCGCCAACAGTCAGATTGATCAAGTCAAGAGTAATGTCTCCTCCGTCAAAGGCCTGGTAGAAGTTCAGCTGGATAAAGTTGAAAAAGCTTTTGATACTCGTGTTGCAAGTGCCTTGAATCGAATCGGCATTGCATCTAAACATGACGTTGAGACACTCTCTGCTAAGCTCGAAGAGCTGACGACATTGCTAGAACGTGTCGCGCGTAAACACTAAGGAGACATCGGGATGGCTGTTAAAAAGACTACTCAGAAAGAAGGCAGCTCGTGGGTCGGGGAAGTTGAAAAATATTCCCGTAAGATCTGGCTTGCTGGTTTAGGCGTGTACTCGAAGGTTAGCAGTGACGGTGGCAAGTACTTCGAGACTTTGGTCAAGGACGGCGAGAAGGCCGAGAAGTTGACCAAAACCACGGTTGGTAAAAAAGTTGATGCGGCCAAGGCAACTGCCGGTTCCGCCAAATCGAGCATTTCTGACACTTGGGGCAAGTTGGAAGAAACTTTCGACAAGCGCCTTAACAGTGCCATTTCGCGACTGGGCGTGCCTAGCAAAGCAGAACTGAAGACGCTGCACAGTAAGGTCGATACCCTGACCAAGCAAATTGAAAAGCTGACGGGTGCCAAAGTAGCTCCGGCGAAAACTGCCGCCGCTAAACCCGCTGCCAAGCCGGCTGCTAAAACCGCTGCTGCCAAACCTGCCGTGAAAGCTGCCGCCAAACCGGCTGCCAAAGCTGCGACCAAGGCACCAGCCAAAGCTGTTGCTAAACCAGCCGCCAAGCCTGCGGCAAAAACGGCAGCTGCCAAGCCCGCCGCAAAGCCTGCTGCTAAACCGGTAGCCGCTAAAGCTGCTGCTAAGCCCGCCGCCAAGGCAGCAGCAAAACCAGCCGCCAAGCCTGCGGCTAAAACCGCAGCTGCAAAGCCTGCTGCCAAACCAGCATCCAAGCCCGCCGCCGCGAAGCCGGTCGCGAAACCTGCTGCCGCGAAGAAGCCAGCAGTAGCGAAAAAACCAGCCGCACCCAAGCCTGCTACTCCGGCACCAACCGCTTCCACAGCCAACTCGGTGTCCGCACCGACGCCTGCTGCTGTGACCCCGACTGCAACGCCGGCAACCCCGACGCCATCCAGTCAGTCCTGATTTTCCCCAGGACACAAAAAATGCCCGGCCTGCAAAGGTCGGGCATTTTTATGGGTGGGAGCTGGCTTGCCTGCGATTGCGGGGTGTCAGGCCCCACGTGAGCTGACGGGTCAAGTGCTCTCGCAGGCAAGCCAGCTCTCACATTTTCAGATGGGGTCATCCAGGTATTTCAGCGCGAACGTCTCGGTTGCGAGTCGCGCCGGCAATAACAGATGCGGCGCCACCAACATCATGATTTGGTACACCACCACCCGCACCTCGCCTTCACGGTCGAGAATCCGCTGGTAATCCAGGGAAAACAACAAGGTCATGGTGATCTGCTCCACCAGTTGCCCCAAGGCTTGAGTGCCACTCACCAACTGCCCCGCCGCCTTCAGCCTCGCCAGCAACGAAGCCAGGGTGCGCTTGAGCGCCGTGAGCAGGTTGCGAATACCTTTGGCCAGCTTCGGCAGGCGCCCGGCCAGGTTCGACAGGTCCTGGAACAGGAACCGGTAATGGGCCATACGCTCGACGATCAGGTGCAGGAACAGCCAGTAATCCTCGGCTTCCAGCTGTGCGTCGGCGGGTGGGTTGAGCAGCGGCGCCAGCTCATTCTGAAAGCGCTCGAACAGGCCGAGGACCAGCGGCTCCTTGCCATGGAAGTGGTAGTAAAGGTTGCCGGGGCTGATCCCCATTTCATTGGCCACCTCCATGGTCGACACGTTTGGCTCGCCCTTCTGGTTGAACAACTGCAGGGCACATTCAAGGATACGGTCGCGCGTCTTCATCCAGTCTTCTTAATGTGATCGTTGAGCTCAACGCACCCGAACATAGGTGCCAGGCGCTGCTTCCATCGGTGGGTAATTCTGGTTGCCCAGGGCGGTGAGGGTTTCGCGTTGCACGCCTGAGCGTTGCTGGATCCACTCCAGCCATTGCGGCCACCAGCTACCCTCGACGTGGTGGGCGTCGTAGTACCAGGCGCGCGGGTCGCTGCTCATCTTAGAGTTTTCGACGTAATTGGCCTTTGGGTTGCCGGGCGGGTTGAGGATGCTCTGGATATGCCCGCTGTTGGAGAGCACGAAGCGTCGCTTACCGCCCAGCAGTTGGGTCGAACGGTACACCGCGTCCCACGGCGTGATGTGGTCGTTGATCCCGGCCACACTGAAACTGTCCACCGTGACCTTTTGCAGATCGATAGGCGTGCCGCACACCTCCAGGCCGCCGGAATGGCTGAGTGGGTTGTGCTTGAAGAAGTCCAGCAGGTCGCCGTGCAGCGCGGCGGGCAGGCGCGTGTTGTCGTTGTTCCAGTACAGGATGTCGAAGGCCGGCGGTTCCTTGCCCAGCAGGTAGTTGTTGATCCAATAGTTCCAGATCAGGTCATTGGGGCGCATCCAGGCAAAGACTTTGGCCATGTCGCGGCCATCCAGCACGCCTTGCTGGTAAGAGCGGCGCTTGGCGGCTTCCAGGGTTTGCTCGTCGGCGAACAGTGTGGCGGGGCTGTCGATCTGGCTGTCCAGCAGACTGACCAGGTAGCTGGCGCTGGAGACGCGCCGCAACTGACGCTTGGCTTGCAGGTGGCCTTGCAGTGCGGCGATGGTCAGACCGCCGGCGCAGGCGCCCATCAGGTTGACCTCGCGGGCGCCGGTGATCGCCCGGCACACGTTGAGCGCTTCTTCTGCGGCGGCGACGTAGGTCGAAAGGCCCCATTCGCGGTGCCGCACGTCCGGGTTTCGCCAACTGATCATGAAGGTCTGCAGGCCGTTTTTCAGGGCGTATTGCACAAAGCTGTTGGCCGGGCTCAGGTCGAAAATGTAGTACTTGTTGATTTGCGGCGGTACCACCAGCAGGGGCTTGGCATATTGTTTTTCGCTCATGGGCTTGTACTGGATCAGCTCCAGCAGCTCATTGCGAAACACCACTGAGCCGTGTGTAGTGGCGACCGTCTTACCCACTTCGAACGCGTGCTTGCTCACCTGGCGTGGCAGGCCATTGTTGTGCAGCAGGTCCTCGAGCAGGTTACTCACGCCGCGCACCACACTGTTGCCACCGGAGTTGAGCAGTTCCTTGATGGCCAGCGGGTTGAGCAGGCTGTTGGAGGGCGAGACGGCATCGTTGAACAGGGAGAACGCAAAATGCGCCCGTGCCCGGTCATCGTCGCTCAGGGTGCTGTCGTCAATCCACTGGCGTGATTGCTTCTGCCAGCTCAAATAGGCTTGCAGGCTGCGCCGGTACAGGGGGTTGAGTTTCCAGGTGGGGTCGGTGAAGCGGCTGTCATTGGGGTTGGGCGCATGCACGGTTTCGCCCAGCAATACACGGCCCAATTGCCCGCCCAGCGCCACGGCGTGGCGCGCGGTATGCACCGGGTTGCGCAAGCCGTGGGCGGCGACGCTGCGCAGGGTTGACAGTAAATCCCGGCCACGCAGGCCGGTGATCGCATTTTGCGCATTGATGAACGCGGCAGGGGGGGGCGCCGGGTTCGTCACGGGTCTTTCTCGCATGAGCCAACACTCCTTCGTCAAGCCATCAACAGGCACGCCAATTCAGAACCATAGTCGGTTCCTGGCAAGTTGCGCGGCGGTGTGGTCCTTACACCGCCGGTCGCGGATGAATCACCGCGCGCATGCGCTCCTCTTCGAGAAATTTCATGATGATCGGCGCCACGGCTTCGGCCCGGGTGATCAGGAATAGGTGGCCATCATCAATGATGTGCAACTGCGCATTGGGAATGCGCCAGGCGAGCATGCGCATGTTGATCAGCGGGATCAGCGGGTCGTCGTCCCCGGCCAGCACCAGGGTGGGTTGGCGGATTTTGTGCAGCCAATGGATGCTGGTCCAACCCAGCCCGGCAAACAGCTGCCAGTAGTAACCCAGCTTGCCGGCCGAGCGCACTTTGCTCGCGTGTTCGGCGGCCAGTTTCGAATCGCGGCGGAACGAGCCGCCGTAAATCATCGGCGCAATGCGCACCACGTGGGACGGTTGGATGTAACGGCGTGGGCTGGCCATCAGCCACAGCACTTTGGGCTTGCCCGGCACCATCACCGCACCCGCTGCCGTGGCCGCGAGGATCAGCTTTTTGCAACGCTCCGGGTAGTCGTAGGCGAATTGCTGCGCTAGCGCGCCACCCCACGACACACCCACTGCGTTGACCTGGCCGTAGTCCAGGTAATCGAGCATGCGCGCGGTAAGTTTGGCCAGGCCGGGAAAACGGTAGGGCCGGTTGGGCGTCGACGAACCGCCCACGCCGGGCACATCGAAGGCGATCACTTCCAGGTCCGGGTCCAACGCCTGGACGAACGGAAACACCAGCTCAAGGTTGGCGCCGATGCCATTGAAGATCAGCAAAGGCGTCAAGTGAGGCTTGCCCGGGCGCACCGCCGTGCGGATGGTCTGGCCATCCAGGTCGATGGTACGGAAGATGAACGGTTGAGGCATGGGGGAACCCTTCGGGTTAGGGGGGGCAGTTGCGAGCTTCAAGCTACAAGCTGAACTCAATCAGCTTGAGGCTTGTAGCTTGCAGCTATCGTTCATGCACATATGTTCCCGGCGCCGCTTCGGCTGCGGCGTACTTTTTATTACCTAATGCCGTCGGTGCTTTCTTCAACTTCCCCGCCCGCTCCGCCTGCCATACCTGCCAATGCAGCCACCAGGAATCGGTGTGCTTGGTTGCATTCTCCTGCCATTCCAGCGGTTTCGCCGTGAGGCTGTCACTGGTCTGGTAACGCGCCTTGGGATTGCCCGGTGGATTAAGAATGCTCTGGATGTGACCGCTGCTGGACAACACGAATTCAACCTTCCCACCAAACAGCTGCGCCGACTTGTAGCAAGACTGCCACGGCGTGATGTGGTCGTTGGTGCCGGCCAGTGAATAGATATCGGCGGTGACCTGCTTGAGGTCAATCGGCGTACCGCACACTTCCAGGGCGTTGGCGCGGACCAGTGGATTATTTTTGAACAGTTCGATGAGGTCGCCGTGGAAGGCGGCCGGCAAGCGCGTGGTGTCGTTGTTCCAGAACAGGATGTCGAACACCGGCGGCTCGTTGCCGAGCAGGTAGTTGTTGACCCAGTAGTTCCAGATCAGGTCGTTGGGGCGCATCCAGGCGAACACTTTGGCCATGTCGCGGCCTTCCAGCACGCCGGCTTGATAGGAATGGCGCTTGGCCGCTTCCAGGGTCTGTTCGTCGACAAACAGCGCCACCTGGGTGTCCAACGTGGTGTCCAGCACGCTCACCAGCAGGGTCAGTGCGTTGACTTTCTTCTCGCCCAGCGCCGCGTAGTGGCCCAGCAGCGCGGTGCAGGTAATGCCACCGGAGCAGGCGCCGAGCATGTTGATGTCTTTGCTGCCCGTGATCGCGGTGACCACGTCGACCGCTTCCTTGAGCGCTTCGATATAGGTCGACAGGCCCCATTCGCGCTGGGCCTTGGTCGGGTTGCGCCAGCTGACGATAAACGTCTGCTGGCCATTGCGCAGGCAAAAACGCGCCAAGCTCTTATCCGGGCTCAAGTCGAACACATAGAATTTGTTGATCTGCGGCGGCACCACCAACAGCGGGCGCTCGTGCACCTGTTCGGTGATCGGCTTGTACTGGATCAACTCCAGCACGTCGTTGCGAAACACTACGGCACCTTCGGTGGTGCCCAGGCTCTTGCCCACTTCAAAGGCGCCCATGTTGACCTGGCTCGGCATGCCGCCGTTGTGCACCATGTCCTTGGCGAGGTGGGAAAGGCCATCAAGCAGGCTTTTGCCGCCGGTTTCAAAAAAGCGTTTGACCGCCGCCGGGTTGGCCGCGCTGTTGGTCGGGGCCATGGCTTCGGTCATCAGGTTGATCACGAAGTGGCCGCGGCTGACGTCCTGTTCCGACAGGTTGCTGTCGCCGATCCAGTCGTGCAGTTCCTTGCGCCACGCCAGGTAGGTCTGCAAATAACGTTTGTAGAGCGGGTTCTGGCTCCAGGCAGGGTCATGGAAACGACGGTCGTCGCTTTCGGGTACCAGCTGCGATTTGCCGAACATCACATTCTTCAATTCCACGCCAAAATGCGCGACGTGTTTGACGCTGTGCAACGGTTGCTTGATGGCTTGGGTCAGCACCATCTTCGCCGAGGCGAGTAAATCCTTTTTACGTAACGCGATGATCGGGTTCAGCCCCAGGGTGTTTTCCGAGGCCTGGCGTTTCAAGTCATCGTTATTCTTGTTACTCATCTACGACGCTCCATTGTCCGAAAGACGAGTACCCGTTACTGCCGCTGTGCACCCAGTTTCGATACACAACACAAGCCAGGTACTGCGACTCGGGTGACCGTTGATACCGCATCGTCAAATGCAGGGAACTTGCCAGCTCCATTGGTTACCCGAGTTTAATTTTTTTCGCAAGCGGACCAAGCGTTGGTCACGCGACAGGGCATTCAAGCAGATGAAATTAGAAAATGCCCTCTAAAGAGCAAGACGCCTGGGCTAGAGCATCAGCCGCACGACCGACTGACTTGGATCGCGGGTTTTGCCGGCCGCTTTGAGTTCGGCAAGGTAGTCGGCCCACAGCGCGTCCTGGCGCACGGCCAATTGGTAGAGGTAGTCCCAGGTGAACAGTCCGCTGTCATGACCGTCGTCGAAGGTCAATTTCAGTGCGTACTGACCGGCCGGTTCTATTTTGACCAAACGCACGTTGAGTTTGCCGAATTGCAGGATGGGTTTGCCGTGACCCTGGACTTCTGCGGAAGGCGAGTGGGTGCGCAGCAGTTCGGCGGGGAGTTGGTACACCTCGTCGGGCCCGTAGGTAAGGCCGAGGGTGTTGGAGGTTTTGTGCAGGTTTACAGCTGTAGGGAATTTGGACATGGGAGCCTCCAGCGGCCAGCCTTAAGCTACAAGCGGCAAGTTGAATGGGCTCAACTTGAAGCTTGTAGCTTACAGCTTGAGCTCACAGAATGTAGCGCGACAGATCTTCGTTCTGCGCCAATTCGCCCAAGTGGCTATTGACGTAATCCGCATCAATTTTGATCACTTCGCCATTCTGCGCACCGGCCAGGTCGCCGGCGCTGAAGGACACTTCCTCCAGCAAACGCTCAAGCAGGGTATGCAGTCGACGCGCACCAATGTTCTCGGTCTTCTCGTTGACCTGCCAGGCGATCTCCGCCAGACGCTTGATGCCGTCCGCTTGGAACTCGATACCCAAGCCTTCGGTTTTCAGCAACTCACGGTATTGCTCGGTCAGCGAAGCATGCGGCTCGCTGAGGATGCGCTCGAAGTCGCCCGGGGTCAGTGCCTTGAGCTCGACGCGAATCGGCAGGCGGCCTTGCAGCTCCGGCACCAGATCGCTTGGTTTGCTCAGGTGGAAGGCACCGGAGGCGATAAACAGGATGTGGTCGGTCTTGACCATGCCCAGCTTGGTGTTCACGGTGCAGCCTTCGATCAGCGGCAGCAGGTCGCGCTGCACGCCTTCGCGGGACACGTCGACGCCACCGGAGTTACCGCGCTTGGCGACTTTGTCGATCTCATCGATAAACACAATGCCGTGTTGCTCGACCGCTTCCAGGGCCTTGGCCTTGAGCTCTTCCTCATTCACCAGGCGCCCGGCTTCTTCGTCTCGTACCAGTTTCAGCGCTTCCTTCACCTTGAGCTTGCGGCTTTTCTTCTTGCCCTTGCCCATGTTGGCGAACAGGTTCTGCAACTGGCTGGTCATTTCTTCCATACCCGGCGGGGCGGAGATGTCGACACCGGAGACTTCGGCGACTTCGATCTCGATTTCCTTATCGTCCAACTGGCCTTCACGCAGGCGCTTGCGGAACAGCTGGCGGGTGTTGGAATCCGAGGCCGGTGCGGCGTCTTCGTTGAAACCCGCGCGTGCCGGTGGCAGCAGGGCATCAAGGATACGTTCTTCCGCGGCGTCTTCGGCGCGATGGCTGACCTTGGTCATTTCCTGCTCGCGCAGCAGTTTCAGCGCGGCATCGGCCAAGTCACGAATGATCGACTCGACGTCGCGGCCCACGTAGCCCACTTCGGTGAACTTGGTGGCTTCGACCTTGATGAACGGTGCATTGGCCAGTTTGGCCAAGCGACGGGCGATTTCGGTTTTACCGACGCCGGTAGGGCCGATCATCAGGATGTTTTTCGGCGTTACTTCAACACGCAGCTCTTCGGGCAGTTGCATGCGGCGCCAGCGGTTACGCAGCGCGATGGCAACGGCGCGCTTGGCATCGTCCTGGCCGATGATATGGCGGTTGAGTTCATGGACGATTTCGCGGGGAGTCATGGACATAGTGTTTGGCGGCCTCAAGCGAGAATAAGCCTACGGCTTATTCGGCGAGGTCCTGCTCCTCAATGGTCTGATTGTGGTTGGTGAACACGCAGATATCGCCGGCAATGCCCAAGGCCGTCTCGACGATTTCGCGGGCCGACAGTTCGGTTTTTTTCAACAGTGCGCTGGCTGCCGCTTGGGCGTAACCACCGCCGGAACCCATAGCGATCAGGCCATGTTCGGGCTCAACCACATCGCCGTTACCGGTGATGATCAGGGAGGCATCTTTGTTTGCGACGGCCAACATGGCTTCCAGGCGGCTGAGCGTACGGTCGGTGCGCCATTCTTTGGCGAGCTCGACGGCGGCGCGCACGAGGTGGCCCTGGTGTTTTTCCAGCTGGCCTTCGAAGCGCTCGAAGAGGGTGAAGGCGTCGGCGGTAGCGCCGGCAAAGCCCGCGAGAACCTGGCCGTGGTAAAGGCGACGCACTTTCTTGGCGTTACCTTTCATCACGGTATTGCCAAGGGAAACCTGGCCGTCGCCGCCCATGACGACTTTGCCGTGGCGACGTACTGAAACGATGGTGGTCAAGGGGAGAGTCTCCACGCAGCGGGGCGAAAATGCCCTGATGGAAACTGATATGGGGGTGGCGAGGGGGATTTCAACTGTAGGACGGGAGGGAGGACGAGTTGTGTTTATGTGTCGGACTCGGTCCTGAGACCGCTGAAAATAAATGTGGGAGGCCCCACTACATCTTCGACGTAGCGCTGTCGCGCATCAAACTGGTTCATCGTAAGGTTATAGAACGCGTGCGGGGCAAAGGCCGTAGCCAGCACTGGTGTGTCAGCACCCGAGTGGGA
>NZ_CAXAQM010000008.1:0-205965 GCF_963970525.1 Pseudomonas sp. EA_65y_Pfl1_P113
CCCAAACCGAGCACATGCCCAAAAGTCACCGCGAACATGCCGAATGGACGCCGCAGCGACTGATCCACTGGGCTGAGCAGACCGGGCCGAACACCGCTGGTGTCATCGCTCATATCCTCGAACGCCGGATCCATCCGCAGCATGGCTTCCGCGCCTGCCTGGGGATCCTGCGCCTGAGCAAACAGCACGGCGAAGCGCGGCTGGAAGCCGCGTGCCAGCGTGCGCTGGCACTGGGTGCATGTAGCTACAAAAGCCTCGAATCGATCCTGCGCCAAGGACTAGAGCGGCTACCGCTGGCCCAGCAAAACCTGCCGTTACTGCCCGAAGAACACATCAACCTGCGCGGCCCTGGCTACTACCACTGACCTGAAAAAGGAGCACCAAAATGCTGCCCAACCCGACACTCGACAAGCTGCAAACCCTGCGCCTGAACGGCATGATCAAGGCGCTTGGCGAACAACACGCAACGCCTGACATCAACGATCTCAGCTTCGACGAACGCCTCGGCCTGATGGTTGACCGCGAACTGACCGAGCGCGAAAACATACGCCTGACCACTCGCCTCAAAGCCGCACGACTGCGCCACAACGCCTGCCTGGAAGACATCGACTACCGCAGTCCGCGCGGGCTGGACAAGGCCTTGATCCTGCAACTGGGCAGCGGCCAGTGGCTGCGCGATGGCCTGAACCTAATCATCGGCGGCCCGACTGGTGTAGGCAAAACCTGGCTCGCCTGCGCGCTGGCTCACAAAGCTTGCCGCGACGGTTACAGCGTGCGCTATCTGCGCCTGCCGCGCTTGATGGAAGAGCTGGGCCTAGCCCACGGCGATGGGCGCTTCGCGAAACTGATGGCGGGTTATGCCAAGACCGACTTGCTGATCCTGGATGACTGGGGCTTGGCGCCATTTACCGCTGCGCAACGGCGCGACATGCTTGAGCTGCTGGATGATCGTTACGGCAACCGCTCGACACTGGTGACCAGCCAGATGCCGGTGGACAAATGGCATGCGCTGATCGGCGATCCGACCTTGGGCGATGCGATCCTCGACCGGTTGGTGCACAACGCTTATCGGATCGAACTGAAGGGCGAATCGATGCGCAGGCGCGCAACGAAATTGACGGCGACAGAGACTTCAGACTAACAATGCAAACCTGCGTCGCTGCGCTCCGACTGCCTGGCCGGATGAGCGTGGAAAGGGTGGCCGGATGTTGGTGGACTGGGTGGCCGGATGGCGTGGAATGCGCAGGTGTTGATGAAAAGCGAAGCTGGCACCTGCTGAATAGCGAACGATACTCGTCGCCCGAGCTTGTTCGCCGCCGACCC
Source organism: Pseudomonas sp. EA_65y_Pfl1_P113 (assembly GCF_963970525.1). Taxonomy (NCBI): domain Bacteria; kingdom Pseudomonadati; phylum Pseudomonadota; class Gammaproteobacteria; order Pseudomonadales; family Pseudomonadaceae; genus Pseudomonas; species Pseudomonas sp. EA_65y_Pfl1_P113. The sequence continues at coordinate 1,324 of NZ_CAXAQM010000008.1, forward strand.
GATCAAGCCTGACGCGCTCAACACCTAGTTGTGGCGATGCCACCCAATCGTAGTCCTGGGCAGCGACGGTAGCGCGCTGGTTGAAGTCAGCATTGATGAGCACTGGTGCGGTATCTCCAAGGAGTCAAAGAATTAAAAATCGAGCATGCCGGCTAAGCAGGCATGCCCGAACTCATATCAGTTACGACCGGCCATAACACCGCCGTCTACGTCCCAGATAGCACCGGTGACCCAACTGGCCTTTTCGGAGAGAAGGAAGACAACAACTTCGGCGACATCTTCAGGAGTACCTACTCGTCCGATAGGGTGGAAGCTATTGAAGCCCTGCAGCGCGGCATGAACTTCAGCTTTAGGAATGAAACCTTCGTAAATCGGGGTCTGCACCACCGCAGGTGATACGGCATTGACGCGGATATGCTTGGATGCAAGCTCCATCGCCAAGTGCTGAGTCAGCGAGTGCAGGCCAGCTTTTGCCATCGAATAGGCAGAGGAAGGAGTGGCGGCGATTGCCTGTTTGCCCCACATGGAGCCGATGTTGACGATGGCGCCGGGATTTCCCTTGGAGACGAGGTTCGCAGCGACTTTTTGCGTTATGAAGAAAGAGGCTTTGTTAAGTTGCATGTACTGATCGTAGTCAGCGTCCAAGTGCTCCAGAAAAGGCTTCGGGAAGAATACGCCCGCCGCATTCACCAGCAGGTCGACGTCCGCGTGGCGCTGATCAATTTCCTTCAGCAGCGTCGCAAGGCTTTCTGGGTTGGTCAGGTCTGCTGTGAGTGCGCTTACAGTCCCTATTACGCCGAGCTCTTGGCGAGCTTGTTCGGTTTTTTCTGCGCGGCTGCCCACAATAACGACGTTGCCGCCTTGCTGTAAGAAGAGTCGGGCAGTTTCAAACCCCATACCACTGGTGCCGCCCACGACTAACAATTTCTTTCCGGCGAATTGACTGCTCATTTGAGTGCTCCAAAAAAGGTGAGTAATGGCATGCAGGAAGCCGAGAGCCTGTTGCCAGCCCAGAGGCTGACGTTTAAGTGTCTAGCCACCGATGTACTGCTGAGGTACGAGTGAAGTATTCGCTTCTACCGGGAGCTGAACAAACGAGATAAAGTGTCAGTACGATAAAGAAAAGGTTTACCGCTATGGTCGCGCCTGTGCACCTCAACGCGCTGAGAGCTTTCGAAGCCAGCGCTCGGCACCAAAGCTTTTCTGCTGCTGCGGATGAGTTGAATGTCACCCCCGCAGCCGTAGGGCAACTGGTACGCACGCTTGAGCAATGGTTAGGTACGTCTCTGTTTCATCGTGGCACCACCGGCAAATCACGTTTGGTCGCTACGGAGTCCGCTGAGCGCGCGCTTCCCGACATTCAGGCCGGATTCGAGCGGCTTACGTTAGGGGTAGAGCGGATGAGGGAACATTCACCTAACGGGGTGTTAACTGTCACGGTTAGTCCCGCCTTCGCTGCCAAATGGTTGTTACCGCGAATAGAGCGTTTCCATACGGCTTGGCCAGATACCGACGTTCGACTCGACACGCAACTCAAAGCGTTGGATTTCCAGGCTCAACGAATAGATATCGGCGTCCGATATGGTGCCGGTAAGTGGCCTGGTCTTATCGCAGAAAAACTGATGGACGAGGACATTTTCCCTGTGTGCTCCCCTAAGCTGAAAAACACTTCGGATTGTTTGAGCACTCTGGCCGAATTGGCCAATCAAACGCTGATCCACGATCTATCGATGGACGGTAGCGCTGGGTTCACTACTTGGGAAACCTGGTTGAGCTTGGCTGGGGCGAAAAATATACAGACGCGCCGGGGCATGAAGATCAACAACAGTGCAGCTGTGCTCCAAGCAGCGATAGATGGGCAAGGTATCGCGCTCGCGCGTAGCGTTATGGCAAGAGATGATTTGGCTGCAGGCCGCCTAATTCGCTTGTTTCCAGACATCCAGGTCGTTTCTCCGTTGGCCTACTACGTTGTATATCGTCCTGAGTGTGCGAACCTGCCGAGGTTGAAAGCATTTCGAGATTGGATATTTATGGAGGTGGCGCCTAATCAATGACCCGAAATCTCGCGTTCTTGACGATTATCATCTCAAGACTGAGAAAAGGGACAGCGGTCTGCAATTGCTCGGTACGCCTTGATCAAGACTGATCCGGCTGATGCAATTCCAGATTGCAGGAGTTTTCCACTCCTGCAATACTGACATTCATTAATCAACATAGACAGCCATGTGCAGGCTCAAGTCGACAGGCATTAGCTCTGAACGACTTGACCGCCTTTTATAGCAGAAACACCTACAAAGGGAATTTTGCATTCAACCTGAACCACCTGGAAAATTGTGTTACAGCGCGATAATTTTGCTTGGGTATTCCTGAGAGGCGCAACCATCCTAAAACTTATACGTTAGCTGTGCAGCCATAATGTGTGCGCTATTATTGTATTCAGCTTTATAGCTAGGCTGCGCGCCATTTGTATCGACTTGATTAATGATTGTTGATGACTCACGCAAATAACCGTACGCAAGATCAACGGTCAGCTCACTGCTTGGTGAGAAAGCCGCGCCCAAAGTTATTGCATTTCTATTGCCAACTGGGAGTCGAACATTACGATGTGAATTCCTAGCGGGCGACGGGTCATAAGCGTACCCGGTGCGAAGCAACCATTGTGATGATAGTTGGTATGAAACCCCGACAGCCCCTGCCAGCGTATTATGTAGCTTGAAATCATCCCCTGTGTTATCAAAGCCCAATTGCTGTCCTAATACAGGCAACCCACTATTCAACGCTTCAACTCTCTGTATCCGACTCCATCGAGTCCAAGTCGTGCCGACATACCCAGTCCAACGATCATCAAAGCGATTAGTGATTGACGTATCCACCGACTCAGGCATAGTTGTATCAAGTTTATTATCGTAGCGACCATCCAAACCGAAAGCAGCGGGAGACTCGCTGATACGAGTTTTACCCTTTACATGGAAATCAATTTTTGAGCGATACGTCACCCCCCAAGTGGTGCTATCAGTCAAGTCAACTAGCAGACCAAAATTATAACCAATTGCCGTATCGCCTCCCTTAACTTTAATTTTCGTGTCTTTGCCGTTGCTCAACGGCCCGGTATTGATGAATGACTCCAATTGACTCTCAATACGATTAACCGTGACTCCGCCCCCCTACCGACAGTCGATCATTCACTCGAAATGCAAGTGCAGGATTAAAAGTCTTCACTTCGACCTTGCTATAAGAACCGTGATATCTGCCTTGGAAGGAGCTTTCGTAGTTATTGACGAGTCCGTAAGTTGCGTACAGCCCCAAGCCAAAGCTATAGCGCTCGTCGATAGGGGTTGAGTAATATCCAAACGGGATGGCGGTCAAAGGAACTGAATCGCCTTTATTAGTAAGCGATCCATCGTCTACACATTCAAAGCTGCCATTTGATGCCTGATGCTGGGCTCCCGATATCCTTCAGGAGCCCGCCGTCATGATGCGCCCCGACGCCAAAGTTGAAAAGAGTGCGATCCACAAACCCCACCTACCACAAGATGTAACCTCGGTTTACCGTGGCATCTGTGGCGAGCAGTTCCACGGCAGCAGCGCTTCGTAATCTTCTACTGACGAGGCGTGCGGCAATCGCTCCAGTACGTGGCGCAGCCACGTATAGGGCTCTTGGCCGTTGACCTTGGCTGTCTCGACCAAACTGTAGATCTGCGCACTGGCCGTGGCGCCTTTAGGCGTGTCACTGAACAGCCACGCCTTGCGCCCAATAACAAACGGCTTTATCGCACGCTCCGCCAAGTTGTTATCGATCGGCAAATGGCCGGCCTCCACATAGCGTTCCAACCGGCTCCAGTTGTTCGCCAGGTAATTCACCGCCTTGCCCAGCACACTTTGCGGCGTGACTTGGGACTGCGTTTTCTCCAGCCAACTTTTCAACTCGGCGAGTACCGGCAAGCTTCTCTCCTGCCGACCGATAAACCGCTGTTCATCGCAGGCATCCTTGAGCTCGCGTTCGATGCCATACAACTTGCTCATCATCGCCAGCACGATATCGGCGCGACCGGTCTTGCCCTTGGGCTGTACCTTCTGCGCTTCGACGAACTTGCGTCGCGCATGGACCATACACGCCAAACGCTCAACTCCGGGTTGCAACGCCAATGCGTTGTAACCCGCATAATCATCGGTCATCACGTAGCCGCGATAGTCGCCGAGCAGGCGCAACGGCACCTCCTGCGCTCGGCTGGTGGTGTAGTCAAAAAGGATCACTGGCCGCTCTGGCGGGCCGCTGGCTTGCACCCACATCCAGGATTGGCTGGTCGGGTCTCGATCCGGTTCCTTGAGTACCTGGACGCGGGTTTCGTCGCAGTGGATCACCGGACTTTCCAGTAATCGATCACGCATCAGGTTCAGCAGTGGCTGAAAGTGTTCACTGCACTGGATCACCCAACGCGCCAGGGTTTGCCGTGGAATATCGACGCCGTGTCGACTCAGTACACTTTCAAAACGATGCAGCGGCAGACCATCGACATACTTGGTGGTCAACAACATCGCCAGCACACTGGGGCTGGCCATGCTCTTTTCGATTATCTGAGCGGGTTTGTCAGCGGTGACCGGCGCGGTTTCACAACTGCGGCAACCGTACACTTTGCGGATGTGTTTGAGTACGCGGATCTGCATCGGCACGATCTCCAGCTGTTCGCTGGTTTCTTCGCCAATGACGTGTTTGCGACAGCCGCAGGCGCAGGTCAGTTCGTGCTCTGGAAGTTCGTGGATAACTTCGATGCGCGGCAAGTCAGTCGACAACGGCTTGCGCTTGCCACGGCGCTTGGTAGGCGCAACGGCTTCTTCGTCAGACTCGTCGCAGACCGGAACAGCGAGACTTTCAGGTTCATTAAAGAGCGCGAGCTGTGGCGTCTGCGTATCGACGGTTTGTTCTGATTTACGCCCGAAAAAACGTTCACGCCATAGCCGGATCTGTTCTTTCAGATCAACAATCTGGTCTTTGTCCACCTGACGCTCACTGAGCATCTGCACAAGCATTTGCTTGAGCAGAACCGGATCATCGGGGAGGTCGTCGGGCATGGAAATCATGGCCCGGATTATATCCAACTACGCGACAAATCGCGGCGTCAAAACCTGATGTGGGCGGTTGCGCCACAGATCAAAACCGTCGAGCAGCCAGTTCAGTTCCTGAACCGTCAGGACAATGGCTTCATCCGTATCGTCAGGGGACGTTTTGAATCGTTCGGATTCGAGGCGCTTGAGCCAAAGGCAGAAGCCGTTGCGCTCCCAATAAAGGATTTTCACCCGATTACGGGAGCGATTCAGAAAAACAAAAAGCACGGGATCGAACACTGCCACTTTGATATCCAATTCAACCAGGGCGGCGAGGCCGTCGATGGATTTTCGGAAGTCGACAGGCCTGGGGTAGAGGTAGACTTTTTCAACTTTGGCGTCGGGGCGCATCATAACTGCGGGCTCCTGATGGGAATCGGGAGCACAGCATCAGGCTTCAACGGGCAGTTTTGAATGTGTACATGGTGGATCGCTTACAACACGCTGGGGCTGGCCATGCTTTTTTCGATCAACTGGGCCGGTTTGTCAGCGGTCACCGGTGCAGTTTCGCAGCCTCGGCAAACGTAGATCTTGCGGATATGTTTGATGACGCGGATCTGCATCGGCACGATATCCAGCTGCTCGCTGGTTTCTTCCCCGATGGCATGTTTGCGGCAACCACAGACACAGGTCAGTTCGTGTTCGGGCAATTCATGGATAACTTCTATACGTGGCAACTCAGCCGGCAACGGCTTGCGTTGGCCACGGCGAGGTGTCGGTGCAACGACTTCTTCATTGGCATCGCCCACCAACGGCATGGGTTCGCTTTCAGGCTCGTTGAACAAGGCCAATTGTGGCGTGTTGGGCTCAACGGTTTGCTCAGACTTGCGCCAAACAGCCGGTCGCGCAATAGCTTGATCTGTTCTTTCAGGTCGACAATGTGGGTCTGATAAGCCTGGGCCGATTCCTCCTGGCGACTGAGTGCCTCAAGCAGCAATTGCTTGAGCAAAACAGGATCATCAGGAAGGTCGTCGGGTAGAGAAATCATGGCCCGGATTATACCGGGTCACGCCACGTAGCGCGGCGTCAAAACCTGATGAGGACGGTTGCGCCAGAGGTCGAAACCGTCGAGCAGCCAGTTCAGTTCCTGGACGCTGAGGATAATCGCCTCGTCAGCGGCATCGGGCGATGTTTTGAAGCGTTCGGACTCCAGTCGCTTGAGCCAAAGGCAGAAGCCGTTGCGCTCCCAGTACAAGATCTTCACACGGTTGCGGGACTTGTTGAGAAAGACGAAAAGCACCGGATCGAACACGGCCACTTTTATATCCAGTTCGACCAATGCGGCGAGGCCGTCGATGGATTTTCGAAAGTCTACCGGCTTGGGGTCGAGGTACACTTTTTCGACTTTGGCGTCGGGTCGCATCATGGCGGGGCTGGCTCCAGAAAGAGATCGGGAGCGCAGCATCGGGGATCAAATGCGGGCTTGGAATGTGGGGATCATGGATCACTTACTTTTTTAAGATGTCTCGCTCTTCGATGACCCGCTTGAGTTCGGCTCGCAGACGACGCAGTTCAGCGTGATGATCATCGCCTTGCTGCCGTTCTGCTTGAGATTTGCTGTAGAGCTTTATCTAGGCATAGAGGTTATGCGTCGACACGCCAAGACGCGCCACCACATCAGCGAAAGGCAGCTTCTTTTCGGTCACTTGATTGACCGCTTGGATTTTGAATTCTTCGGGATAACGTGGGTTGCTCATGGCACCACCTGATTGGGCTCAGTTTAAGGCATGTAGGTGTCTACGAAACCCAGGGCGATTCACCCCGAAATAATTGACGATCATGGGTAGTCAAAACAGTGACTCGAAGGAGCAATAGAGAGCAAGTATTGAGCGTGGCGCCAGAACATGAACATATCACACAATAATAATTCGCCGCTATGAGCGGCGACGTCAAACCAGAAGCATTACGATTGATTTAGACCAAAATAAACCATCAGTTTTGGAACAATGAAAATTACCACGCAAATTATTAGTGGCAACATAAACACCTGTAAGTGCTTACGCTGGATATTACCGCCAAATTTCGAATTTATTATTGACGCACCTCCCCTTACTGCAAGTGCTAAAAACAAACCGATCAACAGCGAAATAACGATTGACATATCCCCACCTAACTGCAAAAGCATTGTAAATAACTATAGTGCCTGCAAGGTACTAAATCATAAAATCGAATGATCAAATTCACTATTTAACACTATTTTGGCTAAGAGCCGTTAGTTAGCCGCCCCGCATTTCCGACGATAACACCCCCAGTGAAAGCGACACCCGCAGAAGCCAAGGTACGGCCAATACTGGCGGGCCCCATAACCGCCCCACCCAGTGCTCCCGCCCCAACGGCTGCCATGAACTCACCCGCACTGAACGAGCCTCCGCCAATAAGCCCTCCAACATAAGCCGTAGCACCGGCAGCCGCGCCCCCAATTGCCCCCGGGACACCGTAAGCGCCAAAAACGGCTTTCGCTTCCTCCATCGTAACTTCACGCATGGTTAACTCTCCCTGAATATAGATTCATTCACTTAGGCTTTAGCCTGCCCAAAGCAGTACATCGTCGAGTATTTGAGATACTTTAATCCCACCAATCCTCAGGTATGCTAGGTGGGAAAACTAAACAGCGCAACCACTACAAATGTAGGGGGATACCTGCGCACGCAGCACATGTTCAATTACCCTAAATACATAGACACAAGTTGTTACACTTATCCGGATAAACGCTAATACTTAGTAAAAATCACATCTCAGACGACCGCCACGAGGTACTCGAACCCACACTACCGCTCGCAAAAACTAATAGTCACCTGTACAGAAACGCTTTAAATAGTTGATTTTGAAATCTTTCTCACTGAGTAATCGGAGTTCCTCCGCACCCAACTTACCGACCTTACATGCTCTCCATAAAATATATCCCGCAAACATTGACGTGCGTAGATTAAGCCTCCATACGGAAAACAGCAGTCAATTATCCAAGTACGGTTTCCTTCATCCCATTCAGACTCATGCAGTAGAAAATTCGGATCCTCTAACATCCTACGCTCACTATCGGAAGCTAAATTCGCCCAGATAACATACCCAACCGGACTGTCATAATCATCAAAGAAAAATACGATTTGCTTATGATCGATGGCAGGAATAACCCACACCTTGAAATCGACTAATCTAAGCATTGAATAACGCCGACATTGCATGACTATCCAGGCAGCGAACCCAATCAACTTAGCTTTTTCCATCAAATTGTTTTTTCGACACTGTGTAAGCAACCGAAATTTTTTACTCATGGTAGAAACTCCTTCACACCCTCATAAAACGTCAGCAGGTCATCCTGTCCTTTTACAGTTTTTACTAAGTCGACAACCTTACTGAATTGTGTTTCACAGCCCCGACTATCGACTGCCGTATAGATGCCGCTCAGCCCATTAAAATTTATAACAACGCCATCAGCCTCCCACAGTATTGTGTCAAACGACTTAGGGCAGCTATAGGACAACCTTGCATCTCGTACCGTGCACTCCAGTTGAGCAGTATAAGAATAATCCCGTTTATTCGCTATTGAGTTAACCCTTAATTTGATAATTCTTTCACGAACCTCCAATAGCAGTTTACTCACCCGATTCAGTCGAGTAATGCTAATCGCCATATAAGCAACGAAATAGCAAAGACTGGCCTTGGAGACTTTCACCTTAATGAGCATCAGTTCGACTATCCGATAATAAGCGTCCATTAACTCAGCCATAAGCCTCGCATCCTTACAAAACCAGGTCATGTCCTGTAATGCTCCGGTGAATTTTTGCACCAGTAATTGACGATACAAGCGGGACACATAATGTTCACAGCCCTCCCAACTCAAGGACGCCGTGACGGGCACCAACGAAAACTCATCATAGGCTAATGCCTTTTGTAAAATCTTTGAAAACTCAATAAAAACTGGTTCACTCAGTACTTCTTGAATAACTGAAAGCGGAAACCCAAGCTGTACCGCTGTATATAAGTACAGATTTCTTTCGTATTCACGAGCAAACGTCGCAACTGACTTTTCCAATATACTATTTGAATTTTCGGCGCTAACAACTTTGTACTTGCTGAGATAAAAGCACATCTCCTGTATACTTTCCATTGCTGGAGCGTACTCAGACATAAATCGATTGATATTAAACCCGTCCCACCACATTGCATTTGAAAAGACAGTTGCACCTGCCAAATCCATCCACGCGCCGTCCAATGTCACATTAGAAGCACTGATACTTTGATGAAATATTCGTTTAACCCTTGCAGCAGCGAACTGATTAGCGTAACGGTTCGCCAATTCTATCATCCCATTTTCAAGACGTTTTTCCTCGCTAGCGATTTGCTCCAATCCTTTGCTTGGCAGAAAGTGGACTAATTTCCTTACCGCCAACATCACTCGTTTGGCATCCTCACTCAAATCAGTATGTTTTCTCTCTTTGAAATAAACAGCCCTAATAAAATGTGCGGGGCGTACGGCAGGTACTCTGACTAGTAATCCACGCGGGAGCGTCTGATCTGGCTCCTTAAAGTCAACACCCAAATCTATAACGGCCGCGGTCCTTACTGCGCCATGAGGTAACGCAAGGTTAATTATTTCACCCCAAATGGCTTCATAAACAGCTACATCCAGTGATAGGAAGCCGTTTCCATGGGAGTTTCCATAGCCATCCAGTGCCCGGGCGCCAACCAACTGATTAGCGCCTAGCCCTTTCAAATGGAAGGTACCGTCGTAGCCGCAGCGCCCTCCTCCTCCGTTGGTTAAAATGCCGTCGCCACCATAACGTTCGGCATAAAATATTTTCTTTTCTCCGGCAGCGTTTACTTCAGCATCACTATCTACAGTCACATAGTTGTAGCTAGACAATAATTCCGACTCGCTCAAATTGCTCTCAAGATTATTGTTATAAAAAACTATTTTTCCTTTTTGAGCCTTGACCGTCTCGAAAGGTACGAAGACCTCTGGCAGGTCAGACAATCGCGACTGTGCCACGCGCAACTCCTTACTTTGAGAAATCATCTAAACGACTTATACCCAGCACATTCATCAGTACGCCCCAGCAGGGCTCCATCGAACGATATAAGACGGTCAGTCGTTGCTTTCCACTCAGCAATATTATGATAGGCATTGATAAACCAACTCAAATTCTCGCAAAGATTGCCGAATGCTGAGTTGATCTGCATAACATCACCAAACTTAATGCTCCCAGAGAAAAACCTAGGAACAGCCAACAAGCTACTGAACACCAAAGAAAGCTGACTATAACTTTCTGTAAACAGTGACAACCTAACTTTAACTTTAATGGTGCGACGCATATTAGCCAGACTCACATCCAGCTTGCTACTAATCTGATTTTTTTCGGAGCGACGGGTTTTCTCGAGAAGATCAATTTTACTGCTGTCGCGGTATTGCACAAGAGAATACCGGAGATCTGCCTCTGATTTTTGCTGATTATTATTTAACGAAACCAGCTTGAATCCAATTTTTTGACTTATATACATACCTACAATCGCATAAAAAATAGCCGCCCAAAACATATAGGCAGGCACTGTCATCCCCCATAATGTGCCGCTTCCCGAGAGACCAATTAACACGATACTGAACGACACCACGCTTGCCAACGTGTAAATAAGACCACAAGTCAGGTAGACCGTGGAGAAGGTGAATTTATTTATGTCCTCAGCAATGCGCTGATCAGGATTATCTACACAATTTTCTACTTTATCAGGCTGTAAGGGCTTTGCGATCCATGCTGTTAGGTAATGATTAGTCAACCAACGACGCCATTTGAGTGCAAAAATATCCACTAAAAAAGTGGTTAGCACAGAACGGCCTACCGAGAAACATACGATGCCAAAAAAAACCAGCGTTAACCTATAAAATCTTTGTCCATCGTGGTCTTGAATAGCATTGTAAAAATATTTGTACCACTCGTTGAGCGCTAGCGCTGTGGCAACCCCTAAAAGCGAAAGCGTCACTAAGGCAATCAGTGCACACCATGCAAACACTTTGTCCTCCGACTTCCAATACAATGAAGTCAACAAGAACGTATTTTGCATAAAACTGTTTTCGTTAAACTTTACCGCATCCGTACTTGCTGCATCCGCATCCATTATGGCTTCTCGGTTTGTTTACATTTATAATTTTATTTTTAACTAACACGACTTACTTATAATCACCACTAGCTATAGCGCCCAGAACCCCAAGCGCCCCAGACTTGCCGCTAATCTCAAGCGCGCCATCTGCCAGCTGTGGAGGGCGCTAATGTGTTGTTGCTCTGCGGTCGCATACGCAGTTAGCGCATTGAGCAGTTCAATCATGCTGCCGACGCCAGAACGATAGCGGCCTTGCATCACGTCCAGCGCCTGATTGGATTGTTCTACCCATTCGGCTGTCTTTTCCAGTGACCGCGTTTCAATGATGAGCGCTTGGTAGTTACTCCACAGGTCTATGGAAATACGCTGCTCAACATTGGTCAGCTCCGCCTCCATCGCCTCCATTTGCGCCTCAGCACCACGTACTTGGTAAGTACGCTCGAAACCCTCAAATAAAGGAATATTCAGTTGCAGTCCGACACTGTTGTCACGTGTTCGACTATCACCGTTTAATGCCATTGATTGATTGAGCTGCACATCCGACGCATTGGCAATAAATGACAAGGTCGGGCGGCCCTGCGCTTTATTCTCGTCAATGGCTGCTTTTGCCGCATCCAGCCTGGCCTTTGCGGCAACGAGCGAAGGATGATCCTGCCGGGCTTGCTCAAGTAACTCATCAATACCTTTGACAAATTGGGTATCCGGACGCCGTGTCAGACTTCCGACGAGCTTCAGTGGTGTTTGCGGCGCCAGCCCCATGCGCATGGCGATCAGGCCCTTGGCATTGATTAAAGCCCCATTGCTGCGGACTTCATTGAGTGCCGCTTGGGAATACGCCGCCTCGGCTTGGAGGCGGTCCGAAAGTGCAGCAGCACCTGCGTCATGCTTGGCACTGGCAGCCTTAAGGTTTTCGGATGCCAGGGCCGCCACCCGAGCAGCAGCAATCTGACTGTTTTGTGCCGCCAGCGTGTCGTAATACAATTGCGCAGCCAGTATGAAGGTTTGCTGCAATTGCTCATCTTGATTAGCGTTCGCCGCAATCAACAATTGGCGAGCATTACGCAACGCTGCGTCGCGCCGACCAAAATCAAACAACACCCAGCTCAAGGCCAGTCGGTGATCTACTTGGCTTTTATGGCTGCGGCCGGAGTACTCCTCACGCTGGTCATAATTCGTATCGGTGCGACCCGTGGTGATACCCGAACTTGCATTAAGTCTGGGAAGATACGCCGACTGCCGCACTCCGACATACGCGGCCTGAGTCCTGGCATTTGCCAAGTTGATCCTCGCCTGGGGATCGTGGCACAGCACCCGCTCTATCATGTCCTCCAATGTTAAGCGCGCAGCTACCAGGCTGTGCTCACACATACGGGGAACTCTGTCGATGGGGTGAGTAGCTGTTCGCGCAACCTTACGCTCGGTCGCGAACACATCCAGACCGGCTGCTAGTCCCCAATGAGAGAAAGCACAAAGACAAGCCACTACTGTGAAGGAGCGTGAAATACTCATCACTAAGTGACCGTGCCAATAGCATGAATACAATGGGGTTCAGCAAACGGAACCGGTACAACCCGCCCATGCTCCAGCACCACTACACGATCTGCCGAGGCAATCGTCTCAGCGCGATGAGCAATAATGATCCTCGTCACTTTCAGCGCTCGCACAGCCTCATTGACTTGTTGCTCACACGCCATATCCAGGTGGCTGGTGGCCTCATCAAGAATCAGGATGTCGGGTTTCTTGTAGAGTGCCCTGGCTAATAACACACGCTGTTTCTGGCCACCCGACAAGACCGTCCCCATATCGCCCACGAGGGTGTTGTAACCCATAGGCATAGCAAGGATGTCGGCATGAATGGACGCCATGCGCGCGCACTCCATAGCCCAATCCAGATCTGGGTGAGACTCAAAAAACACGATGTTGTCTGAGAGTGAACCGGCGAACAGGCAGTCGTCCTGCATGACTGTCCCGATCTTGCCCCGGAATGTTTCGGTTCCCAGTTGTTGTAGATCACTCCCTGCCATGAGTATCCGGCCTTCGGTAGGCTGGAAGATACCCAGCAGCAAGCTAACGAGCGTACTCTTGCCGCTGCCCGAAGCGCCGGTGACGGCCACCGACTCGCCTTGTGCGATATACATATCAACGCCATTGAGCACGAACGGCTCTTGCTCGGAATATCGGTACTTCACGCCTTTAAGCTCAATATCCACCGGGCAGGCTGGCCACGTTGAATTTGCTGATGTGCCGCGGCTTTCTTCCGGTGGGTGCATGACAATGTCAGCCAACCGCTCACCTTGCAAACGCAACATGTAAAGCTCAAAAAGATTATCGATCAAGTTCGCGACGCGGCTAACGAACTGATTTTTGTAAGCCATAAACGCGATTAATACGCCGACAGTGAACTGGTTATTCATCACCAAGGAGGCACCCAAACCGATGGCAACCAGATTCTCCAAACCAAATATCAAACCGTTCAACTGCGTGTAGATCAGATGCAACTTCTGCGTTCTCAACCCTGCATTGATCTGTTCTACCAGCAAGCTAAGCCAGGCAAGACGCCTTTCGTTCTGACGCTGGAACAGCTTGATCGGCCGCATACCACGCACCGTTTCAAGAAAGTGACTTTCCTGGCGGGCGGCGTGAACAATCTGTTCTTCACTAGCCCTACGCAACGGGTAGTACCACGCCCAGCGAACCATGGCGTACAGGGCCATCGCTGTGGCGGCTATGGCCGCCAGTAACGGGCTGTAGATAAACATGAGAATGAAAGTAACGATGGTCATGAGACCATCGAGCACGGCAGAAAAGAACGCCGCTGTCAGGGTTCCCTGTATGACATCGACGGCACCGAAACGGGAAACGACATCCCCTAGATGCCGCTTTTCAAAATAGTGGATAGGCAGACGCAACAGATGACTGAATACATTGGCGCGCCATTGCACGCTCAATAGCGTGCTCAAATGCATCATGACCCAGGCCCGTATGGCGCTCACCATTTGCTGCATCAGCAACAGCAAGCCAAAGCCGATAATCAAAGTTGTCAACAGGTCACGATCTTGGGTGACCAGCACGTTGTCGAGCGTCCATTGCAACAGGAAAGGACTGACCAGTGAGAACACTTCCAGCGCCAGCGCCAAGGCAAGCACCTGTCCAAGAGAACGATACAGGCCGCTCACTCTCCCCAGCATGCTCATCAATTTGACCTGAGGCTTTGGCTGCTGCTTTTCAAAGCTCCCACCTGGCCAGACTTCAAGTGCCACACCGGTGAAATACTTGCTAGCTTCGGCCAAGCTCAAATGCCGGATGCCGGAGGCAGGGTCATGCACAATAATTTGTTGGTTCTCTACAGCCTTGAGAACAGTGAAGTGGTTGAAGTTCCAATGCAAAACGCAAGGCAACTTTAGTTTGCCCAGATCTTCAAGCTCCAGCCTGACAGCTCGCGTCCCAAGATTCAGTTGGTCAGCAGTCTGGATCAATTGCTTGAGCGTACTTCCCTTGAGCGACACGCTGAATTGACGGCGCAAGTCCATCAGCGTGGCATGATGACCGTGAAACCCTGCGATCATCGCTAGGCAAGCCAGGCCACACTCCGTCGCTTCGGTTTGCAGGATCAAGGGCAAGCGACGGCCCATTCGCAAAGAGATCGCATCGAGATAGTTCATGCGGTATCTCCTAGAATTTACCAGTCAGGCTGTAGAGCGGCTCAAGCACCCACTCATAGAGACGGCGAGTCTCCTGCAGGATGTCAGCTTCAACCAACATGCCGGTTTGCAGCGGTCGCGACTTGCCATATGCCATCACGGATTGCGCTTCGATATCGACGCGTATGCGGTAAATCTGCTCACCATTCAATCCAAGTCCTGGGACACTGCCGGTCATCGTTGCCAACTCAGCGGCAGACAACGTCGCCTTTGAGATAGAGGCGACGTTGCCGCTGTGTTGGCCGAACTTCTGATACGGGTACGCCTGATAACGCACCCTCACAGGGTCACCGGTATGAATGAAACCGATGGCTTTACTCGGCGCGTACAGTTCGACTTGCAGGTGAGAATTGGCGGGCACGATGCTCATCAAAACCCGTGAGCTATCAACTGTCTGGCCCGGCTCAACGAGAATCGCAGTAGCTACGCCTCCCTGGGGAGCCGTAATGGTCAAGGCACGCTTGGCTTCACTTTCGATGAGTTCTTGCTGGATGCCTGATAATGAGCGCTGAATATCTCCCAGTTGGTTTTCATGCAGCGACGAAAGACCTGCAAACTCATGATTGGTTTCCACCAACTGCTGGTTCAGCACTGTCGTTTCGCGGCCCAGTCCCTGGAGGGTCTGATGCTGGCCTAGGAGTTCGGACTGACGCTGTTGCAGCTGATCCATTGAGATGTAGCCCTTGTCCATCAATCCTTGATATCGATCAGCCGCATTGGTCGCCAGCTTTACAAGCTTCTCTTGACTGGCTGTTTGCCGCGCCAGCGTCCGCAACTGCCGTCGTAAACTTTCGAGCTTGCTTAGCAAGCTTTGTCGTTCCTCTGACTGCAGTAGCTTCTTTTTGACTAACTCGTCATTCAGGGAGTGCTGTCGAATGGTAAGTTGATGGGTTACATCTGCTTGAACTGGCCGCGAATCACCGGCATAGCGCTCACTGGAAATTCGGAACAGTGGCGCTCCTTGCTTGACCGGCTGGCCCTCATCGATAAAGCGCTCCAGGACTAAGCCGTACTGAGGTGCGTGTATTTTCAGTTGCCCCGAGAACGGCACCAACTGACCCGTGACGGTAATGCGCTTTGTGTAATTGCCCCATAGAAAAAAACTCACCACCATGACTGCAAAGAGCCCAGCAATCAGCGTCAGCACGGCGAAGGAAACGGGCCTAACGAGCACGATCTCCCCTAGCCAATTAGCTTGCCTAGCGCTCAGAGCTTCTAGCCGGAACAACGGTGTTTCCGATGGCACAATTCATCCTTTTTCAATCTTTTTCCAGGGCTCACCCGAAGCAGTACGCATCCCCACGGCGTCACAGAACAGTCATCAGCTCCACACCTGATAAAAATCAATTTCCCAAGGTAAATTTCTGACCGCCTCATTCGTTAGCCTTACAGCTATAGACGGGAGTCATTCTTTCTTCAACACCCTATATGAGCGAGCGCAGGGAGCAGCGTATTGAACATTACTGATCGAGAGTCCGCGGTACTGAGTTTTTTAGTTCAAGGCTTAACCAACAAGGAAATTGGCCGAGAGTTAGGAATCAGCGACCACACTGTAAGAGACCATATTTCATCAATGCTAAAAAAAACCAACACATCAAGCCGTGTTGAGTTAGCTGTTAAAACCAGCACAATGAAAGGAACTAGATAGGTCTGCCCACACCTACTTGATTATTTACTATCCCAGGTTCCAAACATTTAGTCACCCCCTACAGCCGTAGGGGAGCGTGACTGATTTAAAATATTCTTGACATCCTTCACCCATATACCTGAGGGCCTCAATACCCACCAGAATGGCTGCCAACCAGAATTATCAGTTCCACTGACACTAGTTTAAACACAACTTCCAAAATGCGTACGACCCAGAAATCTTGGGGTTGCTTGCGACCAGCTGCAGGGCGTTCTCGATGACGCCGGTCACGATACGATGGATAAACGTGCGATGCGGTAGCTCTTCAGGCAGAGCCCGTTTAACCAGGGTATTACAACCTAACCCCTGCAGCTTTCATGTCTCACCCTTGTAAAATAGAATGATGTTGGCCACATGCGCGACGGCAGGGCCGAAGCGAAAGCTCTGGGTCAGGTAGTGACGTTCTGTAGTGGTCTAATGAAACCGGACACCCATTTAGGCGAGAATGCTCGCCACAGAGAGGTGTCTGATGACCAAACAACGCCGTACCTTTTCCCCTGAATTCAAACGCGAGGCTGCCGACCTCGTTCTTAAGCAGGATTACAGCTTCATTGAGGCCAGCCGCTCGCTTGGTGTCGGGGAGTCGGCTTTGCGCCGATGGGTCGACCAGGTGCAACAAGAACGCACGGGCGTCACCCTGCAGAGCAAAGCGCTGACCCCGGAGCAGCAGAAAATCCAAGAGCTGGAAGCCCGAATTGCTCGCCTTGAGCGGGAAAAATCGATCTTAAAAAAGGCTACCGCGCTCTTGATGTCGGAAGATCTCGAGCGTTCGCGCTGATTGACCAGTTGAGCATCCACGAGCCGGTTGATTGGCTGTGCAAGGTGTTTGAAGTGACCCGCTCGTGCTACTACGCTCGGCATCTCAGGCGCCGCACACCGGATGTAGAACGCCTTCGATTGCGCAGTCGGGTGAACGAGTTGTTCACCCAAGGCCGCAGTGCTCCAGGTAGCCGTAGCATCATGGCTATGATGCAGGACGACGGCGAGCAGATCGGGCGATTCAAGGTGCGCAGCCTGATGCGCGAGCTGGAGTTGGTCAGCAAACAACCGGGATCGCATGCTTACAAAAAGGCGACGGTCGAGCGGCCCGACATCCCTAATATTTTGAACCGGGAGTTTGATGTGCCTGCTCCTGACCACGTCTGGTGTGGCGATATCACTTACATCTGGGCTCAAGGGAAATGGCAGTATCTGGCGGTTGTGCTAGATCTTTTTGCCCGCCGTGTTGTGGGCTGGGCGTTGTCGGGAAAGCCGGATGCCGACTTGGTCATCAAGGCCTTGGACATGGCTTACGAGCAGCGAGGGAAGCCTCAAGGATTGCTATTCCACTCCGATCAAGGCTCGCAATATGGAAGCCGGAGTTTTCGCCAGCGCCTTTGGCGATATCGCATACGTCAGAGCATGAGCCGGCGAGGAAATTGTTGGGATAACGCGCCGATGGAGCGGGTGTTCAGGAGCCTGAAAACCGAGTGGATACCGATCATGGGCTACACGACGGTTCAACAAGCTCAGCGGGATATCAGTCATTTTTTGATGCACCGGTACAACTGGATTCGACCGCACCAATTTAATGGTGGGCTGCCACCGGCTCAGGCCGAGAAAAAACTTAACGTCGTGTCCGGGATCAGTTGACCACTACAGACTCCGCGCAAAGTAAATGTGGGAGCGGGCTCCCACGTTTACCAGATCCCATCCGGGGTCGTGTTGTTAGTGCAATTTCAGGCGTGGCTCGGTGCCTCGGCCGATTTTGCTGCCCAGCATCAGCATCGCCGTACGGAAGAAACCGTACAGCGCCATCTGGTGCATCCGGTACAGCGACACGTAAAACATCCGCGCCAACCAGCCTTCCAGCATCACGCTGCCAGTGAGGTTACCCATCAAGTTGCCCACCGCCGAGAACCGCGATAGCGAAATCAGCGATCCATAGTCGGTGTACTTGTACGACGGCAGGTCCTTGCCTTCAATGCGCAGCTTCAGCGATTTTGCCAGCAGCGACGCCTGTTGGTGAGCCGCCTGGGCCCTTGGCGGTACGTTGCGGTCGGTGCCCGCTTGTGGGCAAGCAGCGCAGTCACCAAAGGCGAAGATGTTTTCGTCGCGTGTGGTTTGCAGCGTCGGCAACACTTGCAGCTGATTGATACGGTTGGTTTCCAGGCCGTCGATATCCTTGAGGAAACCTGGTGCGCGAATGCCAGCGGCCCACACCTTGAGGCTGGCTGGAATCACTTGGCCGCTGCTGGTGATCAGGGCGTCGGCCGTCACTTCACTGACCGCCGAGTTAGTCAGCACCGTCACTCCGAGCTTTTCCAGGGTTTTATGCACAGGCCCGCCGATACGCTCCGGCAGGGCAGGCAACACCCGTGGCCCGGCTTCGATCAGGGTGATGTGCATGTTTTCCGGCTTGATGCGGTCCAGGCCATAGGCGGCCAACTCATGGGCGGCGTTATGCAGCTCTGCGGCCAGTTCGACGCCGGTCGCACCGGCGCCGACGATGGCGACGCTGATTTTTTCCACCACATCGGTCTGCCCGGCATGGGCGCGCAGGTAATGGTTGAGCAATTGCTGGTGGAAGCGCTCGGCCTGCTTGCGGGTGTCGAGGAACAGGCAGTGTCGCGCTGCGCCTTCGGTGCCGAAGTCATTGGTGGTGCTGCCGACCGCGATCACCAGGCTGTCATAGCCGAGCACGCGTGCGGGCACCAGCTCACGGCCTTCTTCATCAAGCGTGGCGGCGAGCTGGATCTTCTTTTGTTCACGGTCAAGCCCGCTCATGCGCCCTAGTTGGAACTCGAAGTGGTTCCATTTGGCCTGGGCGACATAATTGAGTTCGTCCTCCGAAGAGTTCAGCGAACCTGCGGCCACTTCGTGCAGCAAGGGCTTCCAGATATGGGTCAGGTTGGCGTCCACCAGCGTGATGCTGGCGGTTCCACGCTTGCCCAGAGTCTTACCCAGGCGGGTAGCCAACTCCAGGCCGCCGGCGCCGCCGCCGACGATAATAATACGATGGGTCATGGGGATATCTCGCAAGGCTAAAAGAAATCTGAGCGGTTACCCCCGCGAGCGCCAGGCAGCTCATAGCGTCAGGTAACTCAAAAGGCGACTCAACAGGCCGAGGCCGATCACCACTACAAGCACCACACAGAGGAGCAGCCATGGCCGGAAAGGCTTGCGCTCGACTCGGTGTTGGGAGAGTTGCAGATACTCTTCGACATGCTGTTGGTCATCGGGGTTCAGGCGGCTGGTCATAAAGGCCTCGTCAGGTAGACGTTGCAAAAGGGCGCCACGTTACAGTCCGGGGGCTCAGAGGCTGATGCCCACGTCGAACACTATGCTGCGGCCCAGGTTGTTGCGCAAGAAATCCGGCGCGTCCGGGTGTGCGAACAGCACCCGTGCAAAGGTCGGCCCCACCAGTGACAGCGAGCGCCAGCCCTGGCGTAGGTATTCCGTCGGTGGCGGGAAGTGGCTGTTAAGGTCGAGCACTTCGCGCTTGAGACTGGAGAAAGCGACGATATCCAGCTCCCCCAGGTCCATGCCGCGCTCTTTATAGTTGTGGGCCTTTTTGCGCAGCGTGG
This sequence comes from Pseudomonas sp. EA_65y_Pfl1_P113, assembly GCF_963970525.1. NCBI lineage: Bacteria > Pseudomonadati > Pseudomonadota > Gammaproteobacteria > Pseudomonadales > Pseudomonadaceae > Pseudomonas > Pseudomonas sp. EA_65y_Pfl1_P113. The sequence goes on from NZ_CAXAQM010000008.1 coordinate 21,474, forward strand.
GCGCCAGGCGCATTAAAAACTCATGGGCCGGAATGCGTCGCGGCTTGGCTTCACGTCGTACCAGTTGGCTCAGGGAGAAAGCGCTGCGGCGGCGCAGCAACTCGTCACGCCATTCGTCGTTCAGGCGACGGCCTTCATCCAGTACAAAAAACACTTCGAAACTGGCGTCGCGAAACAGCACGTCCGGCGGTTCTTGCCCCGCGGCGTGAAACTCTTCAGTCCGGTAGGGCACGTTCAAGCCTTGCAGCAGGCGCTGGCACACCCAACGCTCACGCTCCCACTTGCGGGCATTGGACAGGAAAGCGTTGGCTTGTTCGGCCGCCACGGTGAGCAGACGCAAGTAATCTGAGTCATCCATAGCTAGCAGCTTAGCGCTCAAATCATGACCGCAGGAAGTCCCGCTGTAAAAGCTCGGTGTAGACTGACCACTCGATCGTCAAATCGAACTTTAGGAGTGCGTAGTGAAGTTTTTAGTGTTGCTGATGCTCAGCCTTTTTCCCGTGTGGTCCCAGGCCGTTGAAGTGGGTGAGCGCCTGGCGCCCTGGACGTTGCTGGATCAATTCGACCAGCCCTACACCCTGAATGACCAGGCGCAGATCTTGCTGGTGGCGCGCAGCATGGACGCCGCCAAATGGGTGGATGCGGCATTGCAAGGGCAGCCCAAGGGGTATCTGGAGGCAAGGCGCGGGGTGTTTGTCGCCGATATCCAGCGCATGCCCCGACTGATCGCCAAACTGTTCGCAGTGCCGGCCATGCAGTCCTATAACTACCGGGTCATGCTGGACCGTGACGCGCGCATCGCGCCGCGTTATCCGGGCCCTGTGGATAAGGTGCTGTGGCTGCAACTGGATAACGGCAAGCTGGTCGCGCAACGCGAATACAGCTCTGGCGCTGAGCTGCGCCAAGCCCTGGAGCAGGTGAAGCCGTGATCAGTGCGGCCGTGTTGGCGCCGCAAACCCTTGGCATCGGCTGGCTGTTGTACGCGCCGGTGGTGCTGTGGGCAATCTTGCGTTCGCCATGGGTCGAGTTGTTTGCCGACCGCAGACGTCAGCATTTGCTGTTTGGCACGGTGTTCGCGTTGTTCATGCTGTGGCTGGTACGGCGGGATTTCGATACCGGTGTGTCTTACCACTTTATCGGCATGACTGCCGTCACCCTGCTGCTGGATTGGCCACTGGCGATCGTCGGCGGCTTTGCTGCCCAGGTGAGCCTGATGTTGTTGGGGCGCCAGGACCTGGCCGCCCTTGGTGTCAACGGCTTGCTGCTTATCGGGCTGCCAGTGCTGGTTACCGAGGGCTGCGCATTGCTGGTCGAGCGTGCGCAGCCGCGCAATCCCTTTGTGTATATTTTCTGCTCCGGCTTTTTTGCCGCCGCACTGTCGGCGTTGCTCTGCCTGTTGTTCGGGCTTGGGCTGTTGTGGTTCGACGGTCTTTTTGCCATGCCGGAATGGCTGGAGGATTTCGTCGGTTATCTGTGGTTGATCATCTTTCCAGAGGCCTTTATCAACGGCATGGTCATCAGCGCGTTGGTGGTGTTTTGCCCGGAATGGCTGGAGACCTTCAACCGTACTCGCTACCTCTCGGCGCCCTGGAAGGACGACGACTCACAGCGTTGACCCAGATCAAATCCCGCCTAGCCGAGCAGGCCCATGCTCTGCGAAATTGTCCTAGGCAAGGCGGGAGCACGATCATGAGTGTGTACGAGTGGGCACGGCAGGAGTTGCGCAGAAGCCAGGATGCGGCACAGGAAATCGGTTTTGACCCAGGCTTGACCCTGCGTGCCATGCTCAGTGCGGTGGTGCAGCAGAGCAAGGGGGTGCGCAGCTTTGAAGATCTGGCCGACGAGCTGCAATACCTTGCAGAGAACCTCGACGACCAGCAGGAATATGCCTTTATGCGCCCTTAATGGCGCGGCGGCAGGTCTTCGGAAAACAGCTCGTCTTCTGCATCCGGAGCCACCGGGATTTTGTGTTCCTCGGCCGCCCAGGCGCCGAGGTCGATGAGCTTGCAACGGTCCGAGCAGAACGGCCGGTTGAGGTTGGTCGCTTTCCATTCCACGGGTGCGCCGCAGGTTGGGCAATCGACGGTCAAGGGTTGGCTCATGTTCGGCCTCCACGCAAAGTAAGGTAAAAGTAGTGCAGTCGCTCGACCTCGCTGTGCAGCCAGGCGAGGTCCTTGTCGTTGACCAGTATGTCATCGGCATGGTTCAGGCGGGCTTCACGGCTTGACTGCGCCTTGAGGATTGCCTGTACCTGTTGTTCGGTGATGCCGTCGCGCTGCAGGGTACGCTGAATCTGCAGCGATTGCGGCACGTCGATCACCAGGATGCGTTGGGTCATGCTGTTCTGGCCTGACTCAACCAGCAGCGGCGATACCAGGATTGCGTAAGGCGACTGCGCGTGCGCCAGGTGGTTGCGAATCTCCTCGCCAATCAACGGGTGTAGCAAGGCTTCGAGCCAGCGGCGCTCTTCGGGTACTTCAAAGATCAGCTTGCGCAATGCAGCGCGGTCCAACTGGCCGTCAGGCTGCAGCACGCCGGCACCAAAGTGCTCGGCGATGCGCGCCAGTGCCGGCCGGCCAGGCTCGACCACCCAGCGGGCGGCGTGGTCGGCGTCCACCAGGTCAATACCCAGGTTAATAAAGTGTTGGGCGGCGGCGCTTTTGCCGCTGCCGATGCCGCCGGTGAGGCCGAGAATCCAGGGTGCTGCAACAGAAGTGGTCATCTGAAACCGACAGACTGCAAATAGAAGTCGGTTATTTGACCACCCCAGAGCAATGCAATCCAGCCGGCAATTGCCAGATACGGACCAAACGGCATGGGCGCCGATGCCTGGGTCTTGCGCAGACGCATCAGGATCAAGCCTACGCACACCCCAAGCAGGGACGACATCAACAGCGTCATCGGCAGGATCTGCCAGCCACCCCAGGCGCCGAGCAGCGCCAGTAACTTGAAGTCGCCGTGCCCCATGCCGTCCTTGCCAGTGACCAACTTGAACAGCCAGAACACGCTCCATAGGCTCATATACCCGATCACCGCGCCCAACAGGGCGTCCGGCAATGTCGTCAACAGGCCCAACCCGTTGACGATCAGACCCAGCCATAACAACGGCATGACCAGTACATCGGGCAACAGTTGATGGTCTGCATCGATCAGGCTCATCGCCAACAATCCCCAACTCAGCACCATCACCGCTCCCGCCTGCCAGCCAAAGCCGAAATGCCAGGCCACCCAGGCCGAGATCAGCCCGCACGCCAGTTCTGTAAGTGGATAGCGGGCGCTGATCGCGCCCTGGCACTGGGCGCAACGGCCTCTGAGAAGCAGATAACTGAGTAGCGGGATGTTTTCCCAGGGACGTATCGGATGATTGCAGTGCGGACAGCAGGAGTTGGGATGCATCAAATTGTAAGTCGGCCCGGCAGGCTTAGCGGGCAAACCGAGCACTTCATGGGCCTGGGCGCGCCATTCACGCTCGAGCATTTTCGGCAGGCGCCACACCACCACATTGAGAAAACTGCCAATCACCAGCCCCAATACCAATGCCATCACGACAAAAGCCAATGGGTGTTCACCCAGCAGCAGGCTCAAAAGGCGCTCCCCAACTGGAAGACCGGCAGGTACATGGCGATCACCAGCGCGCCAACGATACCCCCCAATACCACCATGATCAGCGGTTCCATAAGGTTGGTGAGGTTGTCGACCAAGTTGTCCACATCGGCCTCGTAATGGCTGGCGACCTTTTCCAGCATGCAGTCCAGTGTGCCCGACTCTTCGCCGATGGCCGTCATCTGGATCGCCATTGCGGGAAACAGTCCGCTGGCGACCATGGATTGATTCAGTTGCATGCCAGTGGATACATCGTGTCGCATATGTTCGATTGCCTGTTTGAACGGTCCTGAACCGGCAGCGCCAGCCACCGATTCCAGTGCCTGCACCAACGGAACGCCGGCGGCAAAGGTGGTGGAAAGCGTGCGGGCATAGCGAGCCACGGCTGATTTGCTCAGCAGTTTGCCTGCCAGAGGCATTTTCAACAAACCGGTGTCCAGCCATAGACGAAAAGCAGGCAAGGCACGATAGGCGTGGCGCAATCCCAGAGCTCCCGCAAGAGCGCCCAGCGCCATGATCCACCAGGCTTTCTGGATGAACTCGGACAGAGCGATAACCTGCAAGGTAAAACCGGGCAGCTTGCCGTCGACCCCGGCAAACAGGTTCTGGAACTGCGGTACGACGTGGATCAATAGAACGCCGGTGACAACGCTGGCCACCACCAGCACGGCGATCGGGTAGGTCATGGCCTTTTTGATCCTGGCCTTTAATTGCTCGTTCTTTTCCCGATGTATTGCCACGCGCTCCAGCAGTGTTTCCAGTGGCCCGGCCTGTTCACCGGCCGCCACCAGGTTGCAATACAGCTCATCGAAATAGCGCGGTTGTTTGCGCAACGCTTCGGCCAGGCTGGAGCCGGCGGCGATCGCCTGTTTCAACCCTTGCACCTGCTCACGCACAGCTCGGTTGTCGAAGCCTTCGCCGATGATGTCGAAGGCTTGCAGAAGAGGAATGCCGGCCTTCAGCAGTGTGGCCAGCTGGCGAGTGAGTAGGGTGATGTCCGTCGATTTGACCGACGGTGCCAAGCTGGGCAACACGGCAGATTGCTTGCGCACCAAGCCTGGGCTGATGCCTTGCCGGCGCAACTGAGCCTTGACCAAGGCGGGGTTGTGCCCTGCGGTTTGCCCGGACACCTTACGTCCTTTACGGTTGATGCCTTCCCAGGCGTACAGCGTTGAAGCGTTATCCATGACAGGGTTCCGCAGAGAGGTCGTCGAAGATTTATAGCTTAGTCAGGTGACGGATTCGGGCAGGCTGGCAGCGCAGTATAAAATGTCAGAATGTGCGTCCAGTGCGCGATTGAGCGCTTGCGGATGAGTACACTGGCGCCGCTGCACAACACGGGGCGCAGGAAGCGCCTTGTCATGAGTTCTATTCTGGAGAATGAAAGTGATGCGTCAGAAAGGTTTTACTTTGATCGAGTTGTTGATCGTCGTGGCAATCATCGGCATCTTGGCCACCATCGGCCTGCCCATGTACACCACCCACCAGGCCAAGGCCAAGTTCACCGCCGGGTTGGCTGAAATCACCGCGTTGAAGCCTGGGTATGAAGACACCCTCAACCAAGGCACCGTACCCACGCTGGCGTTGATCGGTGGCGTCAGCCCAACCGCCAATTGCAAGATCGATGTGGCAGGGGATGTGGCGACGGGCGCGGGTTCCATCAGTTGCGAAATACTCGACGCTCCCGCGCCAGTACTGGGCAAAACCATCAGCCTGACGCGCAACGCCACCACTGGTTGGAAATGCACCACCACCGCTGACGCGAAATATATCGCCAAGGGCTGCGGCGCCGACGGTGCATAACTGCTAAACCCTCCACAGGGAAGTTGAGGTGGCCGATGTATTTATCCGTACAGCAGCGTGGCAGTATTTTTCTGGTAGCAGTGGTGTGTCTGCTGGTTGTCGGAATTTGTGCACCGTTCAGTGGGCATGACTTACAGCGGGCGATGCAGATTGCCATCGGGGCTTGTGCGGTGCTGTATGGGCTGTTGGTCGCCCCCGTTGAACGGTTGGTAGACCGGCCTACCGCCCTGGGCCTGGCGCTGATTATTGGGCTGGGCCTGGTGTCATCGACGCTGGCCCACCAGACGCTCTGGGCACTGGCCGAAGTGGCTTTATTTGTCAGCTGCGGTGCGATTGCCGTGGCATTTGCCTTGCTGCGTCGCCAGGGCGGTGAGCCTTTGGATCGCGCCTTGATCCTGGTGGTGGTGCTGCTGTGCCTGATCAAGTCGATTCAATATGTGTATGCGGGCGCACTCGCGTTCGCCAGCGCCGAGCGGACGCTGGACCCTGACTTGCTGCTCTCTGGCTTTTCCAACAAGCGATTCTACGGCCAGTTCCAGACGTTCACCCTGCCATTGCTGGCGCTTCCCTTGTTGATCCCGACTCTCTCGCGCTCGCTCAAAGTTGCGGTGTTTGCGTTGCTGTGCGTGTGGTGGCTGATCGCAATGGGTGGCGGCACACGCGGCACCTGGCTTGGCATGGGCGCGGCGGGTGTGGTATTGGCGGTGTTGGGGCCATGGGGTCGGCGCTGGCTGGGGTGGCAGCTGGCCGCAGTGCTTGGCGGGCTGTTGCTGTACTGGCTGGTGTTTACGGTGTTAGCGGATTACCTGGGGATCGAACTCGCCAGTAGCGCCAGCGATCGCCTCACCCTCTCGTTGTCGGGGCGCGGGCCGATCTGGTGGCAGGGATGGCACATGCTCACCGAGCGGCCAGGGCTGGGTTTCGGGCCTATGCATTTTGCCGATATCACCAACAGGATTGCCGCTCACCCCCACCAGGCCATCCTGCAATGGGCCAGTGAATGGGGTGTGCCATCGGCTCTGTGCGTCGCGGTGTTGGCGTGGCGAGGCGGCTGGGCCACATTCGGTATATTGCGTGAGCGCGCGCTGAGCGCCGAGCGTGCGGACCTGCTGCGGCTATGCCTGTTTGCATCGGTGGTTGGCGCGTTGGTGCAGTCCATGGTCGATGGCGTGATTGTGATGCCCAACTCCCAGGTTTGGCTGGCGCTGGTGGTGGGCTGGTTGATGGCGCTGCATGTGTGGCGAACGCCGCCGACCGCTGAGCTGCCATTGGCCCGGAGTGCTTGGAAAACGCTCAGTGTGCTGGCCGTTGGTCTGTTGATTTTTATTGTCGCGCGCGATGTACCTCACATCAAGCAAGCGCAGCAGCAGTACCTGGACGGCCATGACACCTTCCTGCAACCGCGCTTCTGGGCCCAAGGTGTGATTGCCCGTTGACGCCGGTAAGTTGCCGGACTTCCGATGCAGTGCTAGCTTTAGCCCACCGCCCGTGTAGCTCAGCCGGTAGAGCAGCGCACTCGTAACGCGAAGGTCGCAGGTTCGATTCCTGTCTCGGGCAAAAAGGCAACAAAGGCAGCACGTTTTCAGTTGATCCCAGAATGGTTCTGAAGGCCAGACGAGCCGGCATTCGCGCCCGCTCATTTGTATCTGCGCAAACCTTGATGACCCAGATGCATCCCCATTCCTCGATCTAAGAGAACACACATGACCACGACTGAAATGACCCAGGAAGCTCCGCACGAAGAAGCACTCAAGAAATACCTTGAGGACACGCCGCAGCTTAAAGAAGAAATCAAGGACCTGAGCGCCGATGATCAGCGCGATCAGATTCAGTGGGCATTCGAGGACGAGGCCGAGAGCCAAGGCCTTCAGCCTTGGGAGCTGACCCTCAAGTACACCTCGACACCGGAAGAATTCGAAGCGGCACGGCTGGTCTTGCACAAAGAGGCGGCCGAGGTGCTGGGTGTCGATTGGGAAGAGTACTGCGAGATGAATAACTTGGTGGTCTGAGCGTGTAGTGAGCGGGCTTGCCCCGCGCGGGGCAAGCCCGCTCACTACACAAGCATTTCTGAGTGTTTTAGATGCTCAGCCGCATCGACAAATCCACCGCCTTCACATCCTTAGTCATGGCGCCGATTGAGATGTAGTCCACCCCGGTCTCTGCGATAGGCAGCAGGGTGCTTTCGTTGATCCCGCCGCTGGCCTCCAGCTTCGCCTTTCCGCCGTTCAGGCGCACGGCTTCACGCATATCGTCCAGGCTCAACTCATCGAGCATGATGATATCCGCGCCCGCTGCCAGGGCTTCGCGCAGTTCATGCAGGCTTTCCACTTCGACTTCCACCGGCTTGCCGGGTGCGATCTTGTGGGCGGCCGTGATCGCCTGGGCAATGCCCCCGCAGGCGGCGATATGATTTTCCTTGATCAGGAACGCGTCATATAAACCGATACGGTGGTTGTGGCAGCCGCCGCAGGTTACCGCGTACTTCTGCGCCAGGCGTAGGCCCGGCAGCGTTTTGCGGGTATCGAGCAGCTTGACCTGGGTACTGGCGACAAAATCTGCCAGGAATTGGGCGCGGGTCGCGACCCCGGACAGCAACTGCAGAAAATTCAACGCGCTACGTTCGCCGCTGAGCAGCGAGCGTGCCGGACCTTCCAGGTGGAACAGCGCTTGGTTGGGGCTGACGCGTTCACCGTCGGCGACCTGCCAGTGCACGGCGACCCGCGGGTCCAACTGACGGAATACCGAGTCGACCCAAGCCGTACCCGCGATAACAGCGGCGTCGCGCGTGATGATGGTGGCGGTGGCCAGTCGTTCGGCCGGGATCAACTGCGCAGTGATGTCGCCGCTGCCGATGTCTTCCAGCAGTGCGCGGCGCACGTTGGCTTCGATTTCGGCGGTGAGGTCGGCAAGACGGAGATTCGGCATAACAGGCTCCACAAACAAAGTGCCCCGATTATAGGGGCAGTGCGCGTTTGAACCCAGGCTCACCCCTCATTTACCGTGCGATGGCAGAGTTTACTGGCGCAACCCACCTCATTTGCAAGATAATCTTGCGCCTTGTAATTGGCGTCATAGCTTTGACGTTTAGACAAATACCGCCGTTTCAGGAGGCCAGGATGCACAATGACGGAAAGGTGGTGCCAATCAAAAAGGCACACGCCACGCCATCGCCGCTCGCCCGACTTCCGGTGGTGTTGCTGCAGGTCCGCGACAAGGCGGTGCAACAGTTGCAGCAAGGGCTGCAGGAGCTGTTCGATAACGCCGATGACACGTTGTTCGAAATGGCCGACAGGTCGCGCAACATGCTTGACCACCATATTTTCTTTGAAGCCATGCGCGACCTGCGTCTTAAGCGCAAGAATTTTGAGCGCGTGTTCCTGGAGCAGCTATTTGAAGCCTTCGCCAGCCTGGGCCAGGCGGGGCAGGCAGAGCTGCAACGGTTGCCGGTGGTTTCCTATGACGCGCCGTCTGGTTCATCCAAGGATGCCCTGGAAAAAGTCGTGGCGCTTGAAGCCATGCTCGGCCGGGTGCGACACCGTGACGGCCTGGCCCTTGGCCAACTCACTGCGCGATTGAGCGCATTACTGGGCAATCGCCTGGATGAGCGTGAGAACCCGCTGGGGCCCGCGCTGCTGTGTGAGTTTTTCCTGCAGGCGGGACGCAGCCTCGGTGTGGAGATTCGCGTCAAACTGATCATGCTCAAGCTCTTTGAAAAATACGTGCTCAGTGACGCCGGCCAGTTGTATGGCGAAGCCAATCAATTGCTGGTCGCGACCGGCGTATTGCCGGAACTCAAGGCCGTACCGTCCCCTCGGCTTGAGGCGCGTGCGGCCCGCGAACACGCGCGCGAAGAGGCTTCGCCGGCCGCCGATCAGCCCGTCGACGAAAATGGCCAGGAAGCTTTCGCCGCGCTCCAGAAATTACTCGCAGTGGTACGTGGCAGCGTGGCGCCAACGCTTGAGGCCAGTGCCGAACCGTTGCCTATTTCCACCCGTGACCTGTTACGCCTGCTGTCCCACTTGCAGCAGTACGTGCCGGAGCCTGAGGCCGAGGACGATTTCGACCTGTGTAACCAGCTTGAACAGTTGCTCACCCGTGTCAGCGTCAAGAGTGGTAAGTCGCGGGTCGTAGAGGATGCGGACGAAGACGTAATCAACCTGGTCGCGCTGTTATTCGAATTTATCCTCAACGACCTCACCGTGCCCGGTGCCTTCAAGGCTGTGATCGGTCGCCTGCAGATCCCGATGCTGAAAGTCGCGTTGCTCGACAAGAGCTTTTTCAGCCGCGCCGGTCACCCGGCACGACGCTTGCTCAATGAAATCGCGGCCGCCGTCATGGGCAGCACTCCGTGTGAAGACGACCAGCGCGACCACCTTTATCTGCGCATCGAGCAGGTCGTGCAGCGTTTGCTCAATGAGTTCGTCGAAGACCCGGCGATTTTTCCCCAATTGCTCGCAGAGTTCAGCGCGTTTACCGCCGATGAACGGCGACGCAGCGACCTGCTTGAACAGCACACCCGCGATGCCGAAGCTGAACACGTGCGCACCGAAGCCGTACGCCAGCGCGTGGCCGATGTGCTTAATCGACGGTTGTTGGGCAAGGTCCTGCCGCGTCCGGTGGTGCAGTTCCTGCAGCAGGCATGGAGCCAGGTGTTGTTGCTGGCCAGTCTCAAGCATGGTGAGCAGTCGGTGCAATGGCAAGCGGCGTTGCGCACCATGGATGAGCTGATCTGGAGTGTCAGCCTGCAGCAAGACACCGAAGCCGGGCGCCATTTGCTGGAGCAACTGCCTGGCTTGCTCAAGGCCTTGCGCGATGGGTTGACCAGTGCCGCGTTCGACCCGTTCAGCACCCGTGAATTCTTTCTGCGCTTGCAGGCCTTGCACGTCCAGGCGCCCGAAGGCTTGGAAGATCTGATCGAAGTGCGCGAGCCGTTTGTCCTCAGCGCGACGTCGCCCGCCCCGGTCATCGACCTGCCGGGCAACGACCCGGACTTGCTCAGGGCTCAAGAACTAAAGGTGGGTAGCTGGGTGGTGTTCCACACGGACGCGACCGCCGCACTGCGGTGCAAGCTGACGGCGATCATGGCACCGGCCAACACGTATATTTTCACCAGCCGCACGGGGCTCAAGGTGCTGGAGAAGAGTACCGGCCAGTTGGCGCTGGCGTTCAAGCGTGGCACGCTGCATTCCTTGGACGACGGCCCCCTGTTCGAGCGCGCGCTGGCCGCGGTGTTGAATAAACTGCGTCAACTCAATCGCGGCAAGTGATCGCAACCAGAGGGTCGAACGCGGCATACTGGTCATACGTTGTCTCGTTCAAGGAACCTGTATGCAGTTGGACCCCACCAGCGGTTGGTGCCAGGGCATTCGTCATTGCCCTTCGCCCAACTTCAACGAGCGCCCCGCAGGCGAAATCTCACTGTTGGTGGTGCATAACATCAGCTTGCCACCGGCGCAGTTCGCCACCGGTAAAGTGCAGGAGTTTTTCCAGAACCGCCTGGATGTCACGGAACATCCCTACTTTGAAGGGATTGCCGACCTACGGGTGTCTGCGCATTTTCTGATTGAGCGCGATGGCACGGTGACGCAGTTTGTCTCCTGCCTCGACCGCGCCTGGCATGCCGGGGTTTCGTATTTCGAGGGCCGGGAAACCTGTAATGACTTTTCCCTGGGGGTAGAGCTGGAAGGCACGGATAATCAGCCCTTCACCGACGCACAATATGGGTCGCTGATCGACCTGACCCGCCAATTGCTGGCGGCCTACCCAGGCATCACCCCCCAGCGCATTTGTGGTCACAGCGATATCGCGCCGGGACGCAAGACCGATCCCGGCCCCGCTTTTGATTGGACGCGCTTTCGCAGCGCCCTGCAGGATGGAGGACACGCACGATGAGTTTTCTGGTGTTGGTACTGGCCGTATGGATCGAGAAGTTCTCGGCCCTGCGCCAGCGGTTGCAGCGCGATGGTGGTTGGCTGCGCGAACTGGCCAAGCTGGAATCGAGCCCGAGCATGGGCAAGCGTCCCTGGCTGATTCTGGTAGTGCTGGTGTTGTTGCCGGTGGCATTGCTGGCGTTGTTGCTGCTGGTGCTCGAGCCGGTGGCATACGGCCTGTTGGCGCTGCCGGTGCACTTGGTAGTGGTGATCTACAGCCTGGGCCGTGGTGATCTGCTCGCTGGGCTCGGTCCGTTTCGCGATGCCTGGCGCCGTGGCGACCTGCAAGCTGCCGAGCACGTGGCCGAACGTGACCTGAACCTCAGCGCCGACAGTGGCGAACAACTGCTCGAATGCGTTCAGGGCCATCTATTGTGGCAGGCGTACCAGAGCTTTTTTGCGGTGATTTTCTGGTACTTCCTGCTGGGCCCGGTGGCTGCCTTGGCCTATCGCCTGCTTGCCCTGGCCAGTGAGCACAGCAAGAACCCGCTGGTCGCTGAGCGCGCCGGGCAACTGCGCCACGCGTTTGACTGGCTGCCGGTGCGCCTGTTGGCGGCCAGCTTTGCCTTGGTGGGCAATTTCGTCGCGGTTGGCCGCGTGATGCTGCACGAACTGCTGAGCTGGGATATCAGCGCTGCCCAATTGGTGGAAAAAGTCGGCCTGGTCGCCGCCGAAATCCCGCCACCGGCGGTGGGCGCCGATGGCATCATCAGCCTGGATCGCATATGGGAACTGCTGCTGCGCGCCGCAGTGCTGTGGTACGCCGGGTTTGCCATCTGGGCAGTGTTGCCCTAGTCGAGTGAGTGCGGGCACATTATTTTTCGGCAGCCCCGCTGCCGTTAACCTTAAGTTACAAAACTCCCTTTCAAATTGAGCTATACAGATGCTGGCTAACTGCCGCCCTGCGCCTCAATAAAAATAAAAGAAAGGGAGTTCACCTGTGAAGAGCTTGCTCTATCCCGCCGTCGCGCTAATGAACCGCCTGAGCTTCGGCATGAAGTTCAGCTTGATCAGCGTGCTGTTCCTGCTGCCCATGCTGGCGACCAACTATTACCTGGTGCGCGATTCGTGGCGTGAATTCCAGGGCACACGTGTGGAATTGCAAAGCCTCGACTTACTCGGCAGCAGCCTGGCCTTGCGCCGCGACCTGGAAACCCTCAACAACCAAGTCCAAATCAACGCCACCCTCGGCCAGTCCGGCAAGGCCGGCGACCTTGAGGGCAAGATCAGCGCATTGGAAGACAGTGTCCTGAGCCGCCTGCAAAGCCTCAGCGCCATGGCGACCGACCCCGAGCAAGTCGCCGCTTTTGACGGCAAGCGCGACGAGTTGATCGCGGCCTTCAAGGCCCAGCAGCAGGAAACGTCGCTGCTGAGCAAAAGTGCACTGATCGGTAAGTTGCTCAACAAGGCACAGATGCTCAGCCAGATCATCGCCAGCCAATCCGGTTTGAGCCGCGACCCCCAGAGCGATCTGCGCCAGCTCAGCGAATTGATCACCAGCGTGACCCCGCAAGTCACGCAGACCCTGGGTGAAGGTCGGGCAATCGGTGCGTATTCCCTGGGCCAAGGCTTTCTTAATTCATCGTCCAGTACGCGCTTTGACGAACTGTTGCAGCAATTGGAAAAACTCCAGGCCGAATATGGCTTGAAGTTGCAGGATGCCTTGGGCGCCAGCAAGGCGGCGCACACCGCACTCGATGGCCTGGCCAAGGCCAGCAACGCCAGCTTGAAGCAAGGCAGCGAGTTGTTTGAAGAGCAGGTGGTGATGGCGCAAACCCTTGACGCGCCCTGGCAGGGTTTCTACGACGGTGTCAGCCAGTTGATGGCCCAGACCTACCAGTTGGACGACGCCACGCTGGCATTTCTCGGACAGCAGTTGGAGCAACGCCTGGCGCAGAACCGCACGCACATGGTGGTGCTGGTCCTGGCCCTGACGGTGGTGTTCCTGCTGATCTTCTATTTGTACGCAGGGTTTTACGCCTCCACGCGCACAACCCTGCGGCGCCTGGGGGCGATGATGGACAAGGTGGCGGCCGGCGACATGACGGTCGCCTTTGTCGCGGATAGCCGCGATGAGTTGGGCGACCTGGGCCAGGTGTTCAATGGCACCGTCGCGAAGATCCATGACTTGATCGAACGTGTCGGACACACCGTCAGCCAGGTCGAGCTCCAAGCCGGCCAGGTGGAAACGGTCTCAGCCCAGAGCAATCAGGCGGTGTCCGGGCAGCGCACGCAGATTGAGCAAGTCGCGACGGCCATGAACCAGATGTCGTCCACTGCCCAGGAAGTCGCACGCAGTGCGGCGGCGGCGGTCAGCAGTGCCCACAGCGTCAACGATGAAACTGTCAGTGGCCGTAGCCTGGTGCAATCCCAGCAGGGCAGCATCGCGCGGCTGGCCTCGGAGATCGATCAGTCGGTGCGGGTGATTAACCAATTGGCCACCGACAGCCAATCCATCAGCAGCGTGTTGGAAGTGATCAAGAGCATTGCCGAGCAAACCAACCTGCTGGCACTCAACGCCACCATTGAGGCCGCGCGGGCCGGTGAGCAGGGGCGTGGTTTTGCGGTGGTGGCCGACGAGGTGCGCACCCTGGCCCGGCGTACGCAGCACTCCACAGAGGAAATCGAACAGATGATCAGCCGCTTGCACAGCGGTGTGTCGGCCGCCGTGACGGCCATGGGCAGCAGCCATGAAATGGCCAATGGCACCGTTGAGCAGTCAGAAAGGGTCCAGCAGGCCTTGGAAAATATCCTCGGTGCCGTGGGCATGATCGTCGATCAAAACCAGCAGATCGCTGCGGCCGTGGAGCAACAGACGGCTGTCGCCCACGATATCGACCAGAACATCGTCGCAATCAATCGGGCCGGCGAACATGCCGCCGAGGGCGCGCATCAGACCGAAGCGGCGAGCCGGCAGTTATCGATGCAGGTGATCGAGTTGAAGCAATTGATCGGTGCGTTTCGCGTGTAAGACCTGGGCGTAGGATTTGTCGTCGTATGGCGTGGTGCTTGTCCTGATTTTCCGGCGTCCCTTTTCTGTTCTCCTGAATGGGTGAAAATTGTTTCACTCGATTTCAAGTTCAGGGGAGGCACAGCGATGACCGCTGCAATCGGCATCAAAGGGCACTGCGCCCATTGCGACATCACCTTTGAGCTCAAGCCTTGGCAGTTGAATGCCATTGCTATCGAAGAGCCATTCGATTGCCCGTACTGCCAGTGGGTATTGCGATTGAACTGCCCCCGGCAACTGCGTCAGTTCAAGTCCCTGGACCATTGGGCCTTGGTGCGCCCGAGCATGGTGGTCTTGACCTGTATTGTGCTGATTGTGGTGCTGGTCGCGGAGTGGCTGGGGCTGATCAGTGTGATCGGCCAGTTCAACGTCTCGCTGGTGGTGCTGCTGGTACATTTCCTGGCGTTGCGTTATGCCCGTTACCGCCAACAGCTAACGCTGGACCTGCAAGGGGTCACGCCGAACCTACCAATTGAACAGCTCGCAGGCATTGCGTGTGCTCGCCTCAGCCAGCAATAGCGGGCTGATACCCATGCGCTCGGCCAGGGCGGTGCAGATAGCTGGCAGGTGCTCGGGGCTGTTGCGTTGGCCGGGGAACATGGCCGGTGCCATATCGGGCGAGTCGGTTTCCAGCACCACCGCGTCGAGCGGCAGTTGCGCCAATACCTTGTGCATACGCAGGGCCTGTGGCCAGGTAGGGGCGCCGCCCAAGCCCAGCTTGAAGCCGAGCTTGATGTACTCGCGGGCTTCTTCTTGGCTACCGGCAAACGCATGGATGATGCCGCCACGGGGTAGGCGGATGCGCTTGAGGGTGGCGATCACAGCGGCGTGGCTGCGACGTACATGCAGTAACGCTGGCAATTGGAAGTCCACCGCCAGCTTCAGTTGAGCTTCAAACAGGCTCTGCTGGCGTTCGCGGTCCAGTTGCTCGAGAAAGTAATCCAGGCCGATCTCACCGACCGCACACAGTTGCCGGTGGCCGTGCAGGCGAGTCAGCCAGTCGCCCAATTCCGACAGGTCGGCGGGACCATGCTCATCAAGGTACACCGGGTGCAGGCCAAAGGCGGCGAACAAACCTTCGTCCGCTTGCACCAGATCCCACACGCGCTGCCAATTTTGCTGATACACCCCCAGCAGCACCATGCGTCGCACACCCAATGCCCGGCTATGACTGAGGACGTCCCGGCGATCGCTGTCGAAATCCGCAAAGTCCAGGTGGGTGTGGGTGTCGATCAACTCCACGTTCAGGCCTCGTGAATACGCTGCTTGAACGTCCGGCCAATGGCGTGCACACCAGGTTGGTACTGCTCTTCTTCGATAGCGGCCAGGGCCAGGCGCAGGGCGGTTTCGGCGATCTGCTGATGTTGTTGGGCCATGGCGTTGACCGGCAGCGGCAGGAAGTCCAGCAACTGGGTGTCACCAAACGTGCCCAGGCGCAGCGGGCGTGATTTGAGCGGAAAGTCATGCAACGCATCGAACACGCCTTGCAGCAGCACGTAGGACGTGGTCACCAGCGCGTCAGGCAAATGCCCCAGTTGACCCAGAAGTTGCTCCATCAACTGCCGGCCGCAGTCGCGGCTGAACGCATCGCCGTGTTCGACGATCACCTCGCCGGTAAAGCCTTCGAGCGCTTCACGGAAACCAGCGGCACGTTCCTGGCTGATGCTCAGCTCGGGCCGTGCGCCGATCAGCACGATCTGCTTGGGCAGTGGTTGCAGCAGGCTGCTGGTTAATTGCTGGCACGCCTGGCGGTCGTCGCTGACCACTGAGCAGAATTGATCCGCGCGCATTACCCGGTCGATGGCAATCACCGGCAAACCCTTGGCTTGCAGCGCGTGATAACTGTCATCGCTGGCCGGCAGGCAACTGGCCACAAACAACGCATCACAACGGCGGGCGCGGAACAGTTGCAGTAATTGGCGCTCGCTGTCGGCGTCATCGTCGGAACTGGCGATCAGCAACTGATAGCCACGCGCCCGTGCGCCTTGCTCCAGGAGCTTGGCGATGCGTGCGTAACTTGGGTTTTCCAGGTCGGGCAGGATAAAACCCAAGGTGCGCGTGTGCCGACTGCGCAGCCCGGCGGCCTGGGGGTTGGGGGTAAAGCCATGGGCTTCGACGACAGCGCGCACCCGTTCGACGGTGGCGTTGCTGATGCGTTGCTGTTCGGCCTTGCCATTGATGACGTAGCTGGCGGTGGTCACGGACACACCGGCGAGACGTGCGATATCACTGAGTTTCAAACCGGGATTTCCTTGTTTTTTGGAGCTTGCCCCGACATTTTGTCCAATCGTAACCGATTCCTGTGGACGGCCAATGTCCTGGCTCAAGCGCCGAGCGGTTCTTCAAGGATGAGTAATTAACGCGTAGTCTTCCATAAAGTCTAGATTAAACGTTTCAGCCAGCGTATTTTTACGAAGATCGCGTCTGAGTAGCTACTGCCAATTGACTGCTCGGTCAGTATTCATAAACACCCCTTACACTGTTTGTTTAAAACAATACCTAGTGCGCCACCGCACTAACTAGGAGAACGGCATGCTTGAGCTCACTGTAGAGCAGATTTCCATGGGCCAGGTGGCTGTGGATAAATCTGCTGCCTTGCACCTGCTCGCTGAAAAACTGGTGGCCGACGGCCTGGTCGCCGAGGGTTACCTCAGCGGTTTGCAAGCCCGTGAAGCCCAGGGCTCGACCTTCCTCGGCCAAGGTATTGCCATCCCCCATGGCACCCCCGAAACCCGTGACCACGTATTTTCTACCGGTGTGCGCCTGCTCCAGTTCCCCGAAGGGGTGGACTGGGGTGACGGCCAGATCGTGTACTTGGCGATCGGCATTGCCGCTAAATCCGACGAACACCTGCGCCTGTTGCAACTGCTCACCCGTGCCCTCGGCGAAACCGACCTGGGCCAGGCCCTGCGCCGTGCCGGCACTGCCGAAGCCTTGCTGAAGCTGCTGCAAGGTGCGCCGCAGGAGTTGGCACTGGATGCGCAGATGATCGGCCTGGGTGTGTCCGCCGATGATTTCGAAGAGTTGGTGTGGCGCGGCGCACGCCTGTTGCGCCAGGCCGACTGTGTCAGCAACGGTTTCGCCGCCGTCCTGCAGCAGGTCGACGCACTGCCCCTGGGCGATGGCCTGTGGTGGTTGCACAGCGAGCAAACGGTCAAGCGCCCGGGCCTGGCGTTTGTCACGCCGGATAAACCCATGCGTTACCTCGGCCAGCCGCTCAATGGCTTGTTCTGCCTGGCCAGCCTAGGTGAAGCCCACCAGACGTTGCTTGAGCGCTTGTGTGCCTTGCTGATTGAAGGTCGCGGCCAGGAACTCGGCCGCGCCACCAGCAGCCGCGCGGTGCTTGAAGTGCTGGGCGGCGAATTGCCGCCAGACTGGCCGAGCGCGCGCATCACCTTGGCCAACGCCCACGGCCTGCACGCGCGCCCGGCGAAGATCCTCGCGCAACTGGCGAAAAGTTTTGAAGGCGATATTCGCGTGCGCATCGTCGATGGCCCGGTGGGCGCCGTGTCGGTGAAAAGCCTGAGCAAACTGCTCAGCCTCGGCGCGCGTCGCGGCCAGGTGCTGGAGTTTGTCGCCGAGCCGACGATTGCCGGCGATGCGCTGCCCGCGCTGTTGGCGGCGGTGCAAGAAGGCCTCGGCGAAGACGTCGAGCCGCTGCCGACCCTGAGTGCCCAGCCCGAAATCCTCGACATCGAGCCGGTGCTCAGCGCGCCGCTGGCCGGCAGCCAGATCCAGGCCATCGCCGCCGCGCCAGGCATTGCCATCGGCCCTGCGCATATCCAGGTTCAGCAGACGTTCGATTACCCGCTGCGCGGCGAATCCTCGGCCATTGAGCGCCAGCGCCTGCAAAGCGCACTGGCCGAGGTGCGCGGTGATATCAACGGCCTGATCGAACGCAGCCAATCCAAGGCTATCCGCGAGATTTTCATCACTCACCAGGAAATGCTCGACGACCCGGAACTGACCGACGAAGTCGACACCCGCCTCAAGCAAGGCGAGAGCGCCGAAGCGGCGTGGATGAGCGTGATCGAAGCCGCCGCCAAGCAGCAGGAGTCTTTGCAGGACGCTTTGCTCGCCGAACGTGCGGCTGACCTGCGTGATGTCGGCCGACGCGTGCTGGCTCAACTGTGCGGGGTTGAAACGGTTCAGGCGCCAAGCGAACCTTACATTCTGGTGATGGACGAAGTCGGCCCGTCCGACGTTGCACGGCTTGATCCCTCGCGCGTCGCCGGCATCCTCACCGCCCGTGGTGGCGCGACCGCCCACAGCGCCATCGTCGCCCGTGCCCTCGGTATTCCAGCGCTGGTCGGTGCAGGGCCCGCCGTATTGCTGCTGGCCTCCGGTACGCCGTTGCTGCTGGATGGCCAGCGCGGTCGCCTGCATGTCGACGCTGACGCTGCCACCCTGCAGCGCGCTACGGTTGAGCGCGACACCCGTGAACAACGCCTGCGAGCCGCTTCCGCGCAGCGTCATGAACCAGCGCTGACCCGTGACGGCCACGCCGTGGAAGTATTCGCCAACATCGGCGAAAGCGCCGGTGTCGCCAGCGCGGTGGAGCAGGGTGCCGAAGGCATCGGTTTGCTGCGTACCGAACTGATTTTCATGGCCCACCCGCAAGCGCCGGACGAAGCCACCCAGGAAGCTGAATACCGTCGCGTGCTCGACGGCCTCGGCGGTCGCCCACTGGTAGTGCGCACCCTGGATGTAGGGGGTGACAAGCCGCTGCCGTATTGGCCAATCGCGCAGGAGGAAAACCCCTTCCTCGGCGTGCGCGGCATCCGTCTCACCTTGCAACGCCCGCAGATCATGGAAGCGCAATTGCGCGCATTGCTGCGCTCGGCGGACAACCGCCCGTTGCGCATCATGTTCCCCATGGTTGGCAGCGTTGACGAATGGCGCGCGGCCCGCGACATGACCGAGCGCCTGCGCCTGGAAATCCCGGTGGCCGACCTGCAATTGGGCATCATGATCGAAGTGCCATCGGCTGCTTTGCTTGCGCCGGTATTGGCCAAGGAAGTCGACTTCTTCAGCGTCGGCACCAACGACCTGACCCAGTACACCCTGGCCATCGACCGCGGCCATCCGACCTTGTCGGCCCAGGCTGATGGCCTGCACCCGGCGGTGTTGCAACTGATCGACATCACCGTGCGCGCCGCCCATGCCCATGGCAAATGGGTAGGGGTGTGCGGCGAATTGGCGGCGGACCCGCTGGCAGTGCCGGTGCTGATCGGCCTGGGGGTGGATGAGTTGAGTGTGTCGGCCCGCAGCATTCCTGAAGTGAAGGCGCGGGTGCGCGAATTCAGTCTGAGCGAGGCCCAGGGCCTGGCGCAAAAAGCACTCGCGGTGGGCTCGCCCGCTGAAGTGCGTGCCCTAGTGGAGGCCGTGTAAATGGCAAGGATTCTGACCCTGACGCTGAACCCGGCGTTGGACCTCACGGTACGCCTGGCGCGCCTGGAACCCGGTGAAGTGAACCGCAGTGACGCCGTGCTCACCCACGCCGCCGGCAAGGGCGTGAATGTGGCGCAGGTGCTGGCGGATTTGGGCCATCACGTGAGCGTGGGTGGTTTTCTCGGTGCGGCAAACCCCGAGGCGTTTGATGCACTGATTGCCAGTCGTGGATTTGGCGACGCGTTCATTCGCGTGCCGGGCGAAACCCGGAGCAACATCAAGATTGCCGAACAAGACGGCCGGGTTACCGACATCAATGCGCCGGGGCCTGTGGTGAGTGAGCAGGCGCAACGAGAACTGCTCAAGAGGGTGGCGATGATCGGCCCTGAATTCGATGCGGTGGTGGTGGCCGGCAGCTTACCGCGCGGCGTCAGCCCGCAGTGGTTTCAGGGCTTGCTCGAGGAACTCAAGGCACTCGGTTTGAAAGTCGCCCTGGACACCAGTGGCGAAGCGCTGCGCGCCGGCTTGAAGGCTGGCCCGTGGATGGTCAAACCCAACACCGAAGAGCTGGCCGAAGCCTTGGGAAATGCCACGGACGCTATCAGTCAGTTGCATCAGCAGGGCGTGGAGCATGTGGTGGTTTCCGACGGTGCCGCCGGCGTGAGCTGGTACAGCCCGGCCGGGGCACTGCATGCTAAGCCGCCACAGGTGACGGTCGCCAGTACCGTCGGCGCCGGCGACTCGCTGCTGGCCGGGATGCTGCACGGTGTGCTCAGTGGCGATGCGCCGGAGCACACCCTGCGCCGGGCCACGGCGATTGCCGCCATGGCCGTCACGCAGATTGGTTTCGGCATCAGCGATGACGCGCAGTTGGCGCGTCTCGAAAGCGGCGTACACGTACGCCCGCTGACAGAACAATAAGAGGGTTTGTGATGAAATTAGCCATTGTTACTGCCTGCCCGAACGGCATGGTCACCAGTGTGCTGTGCGCTCGCTTGTTGGACGCTGCCGCGCAGCGCCAGGGCTGGAGCACCAGCGTTGAGGTGGTGGACGTACAGCGCCCGGAACGCCAGTTGTCCCAGGCCACGATTGATGACGCTGAGTGGGTGTTGCTGGTCAGCAGCACCCCTGTCGACATGCAACGGTTTGTCGGCAAGCGCGTGTTCCAGAGCACCCCGGCCCAGGCGCTGGCGGATGTCGACGCCGTGTTGCGTCGCGGCGCCGAAGAGGCGCAGGTCTACGTTGCGGCTGCACCTGTAGCCAAAAATACACCGCGCATCGTCGCGATTACGGCCTGCCCAACGGGCGTCGCCCACACCTTCATGGCCGCCGAAGCCTTGCAGCAGACGGCCAAGCGTTTGGGCTATGACTTGCAAGTCGAAACCCAGGGTTCGGTCGGCGCACGCACGCCATTGAGTCCGCAAGCGATTGCGAATGCCGACGTGGTGCTGCTGGCGGCCGATATTGAAGTGGCCACCGAGCGCTTCGCCGGCAAGAAAATCTACCGCTGCGGCACCGGTATTGCCCTCAAGCAGTCCGAAGCCACCCTCAACAAGGCCCTCGCCGAAGGTGCTGTGGAAAGCGCCGCCAGCGGCGCGGTGGCCAAGAAAGAAAAAACCGGTGTGTACAAACACCTGCTGACCGGCGTGTCGTTCATGTTGCCGATGGTGGTGGCGGGCGGGTTGTTGATTGCGTTGTCGTTCGTCTTCGGTATTCACGCGTTTGAACAAGAGGGCACGCTCGCCGCTGCGCTGAAAACCGTCGGCGATCGCGCTTTCATGCTGATGGTGCCGCTGCTGGCGGGCTACATCGCCTACTCGATTGCCGACCGTCCTGGCATTGCGCCGGGGATGATCGGCGGCCTGTTGGCGGGCACCTTGGGCGCGGGTTTTATTGGCGGCATCCTCGCCGGTTTCCTCGCAGGCTACTGCGTCAAGTTCATTTCGCGTGCGGTGCAATTGCCGCAGAGTCTGGAAGCGCTCAAGCCGATCCTGATCATCCCGTTGCTGGCAAGCCTGTTCACCGGCCTGGCGATGATCTACCTGGTGGGCCCGCCGGTGGCGCGTCTGCTCACGGGCCTTACTGACTTCCTCAGCACCATGGGCACCACCAATGCGGTGCTGCTGGGCATCCTGCTGGGCGGCATGATGTGCGTCGACCTCGGCGGGCCGATCAACAAGGCGGCGTATGCGTTCTCGGTCGGCTTGCTGGCGGCGTCCAGCGGTGCACCGATGGCCGCGACCATGGCCGCCGGCATGGTGCCGCCCATCGGCATGGGCATCGCTACGTTCCTGGCGCGACGCAAGTTCGCCCAGGCCGAACGCGAAGCCGGCAAGGCGGCGATGATCCTCGGCATGTGCTTTATCTCTGAAGGCGCGATCCCGTTTGCCGCCAAGGACCCGCTGCGCGTTATCCCGGCCAGCATCGCCGGCGGCGCCTTGACCGGTGCGCTGTCGATGTACTTCGGCTGCAAACTGGCGGCGCCCCATGGTGGGTTGTTTGTGCTGATCATCCCGAATGCGATGAACCATGCGCTGTTGTATCTGCTGGCGATTGTCGCGGGTAGTTTGTTGACCGGTTTGGTCTACGCGTTGATCAAGCGGCCTGAAGCGGTCGAACTGTCGGTCACGGCCTGAGAAATGTGGGCGCGGGCTTGCTCGCGAATGCAGTGGATCAGCCAGCACATGTGGCGACTGATACACCGTATTCGCGAGCAAGCCCGCTCCCACATTTTGATCTCAACTGATCGCGGGATCAGTGTCATCTCTGATTCATACGCACATGCTTAAGTTTCCCTTTTGATCCTCAAGAGGGCACCTGCATGAGCCACTTCGATCTCGGTCGCCGCCGCGTGATGCAAGCCGTCGGCGCCGGCCTGTTACTGCCGGGCCTGGCCCCGGCAGTGATCGCCTCCGTGAAGGACCGCCCGCAACTCACTGACGGTGTGCAGTCCGGCGACCTGCTCGGCGACCGCGCGATGATCTGGAGCCGCAGCGACCGCCCCGCGCGCATGGTGGTGGAGTGGGACACCCGCAGCGTGTTCAGCAACCCGCGCACATTCATCTCGCCGCTCGCCGACAATCGCACCGACTTTACCGCCCGTGTCGAACTCACCGGGCTGCCCGCCGACCAGGCGATTTTCTACCGCGTGCATTTCGAAGACGCCCAGACCGGTGTCGCCAGCGAACCCTGGTTCGGCCACCTGCGCAGCGTGCCGCAACAGCGCCGTGATATTCGTTTTGTGTGGAGCGGCGACACCGTCGGCCAAGGCTTCGGCATCAACCCGGACATCGGCGGCATGCGCATCTACGAAGCCATGCGCTTGCGCCTGCCGGACTTCTTTATCCACAGCGGCGACACCATCTACGCCGACGGCCCGGTGCCGGCGCAGCTTAAGGTTGAAGATGGGCGCATCTGGCGCAATATCACCACCGAAGCCAAGAGCAAAGTTGCCGAAACCCTGGATGAATATCGCGGCAATTACCGCTACAACCTGATGGACGAAAACGTGCGTCGCTTCAACGCCGAGGTGCCGCAGATCTGGCAATGGGACGACCACGAAGTGGTGAACAACTGGTCGCCGAGCAAGCAGCTCGATGAGCGTTACCAGACCAAGGACATCAACACCTTGGTCGGCCGCGCGCGCCAGGCCTGGTTGGAATATTCCCCGATGCGCCGGCAAAGCGCCGATGGCGGCGGGCGGATTTATCGCAAGCTCAGTTATGGTCCATTGTTGGATGTGTTCGTGCTGGATATGCGCAGTTATCGTGGCCCCAACGATGACAACCTGGGCGGCGAAAAATCCTTCCTCGGTCGTGAGCAATTGGACTGGCTCAAGGGCGAACTCAAGGCGTCCCAGGCGCAGTGGAAAGTGATCGCCGCCGACATGCCCATTGGTCTTGGCGTGCCTGATGGTGAGGTGAGCCCCGGTGTAGCGCGCTGGGAAGCCATCGCTAACAATGACCCGGGTGCGCCGCAAGGTCGCGAGTTGGAAATTGCCGAATTGCTGGGCTTTTTAAGGGCTCAGAAGGTGCGCAACCATGTGTGGTTGACGGCGGATGTGCACTACTGCGCGGCGCATCACTACCACCCGGATCGCGCCGCGTTCCAGGATTTTGAACCGTTCTGGGAGTTTGTCGCCGGGCCGCTGAACGCGGGGAGTTTCGGGCCTAATCCGCTGGATAAAACCTTTGGGCCCGAGGTGGTGTTCGAGAAGGCACCACCGGCACAGAACACCTCACCGTTTGCCGGATTCCAGTTTTTTGGCGAGGTGCAAATTGATGGGCAGACGGCGGAGTTGACGGTCATCCTTCGTGATCTGGATGGCGTCTGCGTATTCGAGCAAAAGCTGCAACCTGTCTGACTTGGAGTGCAATCAAAACTGTGGGAGCGAGCAAGTCCGCTCCCACAGTTAGATCTTCATTGTGATTAAGTCAGTAGACATCCCGGCGGTAGCGACCTTGCTCGATCAACCGCGCTACGGCTTCACTGCCGAGAATATCCACCAGCGCCTGATCCACCCCAGCCGCCATCCCCTGCAAACTCCCGCACACATAAATCGCCGCGCCTTCGCTCAGCCACTTACGCAGCACATCGGCTGATTCCCGCAGACGATCCTGCACGTAGACCTTATCGGTCTGATCGCGGGAAAACGCCAGGTCCAGCAACGCCAGATCACCACTGGCCAACCAGCCCTGCAGCTCGTCCTGGCACAGGAAGTCATGGGCGATATTGCGTTCGCCGAACAGCAGCCAGTTGCGTTGCTGCCCGTCGGCAATCCGCGCCTTGAGCAAGCTGCGCAGGCCTGCCAGGCCGGTGCCGTTGCCCAGCAGGATCAGCGGCACCGGTGCCTCCGGCAGGTGGAAGCCACTGTTGCGACGCAGGCGCAGGCTGATGCTTGACCCGATGCTGGCGTGTTCGGTGAGCCAGCCGCTGGCCAACCCCAGGCTGCCGTCGGGGTGGCGTTCCTGGCG
Organism: Pseudomonas sp. EA_65y_Pfl1_P113; assembly: GCF_963970525.1. NCBI lineage: Bacteria > Pseudomonadati > Pseudomonadota > Gammaproteobacteria > Pseudomonadales > Pseudomonadaceae > Pseudomonas > Pseudomonas sp. EA_65y_Pfl1_P113. The sequence goes on from NZ_CAXAQM010000008.1 coordinate 46,184, forward strand.
CACGATCAGCTCCAGCACGCCCTCGCTGGCAATCGAGGCGATGGAGTATTCGCGCATGCCCAGGGGCACCAACGCGTTCACCAAGGCCTGGGCGTGCAGGCCGACCAAGTGGGTGCGGTTGTCCGGCAGTTGGCGCGTGGCGAGCGCCTGGTTGAGGGACTGCGCCATGCCGTCGATCAATACGCCATCGCTGCCGACCAGGCCGAGGCCGCCGAGGAAGTGTTCGATGGCCCAGGGGCAATTGCGTGGCAGCACTTCCACCAGATCACCGGCTTGCCAGCTTTGAGGCGACGGCGAGGTGAGGCCCAGCAAATATACGTTCGAGCCGCTGCTGTCGTGGTTGAGCAGGGTGCGTTGGCTGAGCGTCCAGTTTTCGTACTGGGCGGTCGGCCAGGCTGCCACGGCGGTGTGGCCTGTGAGTTGTCCAAGCTGTTGTTGCCAGTGCAGCAGCGCGCTGGTGTCACCGCTGTCTACTTCCACTGGCGCGAACAGGGGGTTGCCGCCCTGGTGGGTCAGCCAGAAATTCAGGCGCCGTGCAAAACCGCAGAAGTGTTCGTATTGGCGGTCGCCCAATGCCAGTACCGAGTAGTTCAGACCTTTGAGAGACAGGTCCTGACCGAGCACGCTGCGCTCGAAACCACGGGCGCTGTCGGGGGCTTCGCCGTCACCGAAGGTGCTGACCACGAACAACGCATTTTCCGACTGGCGCAAGTCATCCTGGCTGACGCTGCCCAGGGGCTGCACCTTCACCGGCAAGCCTGCCGCTTGTAGTTGCCCAGCCGTTTGCCATGCAAGCTGTTCGGCAAAACCGCTCTGGCTGGCAAAGCCGATCAGCCAGGCCGGGGCATCGCTGGTATTGGCAGTGAGGCCTTGACGTGCATCGCGCACCTGGCGTTTTTTGCGACGACGGTCCAGGTACAGCAGCCAGCCGGTGATGAAGAACAACGGCATCAGCAATGAGCTGACCGTGAGGATAATCCGCCCTGTCAGGCCAAAATAGCTGCCGGTGTGCAGCGCATAAACGCTGGTCAGCAATTGGGCGCCGAGCGTCTTGCTGGCGTATTGGTCGTGGGATTTAACCTCGCCGGTGGCCGGGTCCAGGTTGATCTGGTTCAGCGCGCGGTCATGGGGCGAGTTGCTCAGCAGGTAATAGACCGTGGCCGGTTGCCCCGCGATCGCTGGCATGCGGATGTTATAGGCGCTCAAACCTGGGCCGGCGTTGCTGTAGATGCTGCTCCAGATGGCGTCGTAGTTGGCCACTGGTGCCGCGCCGTCGGGCGCCGGGCCGCGCTTGCGAACCCTTTCATTGTGAGGTGCGTCGGACACCAGTTTGGTCAGGCCCTGGCTGTACCAATCGTAGGACCAGGTCAGCCCGGTCAGTGCCGACAGAAGATAGGCCAGCAGGCACCAGGTGCCGAATACCGAGTGCAGGTCCCAGTTGAAGCTGCGGCCCTTTTTGCGCCAGTCCAACGTCAGCCAGGCCCGCCAGCTCGCCACTTGGCGCGGCCAGCGCAGGTACAAGCCGGAGAGGCAGAAGAACACCAGAATCAGCGTGCAGGCGCCGGTGATCTGCCGGCCGGTTTCGCCCATGACCAGGAAACGGTGCAGTTGCAGGATAAAACCGAACGCGTCCTGGCCGACGGCGTCGCCCATGTAGTCGCCGGTGTAGGGGTCGAAGTAGCGCATCTGGCCACGGCGCTCGCCGGGCGGCGGGGTGAAGAACACGCGCGCAGCGTTACCGCTTTCGCTTTCCACCCAGAGCATGGACACGGTCTTGCCTTCAGTGGCCTCCAGTTTGCGCACCAGCTCGGCGGGCGGCAGCACACCCGCTTCGCGTTTCTCGACGTTCAGTACCGTGGGGTTGAGCGCGCGCAGAATCTCATCCTGAAACGAAACCGCAGCTCCGGTGATCCCCATCAAGGCCAGCACCAGCCCGGCAGTAATGCCAAAGAACCAGTGCAACTGGAACAGGGTTTTCTTCAACACGTCTGACCGCCTCGTCTATCTGAATATGTAGGGCACGGCGCGCATTATGCCGTGGCTTGTCGAGAAACATTCTGTGTAACACGCAAAAGCCCCACGCATCCGATGCGTGGGGCTTTTTGATGCGTGGCGCTGCTGTTTAAAAGTGGAAGCTGGTGGTCAACAGTGCCGTGCGACCGGCTGCCTGGTTGGCGAAGTGGGTCGAGAATGCCTTGTCGTAGTAAACCTTGTCGGTCAGGTTTTGCACGTTCAATTGAAGGTCGACGTTCTTGGTCAGCTTGTAGCTGGCCATGGCGTCGTAGCGGGTGTAGGACGGTACGTAAACGGTGTTGCCGGCGTCGCCGTAAACGTCGTCAACGTAGAACGCGCCACCACCGATGGTGAGTTTGGAGGTGACGTCGTAGGTGGTCCATAGGCTGAAGGTGTTCTTCGGCGTGTTTGGCATTTGGTTGCCTTCATTGGAGCCGGCACTGATCACACCGTTACGACCATTACGTCCGGATTTGACCAGCTCGCTGTCGAGGTAGCTGTACCCGGCGAACACCTGCCATTGGTCGGTCAGCTTGCCGCTGGCCGACAGCTCCAGGCCGTCGACCTGGGATTCGCCAGCGTTCTCGTAGGTCAAGGCATCCACGAGGATGCGCGTGTTTTTCTTCTCGGTACGGAATACGGCGGCAGTCAGCGAGAGGCGATCGTGGAACAGGTCCCACTTGGTGCCCAGCTCGTAGTTGACGGTTTCTTCCGGTTGCAGATCGCTGGTGGCGGCACCGGCTGACAGAGGGTTGCCGTCGGAACCTTCACCTACCAGGCCGCCAGCCGGCGTTGCCGAAGTTGCGTAGGACGCATAGATGCTGGCGTTTTCCACAGGCTTCCAGACCAGGCCGGCCTGCCAGTTGAAGAACTGGCTGTCTTCCTTGGTTTTGGTACGGCCGGTGGTCGCGTTGGTGTGGGCTACCGTGTCAAAGGTGTCGTAGCGCAGGCCGACGTTCAGCAGCCATTTCGGATCGAGTTCGATGGTGTCGAACACATAGGCGCCACGGCTGGTGGCCTTGGTGTGGGTGCCGTTGTAGTTGCGCGCGACGCTACCGGTCCAGGCGTCATCCGGGTTCGGATTGCTCAGCGAGGTGCACTGGCCACCCCGTCCTCCGCCGGCCACGGTGCAGGTCGGGTTGGTGTTCGGGCTTACGGTATAGCCGCTGACACGCGTTTCTTCACCGGTGAATTCCAGGCCTGTGGAGTAACTGTGCTTGAAGCCCAAGGCCTGGAAGCTGCCGAACAGGTCGGTCTGGTTGGTGGTCGTGGTGGTGGTCGATACGCGGGTGTTGGCACGACGCCACACGGTGCCGTATTTGTTGACGTTGAGCTTGCTGTCGTCCGGCTGTGTCAGCACGTAATCCTGGCCGGTGCTGCCATGACGCAGGGTGTTTTTCAGGGTCATGTTGTCGTTCAAATCGTGCTCGATGGAGAACGTACTGATATCGGCGCGGGTCTTGCGGAAGTCGCGGCTCTTGAGGCCGTAGAAGTTGTTGCTGTCGCCGCCGTCGGTGGGTTTGTCATGCACGTGAGCGGTCGCGGTCGACGAGCTGTAGCCGTAGGGAATCCCCGAGTCCGGCAGATCGTTGCTTTCCATGTGGTAGTAGCTGAGGTTGACGCGGGTCGGTGTGCCCAGACCAAACGTCAGCGACGGCGCTACGCCCCAACGGTCGTAATTCAACGCGTCGCGGCCCGCCACGTTCTGCTCGTGGCTCATCAGGTTCAGGCGGAACGCGGCGCTGTCGTCGAGGAACTGGCGGTTCACGTCGAGCACGTAGCGGCGGGTCTGGTCGGAACCGTAGGTAAAGCCACCGTTGGTGAAGTCCCGCGCTTGCGGGGTCTTGCTCACCAGGTTGAGGCTGCCACCGGCCGAGCCACGGCCGCCGAAGGAAGAGTTCGGGCCTTTGCTGACTTCAATCGACTCGATGTCGAAGATCTCCCGGCTCTGGCCACCGGTGTCGCGCACGCCGTCCAGGTAGGTGTCGCCCTGGGCGTCAAAACCACGGATGAACGGACGGTCGCCCTGGGGGTTCCCGCCTTCTCCGGCGCCGAAGGTAATGCCCGGTACGGTGCGCAAGGCGTCCTGCAACGAGGTGGCCGCGGTGTCCTTGAGCACTTGTTGTGGCACCACGGTGACCGAGCGCGGGGTGTCGACCAGCGGCGCGGTGTATTTCTGCGACGAGGCTTTTTCGACCTGGTAGGAGGTGTTGTCCTGTTCTTCCCCGGTGATGCTGGTGGCGCCCAGGGAGATGCTGTTGCGCTGGCCTTTTTGTTCAGTGTCTTCAGCCGCCTGCGCCAGGTGGGCAACAGAGCTGGCGCTGAGCGCAACGCCGATGGCCGAAGCCAGCATGCGTGGTGAACTGGCAGGTATTTTTGTAGTAGTGCGCGACATGACGTGTCCTTTCCCCAAGGATGTGAGGCCGCGGAATATAGTGGTAACAAGTATTTCTATCAATTGAGATATATTGCTAATTGCACTGAATTTACATTCTTTACACTTTTTGCTTACGGTATTTACGAACTCATTCGTCGACCTGTTTTACAGGGCGGATAAGAATCAATACCATTGGCGCTTCTCTGATCCCAGGTATTGCCCATGCTGCTGCACATCCCCGGCCTGTTCTCTCGCGAGGAAGTACAGCGCATCCGCCATGCCCTGGAAAATGCCGATTGGGCCGACGGTAAAATCACCGCCGGGCATCAATCCGCCAAGGCCAAGCACAACCTGCAGTTACCTGAGGGCCACCCGCTTGCCAAGGAAATCGGCGCGGCGATGCTTGAGCGTTTGTGGCAAACCCCGTTGTTTATGTCAGCGGCGTTACCGCACAAGGTCTTTCCGCCGTTGCTCAACTGCTATACCGCGGGGGGCAGTTTCGACTTTCATATCGACAACGCCGTGCGCCAGCCCAAAGGCAGCCACGAGCGCGTGCGCACCGATCTGTCGTCCACGCTGTTTTTCAGCGACCCGGACGAATACGACGGTGGCGAACTGGTGATCCAGGACACTTTCGGCCTGCAGCGCGTGAAGTTACCGGCCGGTGACCTGGTGCTGTACCCCGGCTCCAGCCTGCACAAAGTCAACGCCGTGACCCGTGGCGCGCGTTACGCCTCGTTCTTCTGGACCCAAAGCCTGGTGCGCGAAGACAGCCAGCGCACCTTGCTGTTCGAAATGGACGGCGCGATCCAGCAACTGACCGCCGATGTCCCCGACCATCCGGCGCTGATCCAGCTTACGGGCACTTACCACAACCTGCTGCGCCGCTGGGTCGAGGTCTGACATGGGCTTTTTATTGCGACGCGAAGAAGTGCTCAACATTGAGCAGCTGCAAAGCATGCTCGACGACTCGCCGGTACGCGCTGCCCAGGCGATCTTGATCGCGGCGAAGGAGGGTGTGGTCGATGCCCAGGCGCTGCTCGGGCAAATCTTGCTGCAAGGGCGCGGCATTGCGCGCGATGAGGCGCTGGCGTTGCGCTGGTTTCAGATCGCGGCACAGGGCGGGCATTTGATGGCGCGCAATATGGCCGGGCGTTGCCTGGAACATGGCTGGGGATGCGCTGCGGACGAGGCGGCCGCTGCACGCGAATACCGTATGGCCGCCGAGGCCGGGTTGGATTGGGGCCAGTACAACTACGCCAATCTGCTGGCCACAGGGCGCGGGGTTGCCGAGGACCCACTACACGCACTGGCCTTGTATCTGCAGGCAGCCGAACAAGGACACGCCAAGTCGATGAATCTGCTGGGCCGTTATCTGGAAGAGGGCCAATTCTGCCCACGGGACCTGGATGCTGCAGTGCACTGGTACCGACGCTCGGCCGAAGGCGGTGATTTTCGCGGGCAGTTCAGTTACGCGGCGGTGCTGGCGGACAGAGGCCAGATTGAGACGGCGCTGGCGTGGTTGCGCAAGGCGTTGAGTAGCGGGAATTTGAAGTTTCTGCGAACGGCACACAAGGCTCTGGCGGCGGCAAGTGATCCGCAGGTCAGGGCAATGGCAGACGCCTACCTGCAACGTGCCGACAGCCTTTGCTGACGCATAAAAAAACCCATGACATGTCATGGGTTTTTTATTGGCAGCCGTCTTACACGTAGAACGACTTCAACGGCGGAAACCCATTGAACTCAACCGCGCTGTAGCTGGTGGTGTACGCGCCGGTCGACAGCCAGTACAAACGATCACCAATCGCCAGGTTCAGCGGCAGGCCGTACTTGTAGTTTTCGTACATGATGTCGGCGCTGTCGCAGGTCGGGCCGGCGATGACCACTTCTTCCATCTCGCCTTTCTTCTCGGTCCAGATCGGGAACTTGATGGCTTCGTCCATGGTTTCGATCAGGCCGGAGAATTTGCCCACGTCCGTGTAAACCCAGCGCTCGACGGCGGTGCGCGATTTACGCGCGACCAGCACGACTTCGCTGACCAGGATACCGGCGTTGGCAATCAACGAACGGCCCGGCTCAAGGATGATTTCCGGCAGTTCATCGCCAAAGTCTTCCTTGAGGAAACGGATGATTTCCTCGGCGTAGGTTTCCAGGCTGTTGGTGCGGGTGATGTAGTTGGCCGGGAAGCCACCGCCCATGTTGATCAGCTTGAGGTGAATGCCGTCTTCTTCTTTCAGGCGTTCGAAGATCACTTTGACCTTTGCGATCGCCGCGTCCCACACGCTGATGTCGCGCTGTTGCGAGCCTACGTGGAACGAAATGCCGTAAGGCACCAGGCCCAGGTCGCGGGCGAGGATCAGCAGGTCCATGGCCATGTCGGTCTGGCAGCCGAATTTGCGCGACAAAGGCCAGTCAGCCGTGGTCGAGCCTTCGGTGAGGATACGCACATACACTTTCGAACCCGGCGCGGCCTTGGCGATGTTGCGCAGGTCGGCTTCGGAGTCGGTAGAGAACAGGCGCACGCCCTTCTCGTAGAAGTAGCGGATGTCCTTGGATTTCTTGATGGTGTTGCCGTAGCTGATACGGTCGGCGCTGACGCCGCGGTCCATCACTTTGTCCAGCTCGTAGATCGAGGCGATGTCGAAGCTCGAACCTTTGTCCTTGAGCAGGTCGATGATCTCGACGGCTGGGTTGGCCTTGACTGCGTAGTAGACCTTGGCGAATTCGAAACCGGCGCGCAGGTCATCGTAGGCCTGGCTGATCATCGCGGTGTCGATCACCACGAACGGGGTTTCTTGCTTGTCGGCGAACGCCTTCATTTTATCAAAAGTGGCGCGCGCGAAATAATCTTCGACGTTGATCGACATGCTGGGAGACTCCTAAGGGCAAACTGTATTAATCAATGGGTGCAAATGAACGTCCTCCGTATCCCCACTTTGGTTCGCCTACTTCCCAAGGCATGTCGCCGAAAGCAAAAAGGCCATGGGCGTAACCGCTTCCCTTGGCCTTGCTGTCTCGTCGTCAGTACTTGAGCCGGATGGATCGTTTCCAGCATGGACGTTCGGCGCGAACTTTAGGGCTTGATGGGCGTGGGATCAACTAAAAATGTCGCGTTTTTGCACGCGTTCGTCGCGAGGACCGGTACAGCTACTTATGTAACCGACCGGTGTGACGGAATGATGTTCCCCGAAGGGGGCGAATTCGCGGGAATTGCTGACACCCGGCAGATCCAAATGTGGGAGCGGGCTTGCTCCCACAGTTTTAACCGAGTTGTGTCAGGTCAGGCTAAAGCAGTCTCAGCAGGCGAAACGATACTGGTCTTGCCCCCACGCGATTTACCCGAGCTCAGGTACTCAGCAATCGACTCCTGTGTCACCTCGCCCAGGAACACCCGCTCCGCATCCATCACCGGCAACCACGAGCGGTTGAACTCGTACATGCGCGACAACAGGATGCGCAAATGCTCGTCATACGCCGCCGTGGCGTTGAATTCGCGCAGGTACTGCCCGCAAGTACCGGTCTGACGGTGCAGGTCGCGACGTCGTACATACCCCAGCGCCTTGTTCTCGGCACAAGTGACCACCACATAGCGGCGGTCAGTTTCATCCATCAATTCCAATGCTTCGGCCACCGCTGTTTCCGGGCTCACAGACGGCGCGTTGTCCGCTGCGTCTTCGGCTTTCACCAGCAATAGGCGCTTGAGGGTGCTGTCCTGGCCCACGAAGTTGCTGACGAACTCGTCGGCCGGGTGCGCCAGCAAGGTGTCCGGGTGATCGATCTGCAGCAGCTTGCCGGCGCGGAAGATCGCGATCTTGTCGCCCAGCTTGATGGCTTCGTCGATGTCGTGGCTGACCATGATCACGGTCTTGTTCAGCGCGCGTTGCATCTCGAAGAATTCGTTCTGGATCATCTCGCGGTTGATCGGGTCGACCGCGCCGAACGGCTCATCCATCAGCAGCAGCGGCGCATCGGCCGCCAGTGCGCGGATCACGCCGATACGCTGTTGCTGGCCGCCCGACAATTCGCGCGGGTAGCGATGCAGGTATTGCTTGGGTTCCAGCTTGATCATGCTCATCAACTCGCGGGCGCGGTCGTGGCATTTCTGCTTGTCCCAGCCCAGTAGTTTGGGCACGACCACGATGTTTTCCTCGATGGTCATGTTCGGGAACAGGCCGATCTGCTGGATCACATAACCGATGTTGCGGCGCAGTGTCACTTCGTCGAGGTCGGTGGTGTCTTCGCCGTTGATCAGAATCTTGCCCGAGGTGGGCTTGATCAGGCGGTTGATCATTTTCAGCGTGGTGCTCTTGCCGCAGCCCGAAGGGCCGAGGAATACGCAAATCTCGCCTTCGTTGACGGTCAGGCTTACGTCGTTGACGGCAGAAACAGTCTTGCCGTTGCTTTGAAAAGTCTTGGTCAGGTGTTGAAGTTCGATCATTTGAGCAGTCCTTTTGGAGTCAGCGAGCGTTGCAGCCATTGCAAAAGCAGGTCGGCGAAGATGGCCAGGAGACTGACCAGCACGGCGCCAACGATCAGCATCGACATGTCGCTGCGGCTGATGGAAGCCAGAATAAGTACACCCAGGCCACCGGCGCCGATGGTGGCGGCGATGGTCATTACGCCAATATTCATCACCACGGCGGTGCGTACACCGGCGAGGATCACCGGCACGGCGATAGGCAGCTCGACCATGCGCAGGCGCTGGCCGAAGGTCATGCCGATGCCTTTGGCGGCTTCACGGATGCCCGGTTCCACACCAGTGAGGGCGAGGTAGGTGTTACGCATGATCGGCAACAGGGAGTAGAGGAACACGGCGGTGATCGCCGGCATGGGCCCCAGGCCCTGGCCGAATTTGGAGTAAAACGGCAGCAACAGGCCGAACAGGGCAATGGAGGGCACGGTCAGTAGCACTGTGGCGCTTGCCTGCAGTGGGCCGGCCAGGGTTGGGAAACGCGTCATGAGTACGCCCAGGGGCACGCCGACGACAATCGCCAGGATCACGGCGAGGCCGACCAAGGTGATGTGCTGCCAGGTCAGATGCAGGACGAGTACCCAATCAAGATGGGAAAAGGCGTTCAGAAATTCCATGTCTTCTCCTCTTAATTAGTTGATCGGATGTTGGCGCAGGAAATCTGCGGCCACGCTGGACGGGCTTTCATGGTCGACGTCGACGCGTGCGTTCAACTGGCGCATGGTTTCATCGTCGAACAGCGCGGCCAACGGCTTGAGGTCAGCCGCCAGTTGCGGGTGAGCATCGAGGTACGCCTGGCGCACCACCGGCGCGGCGGTGTAGTCGGGGAAGTAATGTTTGTCGTCTTCCAGCAGCTTCAATTTGAAGGCACTTAGGCGACCGTCGGTGGTGTAGACCAAACCGGCAAACACCTGGCCATTACGTAGCGCGGTATAGACCAGGCCGGCGTCCATCTGGCGTGTGTTTTCGCGGGTCAGGTTCATGTCGTACAGCTTGACCATGCCGTCCATACCGTCGGAGCGGTTAGCGAACTCTGTGTCAAGGGCCACCAGGCGTGTACCTTTGGTGGTTTGCGCCAGGGCTTGGGTCAAGTCGCTGATGGTGTTGATCTGCGGAAATTCCTTGGCCACGTTTTCTGGCAGCGCCAACGCGTAGGTGTTACTGAATTTCGACGGCGACAGCCAGGCGAGGCCTTTTTTCGCGTCGAGTTCCTTCACTCGTGCGTAGGACTGTTCGCTGTTGAGTTTCTCGTCCACATGGTTGTAATTCACCAGTGACACCCCGGTGTATTCCCAGAGCATATCCAGTTGCCCGCTTTCCTGGGCACTGCGTGCCAGATTGCTACCCAGGCCGCCGGTTACGCGCGTGTCGTAGCCCTTGGTGCGCAGGTACTGGGCAGTGATTTCGGCGAGCAAGGTCTGCTCGGTGAAGACGCGGGCGCCGATGCGGATCACCGGCTTTTCAGCGGCTTGCGCAAAACCTGCGAACAGCAGGACGCAGCTCAATATCAAGGTCAGTTTTTTCATGTTGGTTCCTGTTTCAGGCCTAAGACGGACGCAACCCGCGTTCCAGCCAGAGGCGGCTGGTCATAGTCACCAAAGCGTCGAGCAGCAATGCCAACAACGCGGTGCATGCGGCACCGAGCAGCAACTGCGAGTGGTTGTTCAGGGCTATGCCAGGGAAGATCAGGCTGCCGAGGCTGTTGGCGCCAATCAGGAACGCCAGCGGTGCCGTCCCCACATTGATCGCCAGGGCCACGCGTACACCGCCGATGATGATTGGGACAGCGTTGGGCAGTTCCACGCGAAACAGCACCTGGCGCGGCGTCATGCCAATGCCGGTGGCGGCTTCTTTCAGGGAGCCCTGGACGTTTTTCAGGCCTTCGTAGGTGTTGCGCACGATGGGCAGTAGGGAAGCGAGGAACAGCGCGAAGATCGCCGGCCCGCTGCCGATGCCGAGGACGCCCAGGGCGATGGCCAGTACGGCCAGGGGCGGGACGGTGTTGCCGATGTTGAAGATCTGCATGAAGCGTTCTGCGCGCCCAGCCATGTTCGGTCGGCTTAGCAGGATACCGGCGGGGATGCCCACAATCAGGGCGGCCAGCATGGAGACAAGCACCAGGATCAAATGAGCTTGCAGGTAAAACAACAAATCGTCGCGGTACTGTTCGATCGTGTCTATGCCGATCCAGTGGACCAGCAGGGCCAGGAGAGCGACGACAACCGCTCCTCCCATAAGCCCTTTGCCATAGCGAATAGCCACAGGCGGACTCCTTTTTTTCTTCTGTCGGCGTCCACATTTCCGAGCGGCAATGCCATTGCTGGCTGCCTCTGAATGTGGTCGCGAAATGCAGCTCGCCGATACCGGCAACGCGGTATGCGATCGAGCCATGAGCGCAGCCTCGTCAGGCTAACTTGCTGATTTATCAGCCCCTGTTCCGAGTACGGCATGAGGGGAGTGGACGTCTCTACCTTTTAAAAGGTTCCACACTTGGCAGCATTTAGCCACCCCCAATGGGCTGAACGGTGGTCTGGCCGCCTGGGTTTGCGCTATACTCGCCGCCCTTTTTTGACTCACCTGCCAGGCGATTTCCCATGACCCACCAGGCCGCCGAAGTCGCGAAACGCCGCACTTTCGCCATTATTTCCCACCCCGATGCCGGTAAAACCACCATCACCGAGAAGCTGTTGCTGATGGGCAAGGCAATCGCGGTGGCAGGCACGGTGAAATCCCGCAAATCCGACCGCCATGCCACCTCTGACTGGATGGAAATGGAAAAACAACGGGGTATCTCCATTACCACGTCGGTCATGCAGTTCCCGTATCGCGACCACATGGTCAACCTGCTCGACACCCCGGGCCACGAAGACTTCTCCGAAGACACCTATCGCACCCTGACCGCGGTCGACTCCGCGTTGATGGTTCTCGACGGCGGTAAAGGTGTCGAGCCACGGACCATCGCGCTGATGGACGTGTGCCGTCTGCGTGATACGCCGATCGTCAGCTTCATCAACAAACTCGACCGCGACATCCGCGACCCGATCGAGCTGTTGGATGAAATCGAAGCCGTCTTGAAGATCAAGGCCGCGCCGATCACCTGGCCGATTGGTTGCTACCGCGACTTCAAGGGCGTGTACCACCTGGCCGATGATTACATCATTGTCTACACCGCCGGCCACGGTCACGAGCGCACCGACGTCAAGATCATCGAGAAACTCGATTCGGACGAAGCCCGCGCCCACCTGGGTGACGAGTACGACCGCTTCGTCGACCAGTTGGAACTGGTGCAGGGCGCCTGCCATGAATTCAACCAGCAAGAATTCCTCGACGGTCAGCTGACCCCGGTGTTTTTTGGGACGGCCTTGGGTAACTTCGGTGTCGACCACGTGCTCGACGCCGTGGTGGACTGGGCACCCAAACCCCTGGCCCGCGTTGCCAACGAGCGCACCGTTGAGCCTGTTGAAGAGAAATTCACCGGCTTCGTGTTCAAGATCCAGGCGAACATGGACCCGAAACACCGCGACCGTATTGCCTTCATGCGCATCTGCTCCGGTAGATACGAAAAAGGCATGAAGATGCGCCACGTGCGCACCGGCAAGGACTTGCGTATCGGCGACGCCCTGACGTTCTTCTCCTCCGAGCGTGAACAGCTCGAAGAAGCCTACGCCGGCGACATTATCGGTCTGCACAACCACGGCACCATCCAGATCGGCGACACCTTCACCGAAGGCGAAGCGCTGGGCTTCACCGGTATCCCGCACTTCGCCCCGGAACTGTTCCGCCGCGTGCGCCTGCGCGACCCGCTGAAATCCAAGCAACTGCGCCAAGGCTTGCAGCAACTCGCGGAAGAGGGCGCCACCCAGGTGTTCTTCCCCGAGCGCAGCAACGACATCATCCTCGGCGCCGTCGGTGTGCTGCAGTTCGATGTGGTCGCCAGCCGCCTGAAAGAGGAATACAAGGTCGAGTGCTCCTACGAGCCGATCACCGTGTACTCCGCGCGCTGGATCGATTGCAGCGATAAGAAGAAGTTGGAAGAGTTCTCCAACAAGGCCGTGGAAAACCTGGCGATCGACGGCGGTGGTCACCTGACCTACCTGGCGCCGACGCGGGTCAACCTGGCGCTGATGGAAGAGCGCTGGCCGGATGTGAAATTCCGTGCGACGCGTGAGCACCACTAAGGTCTGAGCGGTATCGAAGGGTGAAGCTGTGATGGCTTCACCCTTTTTTATGAACAATGCAAAACTCACATTTCGATTTTCATTCGGCATGGGATTGGCGAGAAACTCGCATCCGGTCTAGCGTTGCTCTATCCAGGAACTGAAAAGGAGATCGCTTTGCGTAGTGTTCAACGCATCATCCACTTGGTATTGCTCGCAGGCTTGGGATTGTCCGCCGTCGCTGTACTAGCAGACGCGGGTACACCGCAGTGGAAAGACACCGGCCCCGTCTCCAAGAAAAAGCAACAAGAAGTCAACTCCGGCAGCTGGCAGCCGCAAGTCCAGCCCGCCCCGAAGGAAGACGCAGAAAACCCCTATAACGAAGGCGAAGACAGCGAAACCTACGACGACGGCGACACTTGATCCCTGGCGTAAATCCGGTATCTCGTACTTCGCCTCGAGACTGCTATGCCGCGCCAGCGCTGCAAGGTTTGATTGAGAAGATAGAGAGTGGCCACGATGGCCACTCTTATGCTCAACGCAACGCAGGCTTTCTAGGGGTTTAGCAGCTTGTAGAGTGATCGCAGACTTGCTTCCTGGTCATTGGTCTCTGCGGTAGAGGTGGCGATGATGGCGTCCAGTTTGGAGGTCGCACTGCCTTTGGGTAGTTTATATATCTCATAAGCCGTGATCATCGTTCCTGTTCTTCCTTGGCCAAAACCACAGAAAACCAAAACATTGCCTTTGCTCAGCGCACTATCGATTGACTTGCAACCCTGCAAAAGCTCTGGAGCTGTGGGTGCATCAAAGTCTTTGACCGCAAGGTGGTGGTAGGTGATGTTAGCCGCACTTATTACCGCTGCACTGGTGCTGTCTAGCAGTTTTTTATTTAGGCTGATAAGGCCTTTGATTCCGTAGTTATTTAAGAGCGCAACTGCGGCAGCATCAAATTTTTGAGGCGTGTCATCTGTGCCGTTATAGTAGGGTTGCGAGCTTCGGAATACTCGGGTCGTACCTTGAACGAAGGTGATCCAATTTTGGAACACGATCACTTTGTTGTGAGAGAGGTTTGCAACATAACCTGGGAGGGTGCTAACGCTCTTTTTCATTTTGGTGTTCTCAAGTTAACGGGTTGGCTTAAGTGCTATTTGGGGTGCTGAAATTGCTTGCGCAGGCGGTTGTATCAAGAAGGTTTTGTCTCACTGGAGGGGGATGGGCTGTGCGCCTAGAAGGGTTTTCACATTACTCCAATCATTCATTATTTTTTGCATTCTGGTTCTGAAAACTTTAAGCATTTTTACGGTTTGAATTGTGTCGGCGTTTTGTTTGGAGTTTAGAATGAAACTGTGCGTTTCTATCCAAAGCAGTTCAAATTGGGATAGCGCTGGCTGCACGAGGGATAAAGATTCGGAAAGTTCGATAAATGCTTCTAATACATTATTATAAGACAATGGGGATGGGTCTGGATAATAATAATCTGAGTCCACAGCGTCTTGTAGGTCCGAGTACATCTTTTCCAAAGTCAACGCTACGCTTGAAGAGGTTCCGTTTTTGTTCGCGTCGTGTATTACAGTACGAGCATTATTTAGAACGTTGTTTACGGTTTTGCCACATAGGGCTAACGCGCCGTCAACAGTAGGGCGCACGTTGTTGGCTAAAAGTAATTTCAGATCGGAAATCTTTTTTTGATATGCGGAAACCTGGTCGACCGCGTTAGAGGTTGCGTTGCTTAATGCATCCATGTAACTCGAAAAACTCAGAACACCGGCGCAGTCATTGACGCTCAATAACGAAGCGTCAAGCGCATCTATTTGTGCTTGTGTGAAATTTTGAGTGTTGGTGCCAGCTGACGTGTTATCGATGACTTTAATAACTGAGTCGCCAAATAAATTTATTTTCTCGGCGATAATTAAAAGGTCGTTCCGAACAGCTAAGGTTTCTACGTCAAGATCGTCGTAGGACTCTGCATAGGTATTCAGGTCTTTAGCGAATTGTTCAAGTTTTTTTTGGTCGCCTGACCAATAGTGAGATTTGCCAGGCCAGCGTTCTTCGAACCATTTGACAGCGTCTAAAAGTGTAGCTTCCCATCCGTCATTCATTGCTTCAATTACACTCCAGTAATTCCATTTTGGTTTTAAGCAGTTGGAGGAGTTTTCCACTAGAAAAAGATCAATGGTCAATTTGTCCACGGTGAGTTCCTCATTGAGCGTGTTGGGTTTTACCGGCCAGCGAAGTTCAAGATTGAAAAAAGGCAACTTCTTTCCACTCACTGTAAAGGGATGGGCTGTGCCCCTAGGAGGGCTTTTACATTGTTCCAATCATTCATTATTTTTTGCATTCTGGTTCTGAAAACTTTAAGCATTTTTACGGTTTGAATGTTTTCGGCGTTTTCTTTCGAGTTTTTAATGAAGCTGAGCGTTTCTATCCAAAGCACTTCAAACTTTGATAATGCCGGTAGCACGCGGCATATGTTTTCGGAGAACTTCATGAAAGTTTCAAGTAGTCCATTAAAATGTAGCGGTGAAGGAGGGAGCATATGCTGGTACTCTAAAGCGGTTTGTAGGTCTAAGTACATGCCCTCCAGAGTCAGTGCTAGATATTCCGATGTTCCATTTAGGTTGGCGTTATCTATAGCTGTACGAGTGTTTTTATAAAAGTCTTCTGCAGTTGGGCAATTAAAGGCTAGTACGGCCTCAATGGTGGGGCGCACGTTGTTAGCTAAAAGAAGTTTACATTCAGATACTTTGTTTTGAAAGATCGCGACGTCTTCCAGCGCGCTGGACGTTGTCGTGTAAAGTGCGTCCATATGGCTTGAAAAACTCTGGACGCAAGAGCAGTCTTCAACGCTCAATAACGAAGAGTCCAGGGAGTCTATCTGTGCCTGAGTGAAATTTTGAGTATTGGTGCCAGCAGATGAACTATCGATTAATTCGATTGCGGAACTTCCAAATAGTTGGAGGTTTTCAGCAATATGTAAAAGTTTGCCTCGTACAGAAAAAGTCTCTTCGCTTAAATGCTCGCGTAGCGCTGAATAGGTCTCGGCGTTCTCCGCAAACTGTTCACGTTTGTTTTGATGGCCTGTCCAATAATGCGGCTGGTTAGACCAGGTTTTATTATGCCAGTCGACAGCGTCGAGAAGTACGTATTTCCATCCTCCACTGTTGCTAATCTCATCCAAAAAAAAGTTTTCTGAGCTTATGCACTTAGATGAGCTCTCATCTAGAAAAAGAGTGATTACTGACGCGTCCATAGTAAATTCCTCGTTGCAGATTTTTAGTTGGAAAAGCCAACAGTTTTTATCGAGGTTAAGTGTTTTAGAGGTTTTTTCATTGCGCCTCGCGTAGCCAGTAGTACCCGAGTGAGTCAATATGATTTGGGAACGCAGGACAATTCTCCAGGAGCTTATCCGTCGCGGCGATAAGCCCTTCTCTGCTAATTAAATCGCTATTGACGAACACATTATTTATAAGGGCTACAAGCATATCAATAATTTTTCGCGCCTCCACTACATATAACGTGCGAGGCTCAGCAATGTCGGAAAGCGCCATCAGTTGTGATTTTTTATCATCTATAATATCGACCTGTTTTTGCTCATAGCTCATTTGTGCCTGCCAAATAGCGATTTCACCCGCTAATTTGTCGCGCGCTTCAACCAGGTTATTGTATTTAAGCTGTTCGTTCGCAATGTTCAGCAGGTCTTTGGCAATGTTCATCCCCGCCCTGACCGCCGTTTTCGATTTTTCGGAAGGTTGGTCAATAACCTCTGTGACCGCTTTTTGAATTTCGTCAAAAATGGGCATTCCTTTATCAATGAACGTCTTTGATTTGAACTCAATGATTGCCTTCTCAAGCACATCACATTGCTCCCGAAGGTTGCTTAATTTTTTTTGGTCTTCGGGAAGGTTGCTAAGCAATCTAGTGCGTTCAGCCTCTAACGTGGAAATCTCCCCGGAATAGTCGCTGATGGTGGCTGTTTCAAAGTTACCCAAGGAAGACTTCATGTCGCGTGAAAGCGTTTCAAGTTCCGACTTGAGTACTTCAAGAGCCTTTTTCAGCTCTTTATTATAGGGAGCGATACTGGATTCATCCGTCGAGCCATTGAGAATGTCCAAATAGTTTCTGATCTCGGTGACATCTAAAGTGCTCGAAACTTTGCTTAGAGAATCGTTAAAGACGCGATCGGTATTGTCAAGAGAGGTCTTAAGGCTTTGTAGTTCCTGGCTTAGTGCCGGGATATAGGCGTTGCTCAGTTTGATGTTCGCGTATTCGTGGATGAGGATTCTGGCCTTAAAAATACTAGGCTTATACGGCGTGATTAATGCAACGGTCATTTTTGTGTACTCCAGGCTTAGTTTCTTTGGCCAAAGGCGCGTGTCATGTCATTCATGTAGTCTTTGATTTTCTTCCACCGGGCGAGCACGGCGGTCATTTTTATAATAAAAATTGCCAGTTCGCTGAAGTCTTTGGTCTTGCTCAGTAGGTTCTTGGAGGCGATGATTTCCGCGAGCGTTGCAGTCCACAATGCTTCGATTTGCATCATGCCGTCGATGGCACCTTTTGTAAAAATGCCAAGGCTGCGCATCGCGGAATGAATGTTATTCAGTACTGCTGCGACTTTTTGGAGATCGGCCTGCCGGGTCAGTAACATACTTTCTTCGTTATGCAGGGCGTCAATTTTGGCGCTAAAGGCACTGTCCCGACTAGCAAAGTACCCGGCAGTCACGGGCACACCGATCACTGGGACTACAAGAGTGGCAAATAAAAACCACTCGCCAACACTGTATTTTGATTCTTTTCTTAGATCGCTGACTTCATTATTAATGGCAACCAGCCTTGCAGTAATATCTCTAAGCTCCGTCAATGTGTGGGAGGCCAATGCTCTCGCTGCCTTTTGACCTACATCGACTTCAATTGCGTTCAGGTCCATGTCGAAGGCCACTAATTGGCTTTTTATCGCGGTGGCTTCAGCTTGTTTGTTTTGAATGGATTGAATTATGGCAACGACGTATTCGTCGATGGTCTTATAGGTGTTTTGTGTCGTGGTATCCCCTTCATCTAAAGGGGATTTAAACGTACTGATCTGATCTTCGGTCAGGCTACTCGTTTGGAGCGCGTAATTGCTGTATCCCGGCAACGCTTTAATCTCTTCAATGGCAGGTTCCGTATAGTCCTTGAGGTCTTCTGCAAACCTTTTGAGGGAAACAGCTACTTTTATAATTTCAGTCTCCAGAGGTGACCATTTGGCGGCATGCCCATGGATAGTTGAAAACGTGGCAAGAAGTTCGGTGTCACTGATTCCATTGTCTACAACAGTTCCGTTATAGGCGTAAGCAATAGCCGGTAACGTTGTCGGAAGTGCTAATCCTTGAGTTACGTACTTTTTCACTTTTTCCACATCGTTGGCGGTGACTTTTGCATTCGGTGGGGTGTACTCGATAGCGGTACTCATGGATTGTTCCTTATGTTAAGCGGGTTTGTTAAGTTCTGAATCTAGCAGGCGTTTTTAAATCGATATACTGTTGGTTTTAACAGTTGACATTTTGTTTTTTTTTGGGCCGGCTATAAAATATTGATGAGTGGGGTTTAAAAACAATAGGTTGTGAATGCTGGGGATTTTAAATGTGGGTGCTTTGCACTCGATAAACAAAGGTTTCTTTGTTTGCTCAGTGGTTGGGGGCAATGCATTAGGAATAATGACGTTTGGATTAATAATCTATTGGAATAGCTCAACGCCGCTTATGCGGACTTCAGTGTTTAGCTATTACGGTGCGGTACGTCGATATTAGGGACGTGGCATCAAGCTCTGCGGCACTGTCCAAACCACAGTGGTGAAACCCATCGATTCAAAAGGCGAAGACAGCGAAACTTACGACAACGGCGACACCTGAGGCCTGGCGTAAACCCGGCATTGGGACTAGCGTCAACGCTGGCGACGGTGAACGGCTGTCGCGTGGGATTTACCTACTGACTGGGCGGAATCAACCATGAGTATTTTTCAACGAGTCGTGCTGTTGATAAAGGTGCTGGTGCTGTTGTCGTTGGGGACGTCGTCGGCCTGGGCGCATAATCCGGTGCAGGGCGGTGCTGCATTGACTGCGGTGCACAGCCAGGATCTGCAATTGGCCAAGTCCGAGGCTGAACCCGGCGACAAGGACCAGGGCGGCAGCCAGGACGACGATGACTCCACCACCGATGAGCCGGACAGCGACGATTCGGACGACGAAGGCGATAGCCAGACGTAGGCCTCGCCCAAAAGAAAAACCCCTCCCGCCAGGCTGATGCGCAACCTGATGGGAAGGGTTGTAGAACGCTGTATCACTCCAATCCTGGAGTCGGACTACTGTGGCGAGGGAGCATCCCTCGCCACAAAAGCAGACCCGCGCAGGGGCTTACGCGACAAACTGCTCCGCGTAGTGGCAAGCCACCTGGCGGTTATCCAAGGCGCGCAGTTGCGGCTCCTCGGTGCTGCACCGCGCAGTTGCGTACGGGCAGCGCTTGTGGAAGGCGCAGCCGGGCGGCGGGTTCAGCGGGTTGGGCAGTTCGCCAACGATCTTGATTTTCGGCTTGTTCGGGTCCGGGTGAATGGTCGGGGTCGCCGACAGCAACGCCTGGGTGTACGGGTGCAGCGGGCGGGCGTAGATGTCTTCCTTGGGGCCGACTTCCACCGGGCGACCGAGGTACATCACCATCACATCATCGGCAACGTGTTGCACCACGGCCAGGTTGTGGGAA
Organism: Pseudomonas sp. EA_65y_Pfl1_P113; assembly: GCF_963970525.1. Lineage (NCBI taxonomy): Bacteria > Pseudomonadati > Pseudomonadota > Gammaproteobacteria > Pseudomonadales > Pseudomonadaceae > Pseudomonas > Pseudomonas sp. EA_65y_Pfl1_P113. The sequence goes on from NZ_CAXAQM010000008.1 coordinate 65,934, forward strand.
ATGAACACGTAGGCCGTGTTGAATTCCTGCTGCAGGTCCATGAACAGGTTAAGCACCTGGGCCTGGATCGACACGTCGAGTGCCGAGGTCGGTTCATCCGCCACCAGCACTTTCGGTTGCAACATCATCGCGCGCGCGAGGGCGATACGCTGGCGCTGACCACCGGAGAACATGTGCGGGTAACGCTGATAATGCTCAGGGCGCAGGCCCACTTGCTTCATCATCGCCTGCACTTTTTCGCGGCGTTCGGCGGCGGACAGGTTGGTGTTGATCAGCAGCGGCTCGCCGAGTTGATCGCCGACTTTCTGCCGTGGGTTCAATGAGGCGTAGGGGCTTTGGAACACCATCTGCACGTCTTTGCGCAATTGCTTGCGCTGGGCCTTGTCGGCGCCGGCGACTTCCTGGCCGGCGATTTTCAAGGACCCGGAAGATGGCTCCTCAATCAGCGTGAGCGCACGGGCCAGGGTGGATTTGCCGCAACCCGACTCGCCAACAACGGCGAGGGTCTTGCCGGCTTCCAGCTCAAAGGACACGCCATTGAGCGCACGTACCAGAGCATGGCCCTTGAACAGGCCACGGGACACTTCGTAGTGACGGGTAAGGTCGCGGGCGGTAAGAACGACGGCCATTACGCCACCTCCTGATTCAAGGGGTAGAAGCAGCGCGCGAGGCTGTTGGTTTTCGGGTCAAGGTCAGGACGCTGGGCACGGCAGGATTCCTGCACGTACGGGCAACGTGGTGACAGTAGGCAACCCTGCGGGCGGTCGTAACGACCAGGAACGATACCCGGCAGCGTGGCCAGGCGCGTGGCGCCGAGGCTGTGCTCGGGGATCGCCTTGAGCAGCGCTTCGCTGTAGGGGTGCGCCGGAATGTCGAACAACTGCGGCACCTGGCCGACTTCCACGGCTTGGCCGGCGTACATCACGCACACGCGCTGGGCGGTTTCCGCCACGACCGCGAGGTCGTGGGTGATCAGCACCAGGCCCATGTTCTGTTCTTTCTGCAGGGCCAGCAGCAGTTCCATGATCTGCGCCTGGATGGTCACGTCCAGCGCGGTGGTCGGTTCGTCGGCGATCAGCAGCTTCGGCTCGCCGGCAATCGCCATCGCGATAGCCACACGCTGGCTCATGCCGCCGGACAGTTGGTGCGGGTAGGCGTCCATACGGCTGGCGGCGCCTGGGATTTCAACCTTTTCCAACAGTTCGATGGCACGCTTGCGCGCTTGCTTGCCGGACATCTTCAAATGCAGGCGCAAGACTTCTTCAATCTGGAAACCCACGGTGTAGCTGGGGTTCAGCGCGGTCATCGGGTCCTGGAACACCATCGACAGGTCTTTGCCGACGATCTGGCGACGCTGGCGGTTGCTCAGCTTGAGCATGTCCTTGCCGTCAAAGTTCAGCGCGTCGGCGGTGACGATGCCGGGATGCTCGATCAGGCCCATCAGCGCCATCATGGTCACGGATTTACCCGAACCCGACTCGCCAACGATCGCCAGTACTTCGCCTTTGTCGACCGAAACGTCGAGGCCATCGACCACCGGCACGGCGGTCTTGTCGCCGAAGCGGACGTTGAGATTCTTGATTTCTAACAGTGACATGGGAATCTCCTCAGGCGGCGTTCTTGAGTTTCGGGTCCAGCGCATCGCGCAGGCCGTCACCCATCAAGTTGATTGCCAGCACGCTGAGCAAAATGGTCAGACCCGGCAGGCTCACCACCCACCAGGCGCGTTCGATGTAGTCACGGGCCGAAGCCAGCATGGTGCCCCACTCCGGGGTTGGCGGTTGAACGCCAAGGCCGAGGAAGCCCAGGGCCGCGGCATCGAGGATCGCCGAGGAGAAACTCAAGGTGGCCTGTACGATCAGCGGCGCCATGCAGTTGGGCAGCACGGTGATGAACATCAAGCGTGGCAGGCCGGCGCCGGCGAGGCGGGCGGCGGTCACGTAGTCGCGGTTCAGTTCGCCCATTACCGCAGCGCGGGTCAGACGCACGTAGGACGGCAACGAGACGATAGCGATGGCGATCACAGTGTTGATCAGGCCAGGGCCGAGGATCGCGACAATGGCAACGGCCAGCAGCAGCGAGGGCAAGGCCAGCATGATGTCCATCAAACGCATGATGGTCGGGCCGAGCAAGCGCGGGAAGAACCCGGCGAACAGACCCAGCAGGATCCCCGGGATCAGCGACATCACCACCGACGACAAACCGATCAGCAACGACAGACGCGAGCCCTGAATCAGGCGCGAGAGCAAATCACGGCCCAATTCGTCGGTGCCCAACAGAAATTGCATCTGCCCGCCTTCCAGCCAGATCGGCGGTGTCAGCAGGAAGTCGCGGTACTGCTCGCTTGGGTTATGCGGCGCAACCCAGGGCGCGAAGATCGCGCAGAACACGATCAGCAACATGAACAACAGGCCGGCAACCGCGCCCTTGTTCTTGGAGAAGGCTTGCCAGAATTCTTTGTACGGAGACGGGTACAGCAGGCTTTGATCGACTGCTGACACTGGAGTAGGTGTGGTCATGGTCATGATCTCAGCGCTGGTGACGGATGCGTGGGTTGGCGAAGCCGTAGAGGATATCCACCACGAAGTTCACCAGGATCACCAGGCAGGCGATCAGCAGAATGCCGTTTTGCACCACCGGGTAGTCTCGTGCGCCAATGGCTTCGATCAGCCATTTGCCGATGCCGGGCCACGAGAAGATGGTTTCGGTCAAGACCGCACCGGCCAGCAGCGTGCCGACTTGCAGGCCGACCACGGTCAATACCGGGATCAGCGCGTTACGCAGGCCGTGCACGAACACCACGCGCGCCGGCGACAGGCCCTTGGCCTTGGCGGTGCGGATGTAGTCTTCGCGCAGTACTTCGAGCATCGACGACCGGGTCATCCGCGCGATCACTGCCAGCGGGATGGTGCCAAGCACGATGGCCGGCAGGATCAGGTGGTGCAGTGCATCCCAGAATGCGTCCGGCTCGTCAGCCAGCAGGGTGTCGATCAGCATGAAGCCGGTGCGCGGCTCGATGTCGTAGAGCAGGTCGATACGCCCGGAAACCGGAGTCCAGCCCAGGCTCACCGAGAAGAACATGATCAGGATCAGGCCCCACCAGAAGATCGGCATCGAATATCCCGCCAGGGAGATGCCCATCACCCCGTGGTCGAACAGGGATCCTCGTTTAAGTGCCGCGATCACCCCGGCCAGCAGGCCCAGGATACCGGCGAACAACAGGGCGGCCATGGACAGTTCCAGGGTCGCCGGGAAGAGGGCGGTGAATTCGGTCCACACGCTGGTACGGGTGCGCAGCGATTCGCCAAGGTCGCCTTGGGCGAGCTTGCCGACATAGTCCAGATATTGGGCATACAGCGGCTTGTTAAGGCCAAGGCGTTCCATTGCCTGTGCGTGCATCTCGGGGTCGACTCGTCGTTCGCCCATCATGACTTCGACGGGGTCGCCAGGGATCATGCGAATCAACGCAAACGTCAGCAACGTGATGCCGAAGAACGTGGGGATCAGTAACCCCAGTCGGCGGGCAATAAAACTAAACATCTTGTTGTGTACCTCAATCAGCCGGTTAGGCAGGTCCGGCGCCGTCAATAGCGACGGCGCCGAGCGTTTTTCTTATTTACTTCACCTGGGTGGTGGCGAAGTTATTGTTCGTCAGAGGGCTTTGGGTATAACCCTCGACGTTCTTGCGCATGGCGGTGAACATTTTCGGGTAAGCCATGGGAATCCATGGTTGGTCCTTGTCGAAAACGTCCATTGCTTGTTCATAGAGTGCCGCGCGTTGTGCGGGTTCAGCGACAGCGCGCGCCTTGTCGATCAAGCCTTGAAACTCTTTGTTACACCAGCGCGCGTAGTTTTCGCCGTTTTTCGCTGCATCGCAACTCAGGTTCGGCGTGAGGAAGTTATCCGGGTCCCCGTTATCCCCCGCCCAACCGGCAGAAACCATGTCGTGCTCGCCGCCTTTGGCGCGCTTGAGCATCTCGCCCCATTCCATGACTTTGATATTCACCTTCAGACCAATCTGCGCCAGATCTGCCTGCATGCGCTGTGCGCCGAGCATCGGGTTAGGGTTGGTCGGGCCGCCACCATTCCGAGTGAACAGGGTGAACTCGGTGCCTTCCGGCACCCCGGCTTCCTTGAGCAGGGCGCGGGCCTTGTCCAGGTCGCGCGGTGGGTTTTTCAGCTTGTCGTTGAAACCCAGCAGCGTAGGTGGAAACGGGCCAGTGGCATCGACAGCGTTACCTTTGCCGTACAGCGATTCGTTGTAGCCCTTTTTGTCGAACGCGATGTTGATCGCGTGACGCACCCGCGCGTCGCTCATGTATTTGTGGGTGGTGTTCAGGGCGGTGTAGGCGGTGGTCATCGCCGCCAGTTCATCGACCTTCAGGTTCGGGTCTTTCTTGATGCTGGGCAGGTCATCGGGCTTGGGATACAGCGCGACCTGGCACTCGTTGGCCTTGAGCTTCTGCAGGCGCACGTTGTTGTCGACCGCAATGGCCAGGATCAACGGATCGGCCGGCGGCTTGCCACGGAAGTACTCCGGGTTGGCCTTGAAGCGTACCTGGGCATCTTTCTGGTAGCGGATGAAGATGAACGGGCCTGTGCCGATCGGCTTGCTGTTGAGCTCATCGGTCTTGCCTGCGGCGAGCAGCTTGTCAGCGTATTCAGCGGAGTGGATGGCGGTAAACGGCATCGCGACATCGGCCAGGAACGGTGCTTCAGGGCGAGTCAGGGTGAAGACCACTGTGTGGTCATCAGTCTTCTCGACACTTTTGAGCAGTTCCTTAAAGCCCATGCTTTCGAAATAGGGGAAACCCGTAGCGGATTTGTTATGCCAAGGGTGTTTCGGGTCCAACTGGCGCTGGAAGCTCCAGAGCACGTCATCGGCATTCAAGTTGCGCGTGGGTTTGAAGTAGTCGGTAGTGTGGAACTTGACGTCATCGCGCAAGTGGAACGTATAGGTCAGGCCGTCGTCGCTGATTTCCCAGGACGTGGCGAGCGCGGGAACGATTTCAGTGGTACCAGGCTTGAAGTCCACCAAACGGTTGAACATGGTTTCAGCGGCAGCGTCAGCGGTCACAGCTGTGGTGTACAGGACCGGGTCGAAACCTTCCGGGCTGGCCTCGGTGCAGACCACCAGTGGTTTGGCCGAAACGCCGATCGCCACGCTCAACAGCGCGGCAGCCATGGCGGCTTGTAGTGGGAGCAATTTCATTCGGAGCCCTCTGCAATCGATGGGACCAGACAAACGTAGCGGCGGGCTCGTCCTGAGCCCGCCGTCTACCTGGCGCTAATTAAAGGATGTTGAATGGGATGGTGGTGACCAGACGGAACTCTTTGACGCTGCCGTCTGCCTGGAACTCGCTGCCACGGTGCTCAACATAGGTTGCGCGCACGGTGGTGGCCTTGAGTGGGCCGCTTTGGATGGCGTAAGAGCTGCCGACACCGTATTCCTGGTGTTTTTCGCCGTCCTGGTTCTGTATGCCGGCGTAGGCGAAATTGGCCCGACCGTTGTTGCCGGTGTAGTGAGTGCCGTCGATGCCCCAGCCACGCGCCGAGTAGATGTTGAACTTCAAGCCTGGCACGCCGTATTCGGCCATGTTGATGCCATAGGCAACCTGGAACGATTTCTCGTTCGGGCCGTTGAAGTCAGAGGTCAGGGAGTTGGCCAGGTAGATGCCGTTGGTTTCGTGCAGGTAGTCGAAGTACTCGTTACCGTTCACTTGCTGGTAGGAGAACGTCAGGCTGTGTGCCTGGTGGGCCAGGCCCAGGGACAGGGAGTAGGTATCGTTGTCGATTTCCCCCATCTCTTTTTTGCCTTCATCGACAGTCTTGTAGTAGTTGAAACCGGTGGTCAGCGCCAGTTGCTGGGCATCACCCAACTCGTGGGTTGCGCCGAAGTAGTACTGGTTCCAGAAGTCCTTCACGTTGGCGCCGAAGACGCTGATTTTCAGGCTTTTCAGCGGCTGGTAGTTCAGGCCCAGGGTGGACACCTTGTCGGTTTCCGCGCCATTGCCGTATTCGCTGCGGAATTTCGACAAGCTCTGTTCGGTACGTGGCGAAACGCGGTCAAACACGCCACCTTGGAACGACAGGTTGCTGAACTCTTCGCTGTTGAAGCTCACACCTTCAAAGCTCGATGGCAGTGCACGGTTGCCGATGGTGTCGACGATGCCGCTGCTGAAGTTCTGACGACCGGCAGTCAACGTGGTGTTCGACACACGGAACTGCACGTTGGCCAGGCCCAGTTTGCTCCATTGGCCTACTGCATCACCGTCGGAGTCAGCCAGGGTGCGGTTGGAGCCGCCCTTGATATCACGCTTGCTGCGGTCCAGGACCACGGCGTTGTACACCGCCAACTCAGTCTTGACGCCTACGGTGCCCTGGGTGAAACCCGAGCTGGCGTTGATGATCGTGCCCTGTACCCAGTTGGTACGGTTACGGTCAGTCAGGGTCTGGCCATGCTTTTTGTATTCGAAGTTGCCACCACGGTATTTGCTTTCGTGGGAGTACCAGTTACGTGTGGTGCCGCCCAGGCTGAAGTCTTCGATAAAGCCTTTGGCCTCGCTTTGCGCGCTGGTGCCGGCCAGGGTAGTCGGAACGAAGTCCTGGCTCACGGGTTCAGCGTAGGCGGTGGCCGTGATGCTGCTGATGGCCAGGGCCAGAAGCGCTTTGCTGCTCAGTTTCATGAATGAAGCTCCTTTGGTTCTCTTTTTAATGCCGGTCTTTTTTGGTGATCCGGCTATTGGGTGTGTAACTCGTTCAAGCCTATGCAAACGTTTGCCGTAGGAAAAATCCTAATAGAAGGCCGCACGTTTGCAGCAAGGCGATGTTCGCCCTGCGCAATCCGGTTATTTTCTTATGGGGTGATACTGACGCCCGAGAACACGTTGCGGCCGAAGGGGCTCACTTTGAAACCTTCGACTTTGGTGCTTAACGGCTGGTTGACCGTCGAGTGGGCGACTGGCGTGATGGGCACCTGCTGCTTGAGCAGTTGCTGCGCCTGTTTGTACAGAACAGTTCTTTGTTCGCGGTCGGTCACGACCTTGGCTTGCTTGATCAACTTGTCGTACGCCGGGTCACACCACATGGAGTAGTTGTTCCCGCCGATGGCGTCGCAGCTATAAAGAGTGCCCAGCCAGTTGTCCGGGTCACCATTGTCGCCGGTCCAGCCGATCAGGCTGATGTCGTGCTCACCGTTCTTGGTGCGCTTGATGTATTCGCCCCACTCGTAGCTGACGATCTTGACCTTGAGGCCGATTTTGGCCCAGTCGCTTTGCAGCATCTCGGCCATCAGCTTGGCGTTGGGGTTGTACGGCCGTTGTACCGGCATTGCCCACAAGGTGATCTCGGTACCTTCCTTCACGCCGGCGGCCTTGAGCAGTTCCTTGGCTTTTTCCGGGTTGTAGGCGGCGTCCTTGATGCTGTCGTCGTAGGACCATTGCGTCGGCGGCATGGCGTTGACCGCCAGTTGCCCCGCGCCCTGGTACACGGCATTCAGAATGCTCTGCTTGTTCACCGCCATGTCCAGCGCCTGGCGCACTTCGAGCTGGTCGAATGGCTTGTGGCGCACGTTGTAGGCGATGTAGCCGAGGTTGAAGCCTGGCTTGGTCAGCAGTTGCAGGTTCGGGTCCGCCTTGAGGGCGTCCACGTCAGCCGGGCGCGGATGCAGGGTTACCTGGCATTCGCCGGCCTTGAGTTTTTGCACCCGCACCGAAGCGTCGGTGTTGATGGCGAAGATCAACTGGTCGAGCTTGACCCGGCTCGGATCCCAGTACTGTTTGTTGGCCAAATAACGGATCTGCGAATCTTTCTGATAGCGCTGGAAAACGAAGGGGCCAGTGCCGATCGGCTTCTGGTTGATATCGCTCGGCTTACCGCTCTTGAGCAACTGCTCGGCGTATTCGGCCGACAGGATCGCAGCGAAACTCATGGCAATGTTCTGCACGAACGCAGCGTCGACCGTGTTCAAGGTCATCACCACGGTGTGCGGGTCGGTTTTCTCGACCTTGGCAATGTTCTTGTTCAGGCTCATCCCGTTGAAGTACGGAAACTCGGTTGGGTAGGCCTTGCGAAACGGATGCTCAGGGTCAAGCATGCGGTTGAACGTGAACAGCACGTCGTCAGCATTGAAGTCCCGCGTTGGCTTGAACTCCTTGTTGCTGTGGAACTTCACCCCTTCGCGCAGGTGGAAGGTGTACGTCAGGCCGTCTTCGGAAATATCCCACTTGGTAGCCAGCCCGGGCACCACATTGGTCGCGCCTTTTTCAAACTCAACCAAGCGGTTGTACAGCGGCTCGGCCGCATCGTTATCGGTGGCGGTGGTGTATTGCGCGGTGTCAAAACCTGCTGGGCTGCCTTCCGAGCAGAACACCAGGCTCTTCTTGTCGGCGGCTTGGCCCATCGTGGCCACAGCCAGCAGGCTGGTGCCAAAAATTGCGGATAGAGCGGTGGTATGGCGCATGACGATCCCGATCCTTGTTTGTAGTTGTCATCAGCGAGCAATCACCTTGGCGTTCGGCCAGGGGGACATCACTGATCCCACACGCAGCAAGTACCCTTCCGAGGTTGGTGCCTCTGCTGTCCTACGACGTTATGGGTCGCGGACCTGGCAGTAAATGCACCAAATCGGATTGACCTTGTAGGTAACGGAGTCGCGCATCGCAGTTCGCTGCTGTAGGACGCAACGATTGCAAGCGTGGTCTGTTTCCTACGGGTCAGGCGGATGCAATAACGGCGACGTTATGCAACGTCGCCGTTATTGGTCCTTACTTGCCGCTGACGCTCACGCCGTAGAAGGAGTTCAAGCCAAACGGGCTGATCTTGAAGTCCTGCACGGTGTTGCGCATGGGTTGATACACCGTCGAGTGCGCGATAGGTGTCATCGGGACAGCATCTTTGAGGATATGTTGCGCCTGCTTGTACAGCTCGGTGCGTTTGGCGACATCCGACGTAGCCTTGGCTTCTTTCACGATGCCGTCGAATTTCTTGTCGCACCATTTGGAGAAGTTGTTACCCGACAGCGAGTCGCAGCCGAACAGCACGTTCAGCCAGTTGTCCGGATCACCATTGTCACCGCTCCAGCCAATGATCATGGCCTGGTTCTCGCCACCTTTGGAGCGCTTGATGTACTCGCCCCACTCGTAGCTGGTAATTTTTACGTTGAGACCGATCTTCTTCCAGTCGTTTTGCAGCATTTCAGCCATCAGCTTGGCGTTCGGGTTGTACGGACGCTGAACTGGCATGGCCCACAGAACGATTTCGGTACCTTCCTTGACGCCGGCTTCCTTGAGCAGCGCCTTGGCTTTCTCAGGGTCGAACTTGGCGTCCTTAATGGTGGTGTCATACGACCATTGGGTCGGTGGCATGGCGTTCACGGCCAGTTGGCCAGCGCCCTGGTACACGGAGTCGATGATCTGCTGCTTGTTCACCGACATGTCCAGCGCCTGGCGCACGCGCAGGTCGGCCAGCGGGTTTGGCTGGTCGCTGCCCTTGACCTTGTCCATAACGTTGTAGGCGATGTAACCCAGGTTGAAACCGGCCTGGTGCGGCAGTTTCAAGTCCTTGTCTTCACCCAGCGCCTTGAGGTCGGCCGGGCGTGGGAACAAGGTGATCTGGCATTCGTTTTTCTTGAGTTTCTGGATACGCACCGACGGGTCGGTGGTGATGGCGAAGATCAGGTTGTCGATCTTCACGTCTTCAGGTTTCCAGTAGTCCTTGTTGCCGGTGTAACGAATGTTCGAGTCTTTCTGGTAGCTCTTGAACACGAACGGGCCAGTGCCAATTGGCTTCTGGTTGATGTCCGCAGGCTTGCCTTCCTTGAGCAGTTGAGCGGCGTATTCAGCCGACTGGATCGAGGCGAAGCTCATTGCCAGGTTCTGGATGAACGCGGCGTCCACAGTGCCAAGGGTGAACTTGACGGTGTGCTCATCGACTTTCTCGATGTTCTTGATGTTGGTGTCCATCCCCATGTCCGTGAAGTACGGGAACTCAGTGGGGTAGGCTTTGCGGAACGGATCGTCCTTGTTGATCATGCGGTTGAACGTGAACAGCACGTCATCGGCGTTGAAGGTACGGGTCGGCTTGAAGTACGAGGTGGTGTGGAACTTGACGCCATCACGCAGGTGAAAGGTGTAGGTCAAGCCATCCGAGGACACGTCCCAGCTGGTGGCCAGCCCAGGAATCACAGCGGTGCCGCCGCGTTCGAACTGGGTCAGGCGGTTGAACATGGTTTCGGCCGAGGCATCGAAGTCTGTTCCGGTGGTGTACTGGCCTGGATCAAAACCGGCCGGGCTCCCTTCGGAGCAGAACACCAGGTTAGTCGCCGCTTGGGCGAAAGGTGCCGCGGCCATTAGGCCAGCGCTAACAATTAACGGAATGACTGCGTTTCTAAGCATGTTGGCCTCATGATTTGTTGTCATTTTTGATGGTGAGGGCGACCTCGTGAGTCGGCCTGCGGATACTTATGCAGGCGCCATACCCATTGCAAGATGCTGAACCGTTCCGAGGGTGAAAGAGTGGTACGAACGTACAGGAATGTCGCAATTATGAAAGTTTGTACATATTTGCGCATATTTCGAGGGTTTTTTCGGTGCAAGCAGCGCACTAAAAAAGACCAACCGAGGCGTCTGGCGCACTCGGTTGGGGCGTTGCTGTTACTTATCTAGACTCACGCCATAGAACGGCGTCAACCCGAAGGGGCTGATCTTGAAGTCTTTGACTTCCTTGCGCATGGGTTGGAAAACCGTCGAATTCGCGATAGGTGTTATAGGTACTTGTTCCTTAAGGATTTTCTGTGCCTGTTGATACCACTTGATGCGCTGCTCGCGGTCATTGCTGATCTTGGCTTGTTGAACGAGTTTGTCGTACGCCGGGTTACACCATTTAGCGTAGTTGCTGCCCTTGACCGCGGCACAACTGTAGAGCACGCCAAGCCAGTTATCCGGGTCGCCATTGTCGCCCGTCCAGCCATAAATCATCGCGTCGTGCTCGCCGTTTTTGGCGCGCTTGATGTATTCGCCCCATTCATAGCTGACGATGTTGGCCTTGATGCCAATTTTTGCCCAATCCTGTTGAATCATTTGGGCCGACATGCGCGCATTCGGATTGGACGCGCGCTGGACGGTCATTGCCCACAGGTTGATGGTGGTACCTGGTGCAACCCCTGCTTCTTTTAGTAGCGCTTTAGCCTGGGTCGGGTCGTAGGGCGCGTCCTTGATCGCGGGGTCATAAGACCACTGCGCAGGTGGGAGTGCATTCTGCGCCAATTGCCCGGCGCTCTGGTACACGGCTTTGATAATCGCGGGCTTGTCGATCGCCATGTCCAGGGCCTGGCGCACCTTGAGCTGGTCAAGCGGCGGATGGGTCACGTTGTAGGCCAAAAAGCCCAAGTTGAAACCGGCTTGCTGCAGCACGCGCAAGTTCGGGTCCTGCTTCATCACTTCGATGTCGGCGGGGCGTGGATAGCCGCTGACCTGACATTCGCCGGCCTTGAGCTTTTGCAGGCGTGACGCGGCATCCGGGGTAATGGCGAACACGAGGTTGTCGAGTTTCACATCTTCGGGCTTCCAGTACTGTTTGTTGGCCACGTAGCGGATCTGCGAATCCTTCTGGTAGCGCTTGAACACAAACGGCCCAGTGCCCACCGGCCTCTGGTTGATGTCGGAGGCTGTGCCTTGTTTGAGCAGTTGCGCGGCGTACTCGGCGGATTGCACTGAAGCGAAGCTCATGGCCAGGTTCTGCACGAACGACGCATCGACGTTGTTCAGGTTGAAGCGCAAGGTGTGTTCGTCGAGTTTGTCGACGCTCTTGATCGTGGTGTTCAAGCCCATGTCGGTGAAGTAAGGCGACTCGGAAGGGTAGGCCTTGCGGAACGGGCTTTCGGCATCCAGCAGGCGATTGAAGGTGAACAGCACGTCATCCGCGTTGAAGTCGCGGGTAGGCGTGAAGAAATCCGTGGTGTGGAACTTGACGCCATCGCGCAGGTGGAAGGTATACGTCAGGCCGTCCTTGGAAACATCCCAACTTGTCGCCAGGCCAGGTTCGACTTCGGTGCCACCGCGCTTGAACTGGGTCAGGCGGTTGAACACGGTTTCGGCAGATGCATCAAAATCGGTGCCGCTGGTGTACTGGCTGGGATCAAAACCGGCGGGGCTGGCTTCGGAGCAGTAGACCAGGGTGCTGGCCGCCTCGGCCAACGGCATAAAGGCCAGCAGGCCTGCGGCGAGGAGGAGCGGTGTTAAGGCGATTCTTTCCATGGAGACCCCTGAAGTGACAGGCATACATAAGCTGCCCAAACGAAAACGGCGTCACCGAGGGTAACGCCGTTCAGGTTTGTCAGGTAGGGGTCACTGCATCTGCACTTCGATCACGCCATCGGCACTCATGGTCACTTGGCTGGTGCCGGCTTCGACCTCCGGTGTCGGTGCCGAATCGGCCATCGCTGCCTTCATCATCATGCCGCCACGGGCATAAGGCGTTGGGTAGCCGTTGGTGTTGAAGTTCAAGTTGACGATCTTGTAGCCCTTGCCGCCCAATGCATCGGTGGCCAGTTGCGCGCGAGCCTTGAAGGCGGCAACCGCATCCTTGAGCAGTGCATCTTCACTGGACTTGCGCGTGGCGTCGGCGATGGCGAAGTCCATGCTGTCCATTTTCAGGGTGGTCAGCAGTTCGCCGGTGAGCTTGGACAGCGCCGGGAAGTCCGCGCTTTCCAGGCGCAGTTCGGCACGCTCACGCCAGCCGGTGATCTTCTGGTTCTTGTTGTCGTAGATCGGGTAGCTGTTACGGCTGCCTTGGCGCAGGGTCACGGCTTTGACTTCGCGGGCCTGGCCGAGGGCCTTGTTCATCGTTTCAGTGATTTCGGCGGCGAGTTTGGCCGGGTCGCTGTTCTGGGATTCTGTGTACAGCGTGACGATCATCTTGTCGCGGGCCACTTCCTGGCTGGCCTCGGCGCGCAGGGAGATCTGGTTGTAATGCAGCTCATCGGCAGCCAGGGCCGGAAGGCTGGCCAGGGCGCTGACGCTGAGCGTGATAACGGCTGCACTGCGAGTGAAACGAGACATGAAAGCTCCTTGGGATGTTCGTGTTCGGTAAGACTGTAGACGATGGCGTTGGGTTCTTCGGGTTTAGGAATTAGAAAAAAAACAGCTGCAAGTTTCAAGCGGCGGCGCCCACTGCGTCAAAGAGCCACACACCCAATGCCCAAGGCGCCGCTTCGTTTATACTCCTGCCGATCCGCCTGCAGCGCTCACCGGGAGAGCTCATGCTCGCCGCCGTAAAACTGACTTCCGCCACCCGCCAGAACCTCTGGCGCCTGACGTTCATACGTACCCTGGTACTGGCCGCACAAGCCGGCTCCGTGGGGCTTGCCTATTGGTTTGACCTGCTGCCACTGCCCTGGCTGCAACTGGGCGTAACCCTCGGGTTTTCCATCGTCCTTTGTGTGTTTACCGCGATCCGCTTGCGTACCACCTGGCCGGTCACCGAGCTGGAATACGCGCTGCAACTGGCCTGCGATCTGTTTATCCACAGTGTGTTGCTGTATTTCTCCGGTGGTTCCACCAACCCGTTTGTGTCTTATTACCTGGTGCCACTGACCATTGCCGCCGTGACCTTGCCGTGGCGCTACTCGGTGGTGCTGTCGGGCATCGCGCTGACCCTGTATACGTTGCTGCTGGCGCAGTTCTACCCGCTGCAAACTTTTCCTATCGCCCGCGAAAACCTGCAAATCTACGGGATGTGGCTGAGTTTTGCCCTGTCTGCTGCGGTCATCACCTTCTTCGCCGCACGCATGGCCGAAGAACTGCGGCGCCAGGAAGAACTGCGCGCCATTCGCCGTGAAGAGGGCCTGCGCGACCAACAACTGCTGGCCGTCGCCACCCAAGCCGCCGGCGCCGCCCATGAATTGGGTACGCCGTTGGCCACCATGAGCGTGCTGCTCAAGGAAATGACCCAAGACCATCACGACCCGGCCCTGCAAGATGACTTGAGCGTGTTGCAGGAGCAGGTCAAGCAGTGCAAGCAGACCTTGCAGCAACTGGTGAGGGCCGCCGAAGCCAATCGCCGCCTGGCGGTGGAGATGCAGGATGTGACCCAGTGGCTCGACGAAGCGCTGAACCGCTGGCACCTGATGCGCCCCGAAGCCAGTTACCGTTTTCATCTGCTGGGGCAGGGCAGCGTGCCGCGCATGGCGCCGCCGCCGGATTTGACCCAGGCCTTGCTCAACCTGCTGAACAACGCCGCCGACGCCTGCCCCGAAGGCCTGGGCGTACAGTTGGATTGGGATGCCGAAAACGTGACCATCAGTATTCGTGACCACGGTGCAGGTGTGCCGCTGGCGATTGCCGAGCAGATCGGTAAACCGTTCTTTACCACCAAGGGCAAAGGCTTCGGCCTCGGCCTGTTTTTGAGCAAGGCCAGCGTGACCCGCGCGGGCGGCTCAGTGAAACTCTATAGTCATGAGGAAGGCGGTACGCTCACCGAGCTGCGCCTGCCCCGTGTCGCACGAGGAGATATCGATGAGTGACGAGATCCAAGTCGAAGGCGAAGAACTGCCGCACCTGTTGCTGGTAGATGACGACGCCACCTTTACCCGCGTGATGGCGCGCGCCATGAGCCGTCGTGGTTTCCGCGTCAGCACCGCAGGTTCCGCCGAAGAGGGCCTGATCATCGCCCAGGCCGACTTGCCGGACTACGCTGCGCTTGACCTGAAAATGGACGGTGACTCCGGCCTGGTGCTGTTGCCCAAGCTGCTGGAGCTCGACCCGGAAATGCGTGTGGTGATCCTCACCGGCTACTCCAGCATTGCCACTGCCGTCGAAGCCATCAAGCGCGGCGCGTGCAACTACCTGTGCAAGCCGGCAGACGCTGACGACGTACTGGCCGCCTTGCTGTCCGAGCACGCTGACCTCGACACCCTGGTGCCGGAAAATCCGATGTCGGTGGACCGCTTGCAGTGGGAGCACATCCAGCGCGTGCTGACCGAGCACGAAGGCAATATATCCGCCACTGCCCGTGCCCTGGGCATGCATCGCCGCACCTTGCAGCGTAAGTTGCAGAAGCGCCCGGTACGTCGCTGAACCTAAGCTGAACAGTCTGCTTCAGGCCGCACAGAGCCCTGAACCGATCACTTATGATCGGTTCATACGCCTGTGACCTTATCCCTACCGAGCCTGAACGATGAATCAGAACGCTGAGTACTCCGCGGTCAACGACGCGGTGCGTGGGCAATTTTTACGGCGGGTGTGGGGGCTGATCACGCCTTATTGGCGCAGTGAAGAGAAGGGCAAAGCCTGGCTGCTGCTGTTGGTGGTGCTGGGGCTTTCGCTGTTCAGCGTCGCCGTGTCGGTATGGTTCAACAGCTGGAACCGCGATTTCTATAACGCCCTGGAGCACAAGGACTACGACGCCTTCACCCATCTGCTGATGTACTTCAGCGTGATTGCGGTAGTAGCAATCGTGACCGGTGTGTTCACCTCCTATTTGCAACAGATGCTCACCATCCGCTGGCGCCGCTGGCTGACGGAAACCTACTTTGCCCAATGGCTGAGCCACAAGAATTACTACCATCTGGAATACGGCGGCTACACCGATAACCCCGACCAGCGTATCTCCGAAGACCTCAACGCCTTTACCAGCAGCACCCTCAACCTGGGGCTGGGTTTTATCAGCAACCTGGTGAGCCTGGTGTCGTTCTCGGTGATTCTGTGGGGCGTGTCCGGCAGTATCGAAGTGTGGGGCATCACTATTCCCGGCTACATGTTCTGGGCGGCGCTGGTTTACGCGGTGGTCGGCAGTTGGTTGACCCACTTGATTGGTCGAAAACTGATCGGCCTGAGCAACCGTCAACAACGGTTTGAGGCCGACTTGCGTTTCAGCCTGGTGCGGGTGCGCGAAAACGCGGAAAGCATCGCGCTGATCAATGGCGAGCGCAACGAACACCAGCAATTGAGTGCGCGTTTCGGGCGGGTGTGGAGCAATTTCTGGAGCATCATGCAGCTCAAGAAGCGCCTGAATTTCTTTACCAGTGGTTACTCCCAGATCGCGATCATCTTTCCCTTTGTGGTCGCGGCGCCGCGTTATTTTTCCGGCAAAATCGAACTGGGCGTACTGATGCAGGTGGCCCAGGCGTTTGGCAGTGTTCAGGGCAGCCTCAGTTGGTTTGTCGACGCCTATACGATGCTGGCCAGTTGGCGCGCCACCTGTGATCGTCTGCTGAGTTTCGGCCAGGCCATGCAAGACAACGAAAACCGCACCATGGGCATTGGCTTGCAATATCAAGGCGGTGATTTGCAGGTCGAGGACCTGAGCCTGGACCTCGCCGACGGCCGTCATTTGCTGCAGGGCGCCGACCTGACCGTCGCCGAGGGTGAGCGCTTGATGCTCAGCGGTCGTTCCGGCAGCGGCAAGTCGACCTTGCTGCGGGCCATGGGCAACCTGTGGCCCAACGGCCACGGTAATATTCGCCTGCCGGCCGAGCGCTATCTGTTCCTACCGCAAAAACCGTACTTGCCGATTGGCACGCTGAAGGCGGTGTTGAGTTATCCACAGGACGACAGCGTCTACCCGGCAGAACGTTATGCACAGGCCCTCGAGACGTGCCGTCTACCCCATCTGGTTGCTCGTCTGGACGACGCCAACCACTGGCAGCGCATGCTCTCACCGGGCGAGCAGCAGCGCCTGGCCTTCGCCCGTGCGTTGTTGTATGCGCCGCAATGGCTGTACATGGATGAGGCGACCTCGGCTATGGATGAAGAGGATGAGGCAACGCTGTATCAAGCGTTGATTGATGAGCTGCCGGGGCTGAGCATTGTCAGTGTGGGGCATCGCAGCAGCCTCAAGCGTTTCCATGGGCGGCATGTGCGGATCGAGGGTGGGCGGTTGCAAGAACAACCATTGGCGTAAGGTCAAACTCGGTCAATGTGGGAGTCGGCTTGCTCGCCAATACGGTCTATCCGTTACCGATGTGCTGACTGACCCACCGCTGTCGCGAGCAAGCCCGCACATTTGATTGATGTTGTTTGTGAGACTCACAAAAAAGCCCGGCTGATCATCGATCAGCCGGGCTTTTTGTTGCTTGAAGACGAGTTACTTCTTCAAGCCGTAATGCTCATCCAGCATGCCAGGGGCGTTCGGCGTTTTTGGCGCGTAGTCCCGTGGAGGCTCCTGGTTTTCCCGTGGCGGGGTCAGGCGCTCCCGCGGCGCTTGAGGTGCATCGGAATGCAACGCGGCCAGCAGACGCTGACGGGTAATGTCGTCAAGGGCCAGGCGGTTGGCACCATCGGCGAGGTGGTCCTGTACATCCTGGTAGCTCTGGGTGAGCTTCTTGACCAGGGTCGCGGTGCTGTTGAAGTGGGTAACCACCTCATTCTGATAACTGTCAAAACGTTCCTGAATGTCATCCAACTGACGCTGCGTGCGGTTAGGCGCGGCATTCGGCAGCAGGCGAGCAACCAGGAATCCAATGGCGACACCGGCAACCAGGGCAAGAGTCGGCAACAACCAAACTAAGAGCGAGTGTTCCACGAGTCCTTCCTCTATAAACGGCTTTGCTTTACGTTAACGGCTCAAACCTGCGCTGTATACCGCGATTAAGCTCGCAATGATGCCAAGCACAGACTTTTAGCTAGACGAGTCGACCCATTGAGAGGTCACGGAGTTCATCTCTTGCTCATGCGTGAAACCCCCGTTTTGATCGATGGCCCGGTAGGCCAATTGGAAGCCCTGTACCTGGATCACCCCGAGCCGCGTGGCCTGGCGTTGATCTGCCACCCTAACCCGGTGCAGGGTGGGACCATGCTTAATAAAGTTGTGTCGACCCTGCAGCGCACTGCCCGCGATGCTGGATTGATTACTTTGCGTTTCAATTACCGTGGTGTCGGCGCAAGTGCCGGCATCCACGACATGAGCACCGGTGAAGTGGACGATGCCGAAGCGGCCGCCGCTTGGCTGCGGGAAAAACACCCCGAGCTGCCGATCACCTTGCTCGGTTTTTCCTTCGGTGGCTACGTCGCTGCCAGCCTCGGCGGCCGCCTTGAAGCCAAGGGCGAAAAACTGTCACATCTGTTCATGGTGGCCGCTGCGGTGATGCGCTTGAGCGATAACGACCTGCTGCCCCTGGGGTGCCCATTGACCCTGATCCAGCCTGAAACCGATGAAGTGGTCGACCCACAACTCGTCTACGACTGGTCCGCCGCCTTGAAACGCCCCCATGAGCTGCTGAAAGTGGCAGAATGCGGACACTTTTTTCATGGCAAGCTCACCGATCTCAAGGATCTGGTCCTGCCGCGCCTCTCGAATTGATAGCAGTCTGATAAGCGATTACCCATGACGACTCGTACCCGTATCCTCACCGGCATCACCACCACCGGCACGCCGCACCTGGGCAACTACGCCGGTGCGATCCGCCCGGCGATCCTTGCCAGCCAGGACGCCAATGCCGACTCCTTCTACTTCCTGGCCGACTACCACGCCCTGATCAAATGCGATGACCCACAGCGCATCCAGCGTTCGCGTATGGAAATCGCCGCGACCTGGCTGGCGGGTGGCCTGGATGTAAACCGGGTGACGTTCTATCGCCAGTCGGACATCCCGCAAATCCCCGAGCTGACGTGGCTGCTGACCTGCGTGGCCGCCAAGGGCCTGCTCAACCGCGCCCACGCCTACAAGGCCTCGGTGGACAAAAACGTAGAAACCGGTGAAGACCCGGACGCGGGCATCACCATGGGCCTGTACAGCTACCCGGTGCTGATGGCGGCGGACATCCTGATGTTCAATGCGCACAAAGTGCCCGTCGGCCGTGACCAGATCCAGCACGTGGAAATGGCCCGCGACATCGGCCAGCGCTTCAACCACCTGTTTGGCAACGGCAAAGAATTCTTCACCATGCCTGAGGCGTTGATCGAAGAAAGCGTCGCCACCTTGCCGGGCCTGGACGGCCGCAAGATGTCGAAAAGCTACGACAACACCATTCCGTTGTTCACCAGCGCCAAGGACATGAAGGACGCCATCTCGCGGATCGTCACCGACTCCCGCGCGCCAGGCGAAGCCAAGGACCCGGACAACTCGCACCTGTTCACCTTGTACCAGGCCTTTGCCAGTAAGGCCCAGGAAGAAGAATTCCGCGCCGAGCTGCAACAAGGCCTGGGCTGGGGTGAGGCGAAAAGCCGTCTGTTCCAGCTGCTGGATGGGCAGTTGGGCGAAGCGCGCGAGCGCTACCACGCGCTGATGTCGCGCCCATCGGATATGGAAGACCTGCTGCTGGTTGGCGCCAAAAAGGCCCGTGCCGTGGCGGCGCCGTTCCTCGCCGAGCTGCGTGAAGCAGTTGGCCTGCGTTCGTTTGTCGAGCAAGCTGCGGCGCCGGTCGCTGCGAAGAAGAAAGCCGCAAAAGCCGCGCGCTTTGTGAGCTTTCGCGAAGACGACGGCAGCTTCCGCTTCCGCCTGTTGGCCGCCGATGGCGAGCAATTATTGCTGTCGCGTCATTTCGCCGACGGTAAGGCCGCCGGTGCCGTGACCAAGCAACTGCAAAACGGTGACGCGCTGGATGTGCGCCCTGAGGCCCTGAGCTTCAGCGTATGGCTGGACGGTAGCGCGGTAGCGGACAGCGCCGAGTTCGCCGACGAAGCGTCCCGCGATGCCGCCATCGCCGCGCTGCGCGTCGCGTTGACCCCCCTCGAGGATTAACCCGACCAAGGGTTGATTGCCATTATCCAGGGCCGTCGTTACAGTGACCGCCCGTTTTTGTTGCCTTGCTAACGAAATTATGACGCCCCTAGAACGATATCAAGCTGATTTGAAACGCCCTGAGTTCTTCCATGACGCGGCCCAGGAAACGGCAGTGCGTCATTTGCAGCGCCTGTACGACGACCTGGTCGCGGCCTCGCAAAGCAAGCCAGGTATGTTCAGCAAGCTGTTTGGCAAAAAAGACCACACGCCGGTCAAGGGCCTGTATTTCTGGGGCGGCGTGGGCCGTGGCAAGACCTACCTGGTAGATACGTTCTTCGAAGCACTGCCGTTCAAGGAAAAGGTGCGGACGCACTTCCACCGCTTCATGAAGCGTGTGCACGAAGAGATGAAGACCCTGCCGGGCGAGAAAAACCCGCTGACCATCATCGCCAAGCGCTTTTCTGATGAGGCGCGGGTGATTTGCTTCGATGAATTTTTCGTCTCCGACATCACCGACGCCATGATCCTTGGCACGCTGATGGAAGAACTGTTCAAGAACGGCGTGACGCTGGTCGCCACCTCGAACATCGTGCCTGACGGTTTGTACAAGGACGGTCTGCAGCGCGCACGCTTCCTGCCGGCCATCGCGCTGATCAAGCAGAACACCGAGATCGTCAACGTCGACAGTGGCGTCGACTACCGCCTGCGCCACCTGGAGCAAGCGGAGCTGTTTCACTTCCCGCTGAACGAAGCGGCCCATGAAAGCTTGAAAAAAAGCTTCCGTGCGCTGACGCCGGAATGCACCCAGGCGGTGGAAAACGACAAGCTGATGATCGAGAACCGCGAAATCATCGCATTGCGTACCTGCGATGATGTGGCCTGGTTCGAGTTCCGCCAACTGTGCGACGGCCCGCGTAGCCAGAACGACTACATCGAACTGGGTAAGATCTTCCACGCGGTGATTTTGAGCGGCGTGGAGCAGATGAGCGTGACCACCGACGACATCGCGCGACGCTTTATCAACATGGTCGACGAGTTCTACGACCGTAACGTCAAGCTGATCATTTCGGCGGAAGTCGAGCTGAAGGACCTGTATACCGGCGGTCGTTTGAACTTTGAGTTCCAGCGCACGCTGAGCCGCTTGTTGGAAATGCAGTCCCACGAGTTCCTGTCGCGCGGTCACAAACCTTAAGAGCGATGTAAATCAAATGTGGCCGCGAGCAAGCCCGCGCCCACATTTTTACCGCGTTCAACCTAACTTAGGCCGCCTGCTGGAACTGCTGGCGATACTGGTTCGGCGACAGTTCGGTGTGCTGCCTGAACAGCCGCGCAAAGAAACTCGCATCGTCATAACCCACCTCATAACTGATGGTCTTGATGCTCTTGCGGCTGCCCGAGAGCAGTCCCTTCGCCGTCTCAATCCGCAGCCGCTGCAGGTAATGCAGCGGCTTGTCACCCGTGGCGGTCTGGAAGCGGCGCATGAAATTGCGGATGCTCATGCCGTGTTCCCGTGCCACATCTTCGAAGCGAAATTTGTCTGCGAAATGCTCTTCGAGCCAATGCTGGATCTGCAGGATGATCACGTCCTGGTGCAGCTTCTGCCCGCCAAACCCAATGCGTCCAGGTGCATAGCTGCGCTGCACTTCGTAGAGGATGTCGCGGGCCACGGCCTGGGCGATGTTGGCGCCGCAGAAACGCTCGATCAAGTAGATGTAGAGGTCGCACGCCGAGGTGGTGCCGCCAGCGCAATACAGGTTGTCGGCGTCGGTGAGGTGCTTGTCCTGGTTGAGCTGGACCTTGGGGAAGCGCTCGCTGAAGGCGTTGAAGAAACGCCAGTAGGTGGTCGCCTCCTTGCCGTCGAGCAGGCCGGCTTCCGCCAGCCAGAACACCCCGGTGGCTTCGCCGCACAACACCGCACCGCGGGCATGTTGCTCGCGCAGCCACGGCAGCACTTGAGGGTAGCGCGCACATAAGGCGTCGAAGTCATCCCAGAAGGCCGGTAATACGATGATGTCGGCGTCTTCCAGGCCGCCGTCCACCGGCATGATCACATCACTGAAGCTGCGCACCGATTGCCCGTCGGGGCTGACCAGCCTTGTCTCGAACGCAGGGGTCAGGCCCTGGCCCAGTTGCTTGCCGTAACGCAGGCTGGCGAGGTGGAAGAAATCCTTGGCTTGCATGAGGGTTGAAGCGAATACCCGATCAATGGCCAAAATGCTGATGCGCCGCAACGGCGTGGAGATTTGGTTAGACATAATTTCATTTATTCTTATAGGGGAAAGTGGTCACCAGACGGCTGGATCGTCTTATTTTTTGTCGCATGTGTCCAGTGTCCCGTGATGCCTTCGGGGCATAGTCTCTGTGGGTTCGTCTTTGTCCGACAATCCACGCAGGTGACCCATGATTCCCAGAACCTTGTTCAGCCCGGAACACGAACTCTTCCGCGAAAGCGTGCGTACCTTCCTTGAAAAAGACGCCGCGCCGTTCCATGGGCAATGGGAGAAACAGGGCTACATCGACCGAAATTTGTGGAGCAAAGCGGGGGAGGCGGGGATGCTGTGTTCTCATCTGCCGGAGGAATACGGCGGGCTGGGCGCGGACTTTTTGTACAGCGCGGTGGTGATCGAGGAGATCAGCCGGCTGGGCCTCACTGGCATCGGTTTTTCCCTGCACTCGGATATTGTGGCGCCTTACATCCTGCATTACGGCAGTGAGGCGCTGAAGCACAAGTACCTGCCCAAGTTGATCTCCGGCGAGAGGGTCACGGCTATTGCCATGACTGAACCGGGGGCGGGTTCCGACCTGCAAGGGGTCAAGACCACGGCGGTGCTGGAGGGCGATGAGTATGTGATCAATGGTTCCAAGACCTTCATCACCAACGGCTATCTGGCCGAGTTGGTAATAGTCGTCGCCAAGACCGACCCCAAGGCCGGCGCCAAAGGCATCAGTTTGTTTCTGGTGGAAGCCGACACGCCGGGGTTCGCCAAGGGCAAGCGCCTGGAGAAGGTTGGCATGAAGGCCCAGGACACATCGGAGCTGTTCTTCCAGGACGTGCGTGTGCCCAAGGAAAACCTGTTGGGCCAGGCGGGCATGGGCTTCGCGTACTTGATGCAGGAGTTGCCTCAGGAGCGATTGACGGTGGCGATCGGCGCGCTGTCGTCGGCCGAGGCGGCGTTGGCGTGGACCCTGGAATACACCCGCGAGCGCAAGGCGTTCGGCAAGGCGATTGCGGACTTCCAGAACACCCGCTTCAAGCTGGCGGAGATGGCCACCGAGATTCAGATCGGCCGCGTGTTTGTGGACAAGTGCATGGCGTTGCACCTGGAAGGCAAGCTGGATGTGCCTACGGCAGCGATGGCCAAGTACTGGGCCACGGACTTGCAGTGCAAGGTGCTCGACGAGTGCGTGCAGCTGCACGGCGGCTACGGCTTCATGTGGGAATACCCGATCGCCCGGGCCTGGGCGGATGCGCGGGTGCAGCGGATTTATGCGGGGACCAATGAGATCATGAAGGAAATTATTGCGCGGGCGCTTTGATGATTTTGTAGCGATGCTTAGGGCCTCTTCGCGAGCAAGCCCGCTCCCACATTCAACCGCATTCCAAATGGATGTACTCGGTCAAATGTGGGGGCTGGCTTGCCTGCGATAGCGGTCTACCGGTCTACCGGTCAATCAGGGAGCAGGATTTGGGTGATCCTTTTGAATCGCCTCAATCCCTTCCAGCACCTCCTTCGTGAGCTTCAGATCAGCACTGGCAATGTTGCTGTCCAGCTGCTCCAGGCTTGTCGCCCCGATGATGTTGCTGGTCACAAACGGCTGCTGCGTGACAAACGCCAAGGCCATCTGTGCCGGGTCCAGACCATGCTCCCGAGCCAGCGCCACATAACGACTGCACGCCGCTTCCGACTGCGGGTTGAAGTAGCGGCTGAAGCGGCTGTATTCCGTCAGCCGTGCTTTTGCAGGGCGCGCGCCGTTCTCGTACTTGCCGCTGAGCATACCGAACGCCAGTGGCGAATACGCCAGCAAACCGCACTGCTCACGAATCGCGACTTCCGCCAAACCCACCTCAAAACTGCGGTTGAGCAGGTTGTACGGGTTCTGGATCGACACCGCGCGGCTCCAGCCACGGGCTTCGGCCAGGGCGAGGAATTTCATGGTGCCCCACGGCGTTTCATTGGACAGGCCGATGTGGCGGATCTTGCCGGCTTTCACTTGCTCGTCCAGCGCTTCGAGGGTTTCCTCCAGCGGGGTGAGGTCGTCTTCGTCCTTGTGCTTGTAGCTCAGTTGGCCGAAGAAGTTGGTGCTGCGCTCCGGCCAGTGCAGTTGGTAAAGGTCGATCCAGTCGGTTTGCAGGCGCTTGAGGCTGGCATCCAGGGCTTCAACGATGTGCTTGCGGTTGTGCCGCAGGTGGCCGTCGCGGATGTAATCAATGGTGTTGCCGGGGCCGGCGATCTTGCTGGCAAGGATCCAGTCGGCGCGGTCGCCACGGCTTTTGAAGTAATTACCGATATAACGCTCGGTGGTGGCATAGGTGTCGGCCTTGGGCGGCACCGGGTACATTTCGGCCGTGTCGAGGAAGTTTATCCCCGCGGCCTTGGCTCGCTCGATCTGTGCGAAGGCCTCTGCTTCGCTGTTCTGCTCGCCCCAGGTCATGGTGCCCAAGGCTATCGCGCTCACGTTCAGATCCGTACGGCCCAGCTGTCGATAATCCATCGGGTACTCCTTCAGGGAAAACAATCATAAAAGCAGGTTGAATTTTTTTTCGCAATCTGCATAATTGCCCACCTCTTTCTGCAGTGGAAGTGATGCGCCGTCTGCCGAAGAATCTTGCCGTTGAACGGACGCGCCGACCCGAGCCCCCGATAGCGTCTGTATCCGGCTGCCTTTGACTTGTCAAAGTACGCACTATTCAGTAAGATCCGCCGTCTAATTTACAGGGCGGCCCCTGAGGCTATTAAAGAATGACAACTTTTACTGCAAAACCGGAAACAGTTCAGCGCGACTGGTTTGTCGTCGACGCCGCTGGTCAGACCCTGGGTCGTCTGGCCACTGAAGTCGCCAGCCGTCTGCGTGGCAAGCACAAGCCTGAGTACACCCCTCACGTTGACACCGGTGACTACATCGTGATCATCAACGCTGAGCAGGTACGTGTTACCGGCAACAAAGCGCAAGACAAAATGTACTACCGTCACTCCGGTTTCCCAGGCGGTATCAAGTCTTCGAACTTCGAAGGTCTGATCTCCAAGAAGCCTGAAGCCCCGATCGAAATCGCGGTCAAAGGCATGCTGCCGAAGGGCCCACTGGGTCGCGATATGTTTCGCAAGCTGAAAGTCTATGCGGGCGCTGTACACCCTCATGCTGCTCAGCAGCCCCAAGAACTGAAGTTTTAACGGAATAGTTCATTATGTCGGCGACTCAAAATTACGGCACTGGCCGTCGCAAAACCGCAACCGCACGCGTTTTCCTGCGTCCGGGCACTGGTAACATCTCGATCAACAACCGCACTCTGGAAAACTTCTTCGGTCGCGAAACTGCCCGCATGGTAGTTCGTCAGCCGCTGGAACTGACCGAGACCGTTGAAAAGTTCGACATCTACGTCACCGTTATCGGTGGCGGTGTAAGTGGTCAAGCTGGCGCAATCCGCCACGGTATCACTCGCGCTCTGATGCAGTACGACGAAACCCTGCGTGGCGCTCTGCGCAAAGCAGGCTTCGTGACTCGCGATGCCCGTGAAGTTGAACGTAAGAAAGTCGGTCTGCGTAAAGCGCGTAAGCGTCCGCAGTACTCGAAGCGTTAATTCGCTTTACGTTCCACAAAGCGCCCAGCCTCCTCACGGAGCTGGGCGTTTTTTATTGCCTGCGATTTATGCATAAAAATCGCCGTGACAACTTGCCACATCCGTAGACCCCCTATACTACAAGGCCTGGAGGCGGAGCCCCGGGCAATTCCCTTGTCATACGTGGGGCTTTTCATTACCATTCGGCAAAATTTTTATAAGTTCAGATTTAATACTTAGTAGACGCCTGATTTAACAGGCCAAAAAGCTGATGGGAGAGGACTGAATGAGCAATGACGGCGTGAATGCAGGCCGGCGTCGCTTCTTGGTAGCAGCCACATCCGTGGTGGGTGCTGCAGGAGCGGTGGGGGCTGCGGTCCCGTTCGTGGGGTCATGGTTTCCCAGTGCCAAGGCGAAAGCCGCAGGTGCACCGGTGAAGGTGAATATCAGCAAGATCGAGCCAGGCCAGCAGATGATTGCTGAATGGCGCGGCCAGCCGGTTTTCATTGTTCGTCGTACAGAGGAAATCCTGGGGAATCTCAAGAAGATCGAGGGCCAGTTGTCTGACCCGAAGTCCGAGAAGTCCGACCAACCCGCCTACGCCAAGAACGAAGCACGTTCGATCAAGCCAGAGATCCTGCTGGTGGTTGGTCTGTGCACCCACCTGGGGTGCTCGCCGACCTTCCGCCCGGAAGTCGCTCCTGTGGACCTGGGCAAGGATTGGGTCGGAGGTTATTTCTGCCCCTGCCACGGTTCCCACTACGACCTCGCCGGCCGCGTCTATAAGTCCCAGCCTGCGCCTTTGAACTTGCCGGTTCCTCCGCACGAGTACGAATCTGACGACATCATTGTCATTGGCCTCGATAAGGAGAACGCGTCATGAGTAAGTTCATGGATTGGGTGGATGCGCGCTTCCCCGCCACTAAAATGTGGGAAGACCATCTCAGCAAATATTACGCGCCGAAAAACTTTAACTTCTTCTACTTCTTCGGCTCCCTGGCCCTGCTGGTGCTGGTCAACCAGATCGTCACCGGCGTATGGCTGACCATGAGCTATACGCCGTCGGCGGAGGAAGCGTTTGCTTCCGTCGAATACATCATGCGTGACGTCGAGTACGGCTCGATCCTGCGCCTGCTGCACTCCACGGGCGCGTCGGCGTTCTTTATCGTCGTGTATATGCACATGTTCCGTGGCCTGCTCTACGGCTCGTACCAGAAACCTCGCGAGCTGGTGTGGGTCTTCGGCATGCTGATCTACCTGGCGCTGATGGCCGAAGCCTTCATGGGCTACCTGCTGCCCTGGGGCCAGATGTCGTACTGGGGCGCCCAGGTGATCATCTCGTTGTTCGGCGCGATCCCGGTAATCGGCAACGACCTGACCCAGTGGATTCGCGGTGACTACCTGATCTCTGGTATTACCTTGAACCGCTTCTTTGCGCTGCACGTTGTTGCCCTGCCGATCGTGATTCTCGGCCTGGTAGTGCTGCACATCCTGGCGCTGCACGAAGTGGGTTCCAACAACCCTGATGGCGTGGACATCAAGAAGCACAAGGACGAAAACGGCATCCCGCTGGACGGCATTCCGTTCCACCCTTACTACACCGTCAAAGACATTGTCGGTGTAGTGGTGTTCCTGTTCGTGTTCTGCTCGATCGTGTTCTTTTTCCCGGAGATGGGCGGTTATTTCCTGGAGAAACCTAACTTCGAACAGGCTAACGCCTTCAAGACACCTGAGCACATTGCCCCGGTCTGGTACTTCACGCCGTTCTACGCGATCTTGCGCGCAATCCCCGACAAACTCATGGGCGTGATCGCCATGGGCGCGGCCATTGCGGTGCTGTTCGTGTTGCCTTGGCTCGACCGCAGCCCGGTCAAGTCCATGCGCTACAAGGGCTGGCTGAGCAGGATCTGGCTGTGGGTGTTCTGCATTTCGTTCGTGATCCTGGGTGTGCTGGGCGTATTGGCGCCGACGCCTGAGCGTACGTTGCTGTCGCAGGTCTGCACCTTCCTGTACTTCGCCTACTTCATTCTGATGCCGTTCTATACCCGGCTCGAGAAGACCAAACCGGTTCCGGAAAGGGTGACTGGCTGATGAAAAAGTTATTTGTTGCATTGATGCTTGCGGCCTTGCCGCTACTGTCCTTCGCTGCCGAACACGGCGGCCCGGAGCTGGAAAAAGTCGATATCGACGTCTCGGATAAAGCCGCCCTGCAAGACGGCGCGCGGACGTTCGCCAACTACTGCATGGGCTGTCACAGCGCCAAGTTCCAGCGTTATGAGCGTGTCGCCGATGACCTCGGCATTCCTCATGAAACGATGCTGGAGAAGCTGGTGTTCACCGGTGCCAAGATCGGCGACCACATGAACATCGGCATGAAGCCTGCGGATGCCAAGGCCTGGTTCGGTGCTGCACCGCCTGACCTGACCCTGGTGGCGCGCGTGCGCGGTACCGATTGGCTGTATGGCTACCTGAAATCCTTTTATGAAGACCCGTCGCGCCCTTACCAGGTCAACAACCGCGTGTTCCCGAACGTCGGCATGCCTAACGTTCTGGTCGGCCTGCAAGGCAAGCAAGTGGTAGGATGCAAGCAGATTCAGGTCGTTGAAGACGGCAAGAAGCAATACGATCCGTTGACCGGCACGCCGTTGACTCATGAAGCGTGCGATCAACTGACGATAGAGACTCCAGGTTCCCAGACTGAGGAGCAGTTCGACGGGACGGTCAAGAACCTCGTGACCTTCCTGGCCTACTCTGCCAACCCGGTCAAATTGCAGCATCAGCGCATCGGTACGTATGTGTTGCTGTACCTGGCTTTCTTCTTCGTATTCGCCTATCTGCTCAAACGCGAATACTGGAAGGATGTGCATTGATCCAACCGTAAGCAATTGCTGTTAATCTTGCGCGCCCAGCGGCATCTCTGAACACGTAGCGATCTGGTTGTGCCAGGCGTTATAGAGATGCTCTCTGGGCGCGCTCGTTTTTGAGCTTTCGATAATTTCAACAAGCGAGGAGGACCGCCATGGGCGTGACCAACCGGTTGGCCTGTTACTCCGACCCCGCCGACCACTATTCCCACCGAGTACGCATCGTGCTCGCAGAGAAGGGTGTCAGCGCCGAGATCATCACTGTGGAGGCAGGTCGCCACCCGCCGAAACTGATCGAAGTGAACCCTTACGGCAGCTTGCCCACCCTGGTCGATCGTGACCTGGCGTTGTGGGAGTCAACCGTGGTGATGGAATACCTGGATGAGCGTTACCCGCATCCACCTTTGCTGCCGGTGTACCCGGTGGCGCGTGCCAACAGCCGCCTGCTGATCCATCGGATCCAGCGTGACTGGTGTGGGCTGGTGGATCTGATTCTGGACACACGCAGTAAAGAGCCGGCACGAGTGCAGGCGCGTAAGGAATTGCGCGAGAGCCTGACCGGTGTTTCGCCGTTGTTCGCCGACAAACCTTTTTTCCTCAGCGAGGAACAAAGCTTGGTGGATTGCTGCCTATTACCGATACTCTGGCGCTTGCCGATTCTCGGTATTGAACTGCCGCGGCCGGCCAAGCCGCTGCTTGATTACATGGAGCGCCAGTTTGCGCGTGAGGCTTTCCAGGCGAGTCTGTCTGGTGTCGAACGCGATATGCGCTAAGGCTTAAGGAGCCGCTGATGAACTCCAGTCGACCCTACTTGGTCCGCGCGCTCTATGAGTGGATTGTGGACAACGATTGCACCCCGCACATGCTGGTCAATTCCGAATTTCCTGCGGTTCAGGTACCGGAGGGTTTTGCCAGTGATGGACAAATTGTGCTGAACGTATCGCCGAGTGCCGTGCGCCACCTGCACATGGACAACGAAGCCGTGAGCTTTGAAGGGCGTTTCGGCGGCGTACCGCATACGCTTTACGTGCCGACTGGCGCCATCCTCGGCATTTATGCCCGGGAGAACGGCCAAGGCATGGTGTTCGATCTGGAGTCGCCTTTCGAGGATGACGAAACGATCGAAGCAGAAGATGGCGACGATCTGCCGCCACCGGATTCCGAGCCACCGCGCCCTAGCGGCCGGCCGAGCCTGAAAGTCGTGAAGTAACCGGTTTTCACCCTCGGGTGAGCCTCAAAAATGCCTCGATCTGTGTCGGGGCATTTTTTTGCGCGCAGGATATCAATGAAAGTCGTGCCCGGGCAGTGATCGTACAACCGCCATGGGCTATGATGCGTGTTCAAGTTCGCCGAGAAAAATGGATCATCATGGATAACGCTGCCACCGCCCCTCGTCTTCCCCGCAAGCGTCGCAGCCTTGCCCAGGAATTGGTCACGGTGTTGTCCGAGCAGATCCGCGACGGTCAGCTCAAGCGTGGCGATAAACTGCCCACCGAGTCGGCGATCATGGATGCCCATGGGGTCAGCCGCACCGTGGTGCGTGAGGCCATCTCACGCTTGCAAGCGGCGGGGCAGGTCGAGACCCGTCACGGTATCGGCACGTTTGTGCTGGATACGCCGAGCCCAAGCGGCTTCCGTATCGACCCGGCCACCGTGGTAACGCTGCGTGATGTGTTGGCGATTCTGGAATTGCGGATCAGCCTGGAAGTGGAGTCCGCAGGGTTGGCCGCATTGCGTCGCAGCGACGAGCAACTGGCCGCCATGCGTGCGGCGCTCGATGCCCTGAATGAAAGCGCGGCCCATGCCGGCGATGCTGTAGCCTCCGATTTTGCGTTTCACCTCGAAATTGCGCTGTCGACCGGTAACCGCTACTTCACCGATATCATGACCCACCTGGGCACCAGCATCATTCCGCGTACCCGTTTGAATTCTGCGCGCTTGGCGCATGATGACCAGCAGCATTACATGGGGCGTTTGAGCCGCGAGCACGAAGAAATTTATGAGGCGATTGCGCGCCGGGATTCAGATGCGGCGCGGGCGGCGATGCGGTTGCATTTGACGAATAGTCGTGAGCGGCTGCGCCATGCCCATGAAGAGGCGGAGGCGCAGCGGGGGTAAGGACCGAGGTTAAGGATATGGATTTGATGACGGATCTAAGAAGATTACAACTTCGCTTGCATCCTCATCAAAAACCTTGCGTACGACTTGTTGTAAGCCAGTCACAGTACTGAAAATCTCATCACCAATTTCTGGCTCGTAATCCAGTGGGCGTGGTGGTTTGCCTTTTTGCGCGATTTTAACTGTCAGATTCTTGGACATGGGTCACCTCTAAAATTATAAGAAGAAACGTGCCCCCCGAATTTTCTGTGCCCTAAACTTTTACTGTAACGATCTTTCGGGAAGTCGAATGTACGTTATGGATGTAATGAATAAGGCTCTACTGTCAGAACTGACAGTAGCGACGAACGGCTTTTAGAGATTGATCCGTTTGAGCAAGATTTAGGTTTGTCTCAAGGCTGCGGCTTATTCGGCTTGTAGTCCTTCAACAACAAATACGTACTCCACCCCCACCAATCATTCGTCCAGTGCTTGTCGTTCAAGTCATTCACATCCTTGCGCCTCAGCACCTTTTTACCCTCTACCTTAAACAGCGGTGAGAAGTTATTCGCCGCGTTCTGCGCGGCATTCAGGTCCGGCACATGCAGCGGTGCCTTGAAGTTGGCCGGGGAGGGCGGAACACCACTGATGAAGGTGTCGAAGACCTCATCCGCCGAGGCCTGCACCGCACGTTTTACCTGCGTCCGGTTGTCCGCGTCGATGGCGTCGAAGTAGCGTTTATCCCCATAAGCGTGCCACTGATCTCCTAGGGCATTGCGCACCTTGAGCCCGAACGTGCTGTCTTCATCGTGCATGAAACGGCTGATCAGCGAGCCCAATTCACCGGGCGTTACCACGGCCGCCAACTGCTTGCGCGGAACCCGCAAGTGGCCTGCGGAAAACAGATCGGTCAAAAAGTGATCAGCAAAGCTGTTCATGGCATACGCCAGTTCCAGGGCCTGGTCGGTGCCGGTTTGGTGAGCCACCACGGCTTGTTGCAGCGCCGCCGTATGCCCCGCCAAATAGGCCGACAGCGCCCATTCGCCGAAGTGGTCGGCATTGTCCGCCGCCAGTTTCAGGTAGCGGCCCAACGGGACAAGCGCCGAAACAGCGCTGCCACCGCCAGTGATGCGGTTCCATTCCTCAGACAGCGTATCGCCCAGGGCGTCATAGGCTTGATGAGCCTGCTTGCCGTCCTTTATTGCCTGTTTGACCGCAGTGACCTCCTTTTGCATCACCGCCAGGATCTTGTGTGCTTCTTCTCGCGAAGCGGGCAGCACGGCCAGCGAGTTGAAAGCGCCAGTGAAGCGCTGCACGCGCTCTGCGGGGGACGCACCATCGCTGATGGGCTGGCCGGGGATGCCATAGAAGTCGCCGCCCAGGGCGATCACTTGGCCATAGGTGAGCGCCAAGCCGTTGGGCAGGTGCAGTTCGACTTGGCGCGCGGGGATCGCCGGTGCGTCCTTGACGAAGCGCAACAGGGTGTCATCGCCAATGGCAGTGTGTTCACCGCCTTCGAAACGTAGGGTAGGCGTGTTTTTTTCGGGTGCCGCGAGTTCAAACCCTGACATGTTAGCTCCTTGCTATGTCGTAGGAATCTTCCTTTGATACTGTATGCACATACAGTATTGGCGAGCTTAGAGGAAATTTTTCCTACGTCAAGAAGGCGGCTCTAAACACCTTGCGGATGAAGTTTGATGAATTGCAGTTGACGAATATTTTTATAGTTGTACGATGACGTACGACATCACCAAAACCAACAATAACCTTTCGACAGAAAGTCTTTACCCAGGGTGTTCGAATAATGAATCCACAAGAACTGAAGTCCATCCTCTCCCACGGTCTGCTCTCTTTCCCGGTGACCGATTTCAATGCCCAGGGTGACTTTCACCAGGCGGGCTACATCAAGCGTTTAGAGTGGCTGGCCCCGTATGGCGCGACCGCCTTGTTCGCGGCCGGCGGCACTGGTGAGTTTTTCTCCCTCGCTGCCAGCGAATATTCCCAGGTGGTGAAAACCGCCGTTGATACCTGCGCGACCAGCGTGCCGATCCTCGCCGGCGTGGGCGGTTCGACCCGCCAAGCTATCGAGTACGCTCAAGAAGCCGAGCGTCTGGGGGCCAAAGGCCTGCTGTTGCTGCCGCACTACCTCACCGAAGCCAGCCAGGACGGCGTTGCCGCTCACGTTGAAGCCGTGTGCAAATCGGTCAAGATCGGCGTGGTGGTCTACAACCGCAATGTCTGCCGCCTGACCGCACCGCTGCTGGAACGTCTGGCCGAGCGCTGTCCGAACCTGATCGGCTACAAAGACGGCCTGGGTGACATTGAGTTGATGGTGTCGATCCGCCGTCGCCTGGGTGACCGTTTCAGCTACCTTGGCGGCCTGCCGACGGCAGAGGTTTACGCCGCTGCCTACAAGGCCTTGGGCGTGCCGGTGTACTCCTCGGCGGTGTTCAACTTCATCCCGAAAACCGCGATGGATTTCTATCACGCGATTGCCCGCGAAGATCACGCTACCGTTGGCAAAATCATCGACGACTTCTTCCTGCCATACCTGGACATCCGTAATCGCAAAGCCGGTTATGCCGTGAGTATCGTCAAGGCCGGTGCAAAAATCGCAGGCTATGACGCCGGCCCGGTGCGTACGCCGCTGACCGACCTGTTGCCGGAAGAGTACGAAGCCCTGGCCGCGCTGATCGACAAGCAAGGCCCGCAATAACCTATCTATAAGGCCGCTGAGCAATCAGCGGCCTTTTGCGTCAGGAGAAGATTCGTGTCCCAAGCCCAACGTTTTGACAACTACATCAACGGCCAATGGGTGGCCGGCGCTGACTATTGCGTCAACCTCAACCCGTCGGAGTTGTCCGATGTCATTGGTGAATACGCCAAGGCTGATGTCGCCCAAGTCAACGCCGCCATCGATGCTGCTCGCGCGGCGTTCCCGGCCTGGTCCACTTCCGGCATTCAAGCGCGCCACGATGCCTTGGATAAAGTCGGCAGCGAAATCCTCGCGCGCCGCGAAGAGCTCGGCACCTTGCTGGCTCGGGAAGAAGGCAAGACACTCCCCGAGGCCATCGGCGAAGTGACCCGTGCCGGTAACATTTTCAAGTTCTTCGCCGGCGAATGCCTGCGCTTGTCCGGTGACTACGTGCCGTCGGTACGTCCAGGCGTCAACGTTGAGGTCACTCGCGAAGCCTTGGGTGTGGTCGGCCTGATCACTCCGTGGAACTTCCCGATTGCCATCCCCGCGTGGAAGATCGCCCCAGCCCTGGCCTACGGCAACTGCGTAGTGATCAAACCTGCTGAACTGGTACCGGGTTGCGCCTGGGCCCTGGCCGAAATCATCTCGCGCGCCGGTTTCCCTGCCGGTGTATTCAACCTGGTGATGGGCAGCGGTCGTGTGGTGGGCGATGTGCTGGTCAACAGCCCGAAAGTCGATGGCATCAGCTTCACCGGTTCTGTCGGTGTAGGTCGCCAGATCGCTGTCAGCTGTGTCTCGCGCCAGGCCAAAGTGCAACTGGAAATGGGCGGCAAGAACCCGCAGATCATCCTCGACGACGCCGACCTCAAGCAGGCCGTCGAGCTCTCAGTACAGAGCGCGTTCTACTCCACCGGCCAGCGTTGCACCGCCTCCAGCCGCTTGATCGTCACCGCCGGTATTCACGACCAGTTCGTCGCGGCCATGGCTGAGCGCATGAAGTCGATCAAAGTCGGCCACGCCTTGAAAAGCGGCACCGATATCGGCCCGGTCGTTTCCCAGGCCCAGTTGGACCAGGACCTCAAGTACATCGACATCGGCCAAAGCGAAGGTGCGCGGCTGGTCAGCGGTGGCGGCCTGGTGACCTGTGATACCGAAGGCTACTACCTGGCGCCGACGCTGTTTGCCGACAGCGAAGCCGCCATGCGCATCAGCCGTGAAGAAATCTTTGGCCCAGTCGCCAACGTTGTGCGCGTGGCGGACTACGAAGCGGCGCTGGCCATGGCCAACGACACCGAGTTCGGTTTGTCGGCGGGCATTGCCACTACTTCGCTGAAGTACGCCAACCACTTCAAACGCCACTCCCAGGCCGGGATGGTGATGGTCAACCTGCCAACTGCGGGTGTGGATTATCACGTTCCATTCGGTGGCCGTAAGGGCTCATCCTATGGTTCGCGTGAGCAAGGTCGCTATGCACAAGAGTTCTACACCGTGGTGAAGACCAGCTACATCGGTTCGTAACCGCGACACCAGGTGGGGGCCAGATGCCTGCTGGCTCCCCCAACAAAAAAACAGAAAACCATTACCCGCAAAAAAAATAATTAGTGGGAGTACTTCTACATGCAAGCGACCAAGCCGACCCACGTCCGCTATTTGATCCTGCTCATGCTGTTCCTGGTGACCACGATCAACTACGCCGACCGGGCCACCATCGCCATCGCAGGCTCCAGCCTGCAAAAAGACCTCGGTATCGACGCGGTCACCCTCGGTTACATCTTCTCCGCATTCGGTTGGGCCTACGTGGCCGGGCAAATCCCCGGCGGCTGGCTGCTGGACCGTTTCGGCTCGAAAAAAGTCTATGCCCTGAGCATCTTCACCTGGTCACTGTTCACCGTGCTGCAAGGCTATGTCGGTGAGTTCGGCGTCTCCACCGCCGTTGTTGCGCTGTTTATGCTGCGCTTCATGGTGGGCCTGGCCGAAGCGCCATCCTTCCCCGGTAACGCACGTATCGTGGCAGCGTGGTTCCCTACCGCTGAGCGCGGTACCGCCTCGGCGATCTTCAACTCGGCGCAGTACTTTGCCACTGTGTTGTTCGCGCCACTGATGGGCTGGATCGTCTACCGCTTTGGCTGGCAGCACGTGTTTATCGTGATGGGCGTGATCGGCATTACCTTCTCGCTGATCTGGCTGAAAGTTATCCACAGCCCGCGCCAGCACCCGCTGATCAACGAAGCAGAGCTCAATCACATCGCCGCCAACGGCGCGATGGTCGATATGGATCAGGACAAAGGCAAGGGCAAGAAAACTGACGGTCCGAAGTGGGATTACATCCGCCAGCTGCTGACCAACCGCATGATGCTCGGCGTCTACTTGGGCCAGTACTGCATCAACGGCATCACTTATTTCTTCCTGACGTGGTTCCCGGTGTACCTGGTGCAGGACCGTGGCATGACCATCCTCAAGGCGGGTTTCATCGCCTCGTTGCCAGCGATCTGCGGGTTTATCGGTGGCGTGCTCGGTGGGGTGATTTCCGACTACCTGCTGCGCAAGGGCCATTCCCTGACGTTCGCGCGCAAAGCGCCGATCATTGCCGGCCTGTTGGTCTCCAGCAGTATCATCGCGTGTAACTACGTTGACGTTGAGTGGATGGTCGTGGGCTTCATGGCGTTGGCCTTCTTCGGCAAAGGCGTTGGCGCACTGGGTTGGGCGGTAGTGTCCGACACTTCGCCGAAACAAATCGCCGGCCTCAGTGGCGGCTTGTTCAACACCTTCGGTAACCTGGCGTCGATCACCACCCCGATTGTCATCGGTTACATCATCGCCACCACCGGTTCGTTCAAGTGGGCCCTGGTGTTCGTCGGCGCCAACGCGCTGGTGGCGGTATTCAGCTACCTGGTCATCGTCGGTCCGATCAAGCGTGTGGTACTCAAAGAGCCACCAGCCAAAGGCCCAGAGCTGACCAACCTTACCGAAGCGCATTCCTGAGGGGCGATGTAATGCAGTTGATTGAACATGCCGACTCGCCGCGCTCGATTCGTTTGCACGAGCGCGACAACGTGGTGATCGTGGTCAATGACCAGGGTGTACCGGCCGGGACGGAGTTTCCGGATGGCCTGGTGACCGTGGATTTCATCCCCCAGAGCCACAAGGTGACCTTGGAAGATATCCCTGAAGGCGGTCAGATAATTCGCTACGGCCAGACCATCGGTTACGCCTTGGCGCCGATTCCGCGCGGCAGTTGGGTGCAGGAAGATCAACTGCGCATGCCGACCGCGCCGCCGCTGGACAGCTTGCCGCTGTCCACCGAGGTGCCTGAGACCCAGGCGCCGCTGGAAGGGTTTACGTTCGAGGGATACCGCAATGCCGACGGCACCGTGGGCACGCGCAATATCCTCGGCATCACCACTACGGTGCAGTGTGTCACCGGGGTGCTGGACCATGCGGTCAAGCGCATCAAGGATGAGTTGCTGCCCAGGTACCCACATGTCGACGACGTAGTGGCGCTGACCCACAGCTACGGCTGCGGGGTGGCGATCACGGCGACGGATGCCTACATCCCGATCCGTACCGTGCGCAACCTGGCGCGCAACCCGAACCTGGGGGGCGAAGCACTCGTGATCAGTCTGGGCTGTGAGAAATTGCAGGCCGGGCAGGTGATGCACGATAACGACAGCTCCGTTGACCTCAGCGAGCCGTGGCTGTATCGGCTGCAGGACTCCAGCCACGGTTTCACCGAGATGATCGAGCAGATCATGGCGCTGGCCGAGACGCGCTTGAAGAAACTCGACCAGCGTCGCCGGGAAACCGTGCCGGCGTCCGAGCTGATCCTGGGCATGCAGTGTGGTGGCAGCGATGCATTTTCCGGCATCACCGCCAACCCGGCACTGGGCTACGCCTCGGATTTGCTGTTGCGGGCGGGGGCGACGGTGATGTTTTCCGAAGTCACTGAAGTCCGTGATGCCATCTACCTGCTGACTTCGCGTGCAGAGAGCAAGGAAGTTGCCCAGGAACTGGTCAGGGAAATGGACTGGTACGACCGTTACCTGGCCAAGGGCGAAGCGGATCGCAGTGCCAACACCACGCCGGGCAACAAGAAGGGCGGCTTGTCGAACATCGTCGAGAAGTCCTTGGGCTCTATCGTCAAATCCGGCAGCAGCGCAATTAATGGTGTGCTGGGCCCGGGCGAGCGTTTCAAGGGCAAGGGCCTGATCTTTTGCGCCACGCCGGCCAGTGACTTTGTGTGCGGTACCTTGCAACTGGCGGCGGGGATGAACCTGCATGTGTTCACCACCGGGCGTGGCACGCCTTATGGGCTGGCGATGGCGCCAGTGGTGAAGGTGTCGACCCGTACGGAGCTGGCGCAGCGCTGGCCCGACCTCATCGATATCGACGCCGGGCGTATTGCTACTGGGCGCGCGAGCATCGAGGAGTTGGGTTGGGAGTTGTTTCACTTCTACCTGGATGTGGCCAGCGGCAAAAAGCAGACGTGGGCCGAGCATCACAAGCTGCATAACGACATCACCTTGTTTAACCCTGCGCCTATTACTTGAGACCGAGTCGCCAGCTTCGCGAGCAAGCCCGCTCCCACATTCGACCGCGCTCATGCTGGAGGAATGCGGTCAAAATGTGGGAGCGGGCTTGCTCGCGAAAGCGGTAGACCAGACGAAGCGGCCCACACTGGCTTATCATTAGCCACCTAACGACGCTCACCAAGGTTCTCCCCGGCATGCTGGCAATTTTCCTCACCACCCTCACCATCACCGCGCCGGTGTTTACCATGCTATTCCTCGGTGTGCTGCTCAAGCGCATCAACTGGATCAACGACAACTTTATCCACACGGCTTCATCCCTGGTGTTCAACGTCACCATGCCGGCGTTGCTGTTCCTCGGCATCCTGCATGCCGACCTGCATTCGGCGCTCAAGCCGGGCTTGCTGATTTACTTTTCCGTCGCCACCTTGCTCAGCTTTGCCCTGGCTTGGGGCTGGGCGATCTTTAGATGCAAGCGTGAAGACCGAGGCATCTACACCCAAGGCGCGTTTCGCGGCAACAACGGGGTGATCGGCCTGGCGCTGGCGGCCAGTATGTACGGCGACTACGGCATCTCCCTCGGTGCGATCCTCGCGGCGCTGGTGATCCTGTTCTACAACACGCTGTCGACCATTGTGCTGGCGGTGTACAGCCCGGTGATCAAGTCCGACCCATGGAGCATCTTCAAAAGTGTGGCGGCCAACCCGCTGATCATCAGTGTGATCGTGGCTGCGCCGTTCGCCTATTTTCAGATCGGCCTGCCGGGCTGGCTGGAAAAATCCCTGCAGTACCTGGCAGACACTACGTTGCCACTGGCGTTGATCTGCATTGGCGGCACGTTGTCCCTGGCGGCGCTGCGCAAGAGCGGCAACATGGCGTTGAGCGCGAGCTTGATGAAAATGGTCTGGCTCCCGGTCGTCGCCACGCTGGGGGCATGGTGGCTTGGCTTCCGAGGGCCAGAGTTGGGGATTCTGTTCCTGTACTTCGGCGCACCGACTGCCGCTGCAAGCTTCGTGATGGCGAGGGCAGCTGACGGTAACCATGAATTGGCGGCGGCGATTATCGTAATCACCACGCTGATAGCGGCGGTGACTACGAATATCGGGATCTTTGTGTTGCAGGCCGGTGGTTGGATCTGAGATCGGTGGTGTGGTTCAGGGCCAATCGCAGGCAAGCCCGCTATCTGACAGTCACTGCTTATCGGCCTGATACGCCTCAATCACTTCCTGCGCCGCCCGAAACGCATCAATCGCCGCCGGCACACCGGCATACACCGCGCAATGCAGCAGCGCCTCGCGGATCTCTTCCACCGTGCAACCATTATTCAGTGCGCCCCGCACGTGGCCCTTGAGTTCCTGCGGGCACTTCAGCGCGGTCAGGGCGGCGAGGGTGATCAGGCTGCGGGTTTTCAGCGATAACCCTTCGCGGTTCCACACACTGCCCCAGGCATGTTCGTTGACGAAGTCCTGCAGCGGCTGGGTGAACTCAGTGGCATTGCCCAGGGCGCGGTCGACGAACACATCGCCCATGACCTGGCGACGCATTTCAACCCCGGGCTTTTTCTGATCGGTCATTGCGATTCCCTCTTGTGTTGGCGGCGCCAGGCTCGCAGCGTGCTGAACAACAGAAAAGCCACCAGCACTGGCAGGACATAAAACACCATCAGGTGTTCAAGCTTGTTGGCCAGGGGCATACCGGTGGTGAACGCCATCACGTGCAGCCCGTAGGCCAGGTATAGGCCCAGCAGCACCAGGCCTTCGGCGCGAGTCAGGCGGTAGCCGGTATAGAACATCGGCAGGCACAGGACCACGACAGCCAGCATCACCGGCAGGTCGAAGTTCAGAGCGTTGGGCGATACTGACAGCGGCGAAGGGGCGAGCACGGCGGTCAAGCCCAAGACGCCAAGCAGGTTGAACAGGTTGCTGCCGATCACGTTGCCCACGGCAATTTCCCGCTGCCCGCGCAGGGCGGCAATCAGCGACGTCGCCAGGCACGGCAGCGAGGTGCCGACGCCGATCAGCGTCAGGCCAATCACGCGCTCCGACAGGCCCAGATCGCCCGCCACATCCACCGCTGCGCCCAGCAGCAAATGCCCGGCCAGCACCAGGATCAACAACCCGCTGAGCATCTGCAGCACGCTGCTCAGCCAGGGGGCGCGGGCCACTGTATCCAGCGTGCGTGGGCGGCGAGAGTGACGGGTCTGGTAGTGCAAAACGCCGAGGTAAGCGGCCAGGGCCACGAGCAGCAACAGGCCGTCGGTTGGGGTAAGTTCTTCATTGCCCGCCAGGGTAAACACCAGCAGCCCGGCCAGGATCATCACCGGGATGTCCAGGCGCACCAGCTGCCGCGAGACTCGCAGCGGAATGATCAGCGCCGACAGGCCCAGGGTCACTAGGATGTTGAAGATGCTGCTGCCGATTACGCTGCCCACGGCGATGTCCGTATTGCCCGCCAGGGTGGCCTGCAGGCTGACGGTCATCTGTGGCGCGCTGCTGCCGAAGGCGACAATCGTCAGGCCGATGATCAGCGGCCGTACCTTGAGGCTTGCGGCCAGGCGCACGGCGGCGCGCACCAGGATTTCGGCGCCGATGATCAGCAGCAAGAGGCCGCTGACCAATTCCAGCAGGCTCCAAGGCGAGAGGGCGATTAGTCTGAAAATGGCCAGGCCTCCATCGTCAGTTGCTCAAGGCTTGTACGCGCACTCGCGCTGTACCGCTGCTGATCATGCCCAACTGCTCGGCAGCCTTGCGTGAAAGATCGATCAAGCGCCCACGGATGTGCGGGCCGCGATCATTGATGCGGACAACCACGGATTTGTCGTTGTCGAGATTGGTGACCTTGACCTGGGTGCCGAACGGTAATCGCCGGTGGGCGGCGGTCAGGCCGTATTGGTTGAAGGGTTCACCGCTGGCAGTCTTATTGCCGTGGTGTTTGGCGCCGTAATAGGAGGCGGTGCCGGTTTCGTCATAGCCGTTGGGGTTGATGACGCCGCTGGCGCAACCGGCCAGTAGAGAGAACAAGGCCAGTAGGCCAAGTAGACGCTTCATTTTCAAGATGCCCCATAACAAATGTGGGAGCTGGCTTGCCTGCGATGCAAACGACTCGGTGTCTCAAGAACACCGAGGTGATGCAATCGCAGGCAAGCCAGCTCCCACAGGGTATCCGGGCTGGAAGTGAAATCTGCGCCCGGACCATTCATCGCTATCAGCCTTCAAGCTTGCTTTTCAGCAACTCGTTCACCTGTTGCGGGTTGGCCTTGCCTTTGGAGGCTTTCATCGCCTGGCCCACAAAGAAGCCGAACATCTTGCCGCGCTTGGCTTCGTCTGCCGCACGGTATTGCTCGACCTGCTCGGCATTGGCCGCAAGCATTTCATCGAGTACGGCCGAGATCGCGCCGCTGTCGGTGACTTGCTTGAGGCCACGCTTCTCGATGATCTCGTCCGCGCTGCCTTCACCGCTGGCCATGGCTTCAAACACGGTCTTGGCGATTTTGCCGGAGATGGTGTTGTCCTTGATGCGCAGCAGCATGCCGCCCAGCTGCTCGGCGGAGACCGGCGCTTCGTCGATTTCCAGGCCCTGCTTGTTCAGCAGGCTGCCCAGCTCAACCATCACCCAGTTGGCCGCCAGCTTGGCGTCACCGGCAATGCTCACGACTTTTTCAAAGTAGTTGGCTTGTTCGCGGCTGGAGGCCAAAACGCTGGCATCGTAGACCGACAGGCCGAACTGCTCCTGGAAGCGCTCGCGCTTTTGCTGCGGCAGCTCCGGCAGGGTGGCGCGCACGTCATTGAGGAACGAATCCTCGATGACCACCGGCAACAGGTCCGGGTCGGGGAAGTAACGGTAGTCGTTGGCTTCCTCTTTGCTGCGCATGGCGCGGGTTTCGTCTTTGTTCGGGTCGTACAGGCGGGTTTGCTGGATGACCTTG
The DNA here is from genome assembly GCF_963970525.1 of Pseudomonas sp. EA_65y_Pfl1_P113. Taxonomy (NCBI): domain Bacteria; kingdom Pseudomonadati; phylum Pseudomonadota; class Gammaproteobacteria; order Pseudomonadales; family Pseudomonadaceae; genus Pseudomonas; species Pseudomonas sp. EA_65y_Pfl1_P113. The sequence continues at coordinate 107,479 of NZ_CAXAQM010000008.1, forward strand.
CCGCCGTCTTCGATCAGTTCGATCTGGCGACGCACTTCGCTGTTGATCGCCTTCTCGATGAAGCGGAACGAGTTGACGTTCTTGATCTCGCAGCGGGTGCCGTACTCGGATTGGCCCTTAGGACGGATCGACACGTTGCAGTCGCAGCGCAGCGAGCCTTCGGCCATGTTGCCGTCGCAGATGCCCAGGTAGCGCACCAGCGCGTGGATCGTCTTGACGTAGGCCACGGCTTCCTTGGCGCTGCGCATGTCCGGTTCGGAGACGATTTCCAGCAATGGCGTACCGGCACGGTTCAGGTCGATACCGGTCGCGCCCGGGAATTCTTCGTGCAGGCTCTTGCCGGCATCTTCTTCCAGGTGGGCGCGGGTGACGCCGACGCGCTTGATGGTGCCGTCTTCCAGAGGTATGTCCAGGTGGCCCTTGCCGACGATCGGCAACTCCATCTGGCTGATCTGGTAGCCCTTGGGCAGGTCGGGGTAAAAGTAGTTCTTGCGCGCGAACACGTTGTGCTGGCCGATCTCGGCGTCAATCGCCAGGCCGAACATCACCGCCATGCGCACCGCTTCCTGGTTCAGCACCGGCAGTACGCCGGGCATGCCCAGGTCTACCAGGCTGGCCTGGGTGTTGGGCTCGGAGCCGAACGTGGTGGCGCTACCGGAGAAAATCTTCGATTGGGTGGCGAGCTGGGTATGAATCTCCAGCCCGATCACAACTTCCCATTGCATAGTGTTCTCCTCAGAAGCCGGTAGGGGTGCGGGTGTGCCAGTCGGTGTTCAACTGGTACTGGTGCGCCACATTGAGCAGGCGGCCTTCCTGGAAATACGGGGCGAGCAATTGTACGCCCACCGGCAGGCCATCGACGAAACCGGCAGGCATGGACAAGCCCGGCAAGCCCGCGAGGTTGGCGGTGATGGTGTACAGGTCTTCCAGGTACTCGGCGATCGGGTCGCCGGTCTTGGCGCCGATCTTCCAGGCCGGGTTCGGCGTGGTTGGGCCGAGGATCACGTCGACGTCTTCAAAGGCTGCCATGAAGTCGTTCTTGACCAGGCGACGGATTTTCTGCGCCTTGAGGTAGTACGCGTCGTAGTAGCCAGCCGACAGGGCGTAGGCGCCGACCATGATGCGGCGTTGCACTTCGGCACCGAAGCCTTCGCCACGCGAGCGCTTATAAAGGTCGGTGAGGTCTTTCGGGTTTTCGCAGCGGTAGCCGAAGCGCACGCCATCGAAGCGCGACAGGTTGGATGACGCTTCTGCCGGGGCGATCACGTAGTACGCTGGAATCGCGTGCTGGTTGTTCGGCAGGCTGATTTCCTTGATGACTGCACCGAGGCCTTCCAGCGTCTTGACGCTGTTGTGCACCAGCTCCGCGATACGCGGGTCGAGGCCGGCGCTGAAGTATTCCTTTGGCACGCCGATGCGCAGGCCTTTGAGCGAGGTGTTCAGGCTGGCGCTGTAGTCCGGCACGGGCTCATCGATGCTGGTGGAGTCCTGCTTATCGAACCCCGCCATGCCTTGTAACAAAATCGCGCAGTCTTCAGCCGTGCGTGCCAGCGGGCCACCCTGATCGAGGCTGGACGCGTAGGCGATCATGCCCCAGCGGGAAACGCGACCGTACGTCGGCTTCAAACCGGTGAGGTTGGTGAACGCGGCCGGCTGGCGAATCGAGCCGCCAGTATCGGTGGCGGTGGCGGCGGGCAGGAAGCGCGCAGCCACTGCGGCAGCCGAACCACCGGAGGAACCGCCGGGCACGTGGTCCAGGTTCCAGGGGTTTTTCACTGCGCCGTAGTAGCTCGACTCGTTGGCCGACCCCATGGCGAATTCGTCCATGTTGGTCTTGCCCAGGGTCACGGCGCCGGCGGCGGCCAGCTTGGACACCACGGTGGCGTCGTAGGGCGCCTTGAAGTTGTCGAGCATCTTCGAGCCGCAGCTGGTGCGAATGCCCTGGGTGCAGAACAAGTCCTTGTGGGCAATAGGTGCGCCCAGCAGCGCGCCATTTTCACCGTTGGCGCGACGTGCGTCGGCAGCCTTGGCCTGGCTCAGGGCCAGCTCTTCGGTGAGGCTGATGAAGCTGTTAACCTTTGGATCGAGCTCGGCGATACGCGCAAGCAGGGTCTTGGTCAGCTCTTCGGAAGAAAACTTTTTGTCGGCGAGACCGCGGGCGATCTCGGCCAGAGTCATGTGATGCATTGCAGGCTCTTTCCCTTTAGTCGATGACTTTCGGAACCAGGTACAGGCCGTTTTCGACCGCTGGCGCGATGGACTGGTAAGCCTCGCGATTATTATGCTCGGTCACGACGTCTGCGCGCAGGCGCTGGCTGGCTTCCAGTGGATGAGCCAGGGGCTCGATGCCGTCGGTATTCACGGCCTGCATTTGGTCGACCAGCCCGAGAATACTGTTCAGGGCTGCGGTGGTCTGTGGAAGATCGGCATCATTAAGGCCAAGCGAGGCCAGATGCGCGATTTTTTCCACGTCGGAGCGTTCAAGTGTCATGGGAATCTCCAGTGGAAAACAGAACGGAGGCTGTCCGTGTGTTAGATTGTCGGAACACTACCGCATTTCTACGGTCTTACGGCCGCGATTGTGGGGGTTGGTGCACAGAAAGTCGGCCAATTTAGCACATTGGCGCCTTGCCCAAAATCCCTGTCGTTGTTAGAGTTTGCCGCACTTTTTTACCCACGCGTTGCCTAGGGTCCCTTTCCCATGTTCAAGAAACTGCGTGGCATGTTTTCCAGCGATCTTTCCATTGACCTGGGCACTGCCAACACCCTTATTTACGTGCGCGAGCGCGGTATCGTCCTGAATGAGCCATCAGTTGTGGCCATTCGGACCCATGGTAATCAGAAAAGTGTCGTTGCCGTCGGCACCGAGGCCAAGCGCATGCTCGGCCGCACACCCGGCAATATTGCCGCCATTCGTCCGATGAAGGACGGCGTGATCGCTGACTTCAGTGTCTGCGAGAAGATGCTGCAGTACTTCATCAACAAGGTTCATGAAAACAGTTTCCTGCAGCCCAGCCCTCGTGTGCTGATCTGCGTTCCGTGCAAGTCCACCCAGGTTGAGCGTCGTGCCATCCGTGAATCGGCCCTCGGCGCCGGTGCCCGCGAAGTGTTCCTGATCGAAGAGCCAATGGCTGCTGCGATCGGTGCCGGCCTGCCGGTTGAAGAAGCCCGCGGTTCGATGGTGGTGGATATCGGTGGTGGTACCACTGAAATCGCCCTGATTTCCCTGAACGGTGTGGTGTATGCCGAATCCGTACGTGTAGGCGGCGACCGTTTCGACGAAGCGATCATCACCTATGTGCGTCGTAACTACGGCAGCCTGATTGGTGAGTCCACTGCTGAGCGCATCAAGCAGGAAATCGGTACCGCTTACCCGGGCGGCGAAGTGCGCGAAGTTGATGTTCGCGGTCGCAACCTGGCCGAAGGCGTTCCACGTGCTTTCACTCTGAACTCCAATGAAGTGCTGGAAGCTCTGCAAGAGTCCCTGGCCACCATTGTTCAGGCTGTGAAGAGCGCCCTGGAGCAATCGCCGCCGGAATTGGCTTCCGACATCGCCGAGCGTGGCTTGGTGTTGACCGGTGGTGGCGCGTTGCTGCGCGATCTCGACAAACTGCTGGCCCAGGAAACCGGCCTGCCGGTGATCGTCGCCGAAGACCCGCTGACCTGCGTCGCCCGTGGCGGTGGCCGTGCACTGGAAATGATGGATAAACACACCATGGACCTGCTCTCCAGCGAATGAGTCATTGCTGGTAAGCCCATGTTTCGCCCGCAGGCAGCACTTTGCAGTGCTGCCTGTTGGCGTTTATCTTCTTCAATCTGCATCCAGGCCGGTTAGATGCCGTATGAATAAAGAGAACATTTGTCTGGGAGGAGCGGCCTATTAAACCGCTTTTCGCCAAAGGCCCCTCATTGGGCGTGCGCCTGTTGGTGCTGGTCGTGCTTTCGGTCGCGCTGATGGTGGTCGATGCCCGCTTCGCATTGCTTAAGCCCGTGCGCAGCCAGATGTCGCTGGTGTTGATGCAGGCTTACTGGATCACCGACCTGCCGCAACGTCTGTACCAGGGCGTGGCCAGCCAATTTGGCAGCCGCACTGAGCTGGTTGCCGAGAACGAAAAACTCAAGACCGAAAACCTGCTGTTGCAGGGGCGCATGCAAAAGCTCGCGGCCCTCACCGAACAGAACGTTCGGCTGCGCGAGTTGCTCAATTCCTCCGCGCTGGTCAACGAAAAGGTCGAAGTGGCCGAGTTGATCGGCATGGACCCCAACCCCTTTACCCACCGCATCATCATCAACAAAGGTGAGCGCGACGGTGTGGTCCTCGGCCAGCCGGTGCTTGATGCACGTGGCCTGATGGGCCAGGTGGTTGAGCTGATGCCCTACACTTCGCGGGTATTGCTGCTGACGGACACCACCCACAGCATTCCAGTGCAGGTCAACCGCAACGGCCTGCGTGCGATTGCTAGCGGCACCGGCAACCCCGAGCGCCTGGAACTGCGCCATGTGGCCGATACCGCCGACATCAAGGAAGGCGACCTGTTGGTCAGCTCCGGCCTGGGTCAGCGTTTCCCGGCGGGTTATCCGGTGGCGACGGTGAAGGAAGTGATCCACGATTCCGGTCAGCCGTTCGCCATTGTGCGTGCCGTGCCAACTGCCGCCTTGAACCGCAGTCGCTACCTGCTGCTGGTGTTCAGCGACAATCGCACCCCGGAAGAGCGTGCCAACGACGCCGCCCAGGCTCAGGAAGCGGAAGACCAGAAGAACGGCACGGCGCCAATCATTCCGGCCACCGCGCCTAAGCCTGCCGCTGTCGCACCGGCTACGCCGGCGGTGACTCCGGCCGTGGCCACGCCCGTCAAGCCAGTGGCGCACCCGGTTAAACCGGCCGCGACCAAACCATCTGCTGCTCCGGCTACGCGCCCAGCGGCTACCGCCCCGGCAACCACGCGGCAGAGGGAGGAATAATGGCCGGTACTCATTCGCAAAATGGCTGGATTGTCTGGCTGACTTTTGCCATCGGTTTGCTGCTCAGCGTTTCGCCGCTGCCACAGTTCATGGAAATCCTGCGCCCGCTCTGGTTGGCGCTGCTGCTGGCTTTCTGGTCGCTGAACCTGCCGTATAAAGTCGGTATGGTCACCGCCATGTTCCTGGGCCTGGCGGAAGATGTGCTCTATGGCACCTTGCTGGGCCAGAACGCGTTGATCCTGACCCTGATCACTTTCCTGGTGCTGTCGTTGCAGCAGCGTCTGCGCATGTTCCCGATGTGGCAGCAGTGCCTGGTGATCCTGGTTATCTTCGGCCTGGCGCAGCTTATTCAACTGTGGCTCAGCGCCTTGACCGGTAACCGGCAGCCGACCCTGGCGCTGGTATTGCCGGCTCTGGTCAGCGCCTTGCTGTGGCCATGGATCAGTTTCGGCCTGCGTGGGTTGCGTCGTCGCTATAAGATCAATTGAATGGATTGCGAGGCTCTGCCTGGTTATCGAACCCTAAAGGGAGAGTCTGCAATGAATTCGCTTTACCTGGCCTCGGGCTCACCGAGGCGGCGTGAACTGCTGACCCAGATCGGTGTGCCCTTCACCGTGGTCAGCGCCGCGATTGATGAAACCCCTCTTATAAACGAGTCTGCTGTTTCCTACGTCGAGCGTTTAGCGCGGGGCAAGGCAGCGGCGGGTTTTGCTACGCTTGAACGCCCTGCTGGCGGCTGTGTGCTGGGGGCCGATACTGCCGTGATCGTCGATGGCCTAATCCTCGGCAAACCCACGGACCAGGCCGATGCCTTGGCGATGTTGATGGCCCTGTCGGGGCGTGAACACGAAGTGCTCACCGCCATATCCCTTACCGACGGCCAGCGCTGCGAAACCCGATGTGTCAGCAGTCGTGTACTTTTTCGTGGGATTTCTGTCGAGGAGGCTACAACCTACTGGCACAGTGGTGAATCTCAGGACAAAGCAGGCAGCTATGCTATCCAAGGATTGGGTTCGGTGTTTGTCGCCGGCCTCAATGGCAGTTATTCCGCCGTGGTAGGGCTGCCGGTGTGCGAAACCGCGCAACTGCTCGACCAATTCGGCATACCCTGTTGGCAAAACCTTACCGCGCGCTGAACGCCCTTATTTGCGCACCCAGCCTTAAGTGACCGGTCACTATTGTGAAAACGCCTGAACGAGACCCAGCCATGAGTGAAGAGATTCTGATCAATATCACGCCGATGGAATCGCGCGTGGCGGTGGTAGAGAACGGTGTTCTGCAAGAAGTGCACGTGGAGCGCACCCAGAAGCGCGGGATCGTCGGCAATATCTACAAAGGCAAGGTAGTGCGGGTATTGCCGGGTATGCAGGCGGCATTTGTCGATATCGGCCTGGACCGAGCTGCGTTTATCCATGCCTCCGAGATTTCCCTGCGCGAAGGCCCGGCGGTCGAAAGTATCAGCGCCCTGGTGCATGAAGGGCAGAGCCTGGTGGTGCAAGTCACCAAGGACCCCATCGGCTCGAAGGGCGCACGCCTGACCACTCAGCTGTCGATTCCGTCGCGTTACCTTGTGTACATGCCGCGTACCGCGCATGTCGGCATTTCCCTGAAGATCGAGGACGAAGCCGAGCGCGAGCGCCTGAAAAAGGTGGTCAGCGACTGCGTGGCAGCCGAGGGCATCAAGGAAGCCGGTGGGTTTATCCTGCGCACCGCCGCTGAAGGCGCTGGTGCCGATGAGATCCTCATGGACATCCGCTACCTGCGACGCCTGTGGGACCAGATCGATGCCCAGATCAAGACCATCAGTGCGCCCAGCGTTATTTATGAAGACTTGGGCCTGGCCCTGCGCACGTTGCGCGACTTGGTCAGCCCCAAGATTGAGAAAATTCGCATCGACTCGCGGGAAACTTTCCAGCGCACCACGCAATTCGTTGCCGAATTGATGCCGGAAATTGCCGACCGCCTGGAACACTACCCCGGCGAGCGGCCGATCTTCGACCTGTATGGCGTCGAAGACGAAATCCAGAAAGCCCTGGAACGCAAGGTACCGCTCAAATCCGGCGGCTACCTGGTGGTGGACCCGGCAGAAGCCATGACCACCATCGACGTCAACACCGGCGCATTTGTTGGTCATCGCAACCTTGAAGAAACCATTTTCAAGACCAACCTCGAAGCGGCCACCGCGATTGCCCGCCAGATGCGCCTGCGCAACCTGGGCGGGATCATCATCATCGATTTCATCGACATGGAAGATGAAGAGCACCGGCGCCAGGTGCTGCGTACCCTCGAGAAGCAGTTGGAGCGCGATCACGCCAAGACCAACATCATCGGCATTACCGAGTTGGGCCTGGTGCAAATGACCCGCAAGCGCACCCGCGAAAGCCTTGAACAGGTGCTGTGCGAGCCGTGCAGCAGCTGCCAGGGACGCGGTAAATTGAAGACCCCGGAAACGGTTTGCTACGAGATTTTCCGCGAAATCCTACGAGAGGCACGTGCCTACCAGGCCGAAGGTTATAGAGTGCTAGCCAACCAAAAAGTGGTGGACCGGCTGCTGGACGAAGAGTCCGGCAACGTTGCCGAACTGGAAGGGTTTATCGGGCGCACGATACGCTTCCAGGTTGAAACCATGTATTCCCAGGAACAATACGACGTGGTGCTGCTCTGATCCCCAATCGTTTTCTTTTTATGAGACTGGCAGACCTTGATCTGCTGTCCGACTACCGCCTCGAGGGTCGCCTGACATGGAGCGTCTGATACGCTTTTTTGCCGCTTTGACCCGTTGGGGCCTTGGGCTTTGTGCCTTACTGCTGGTATTGGCAGCGGTGTATGTGAGTCTGGGGCGTGAATTGACGCCGCTGGTGGCCGAGTACCGTGCGGATGTCGAGGCCAAGGCCCAGGCCGCGGTGGGCATGCCTGTGCACATCGGCAGCTTGGAAGGCCGCTGGAGCGGCTTCGCGCCGGTATTGCTGGCCCATGATGTGATGGTGGGCGAGGGCAACAGTGGCTTGCGCCTGGACCAGGTTGAAGTGGTACCGGACATCTGGGCCAGCGTTGTGGCCCGCGAAGTGCGCATTGCTCACTTGCAAGTCAGTGGCCTGCAACTCAGTGCCAAGGAAGACAAGGACGGGAAATGGGTCCTGCAAGGCCTGCCGTTGCAGGACGACCAGCCGCTTGACCCGGAGCAGTTGCTCAAGCGCATGCAGTTGGTCAAGCGTGTGTCGCTGCTCGACAGCCAGGTGACGTTGCAACCGTATGACCATGCGCCAGTGACCCTGACGTATGTCGGCCTCAGCTTGCATACCGGCATCACCCGCCAACGCTTGGACGCGCGCTTGACCTTGCCGGACGGCCAGCCCCTTGCCATGAGTCTGCGCACGCGTATTCGTGCCAGCCAGTGGAAAGACGCTGAAGTCCAGGCCTATCTGAGCCTGCCGCAAAGCGAGTGGGCCAAATGGATTCCTGCCAAGCTGACCCAGCAGTGGAAACTCACCCAGTTCAAGGCCGGTGGCGAATTCTGGTTGAACTGGGCCAACGGTACCGTACAGAGTGCGGTGGCGCGTCTGAACTCTGCGCAGGTCAAGGGCAGCTACGCCGATCGCAAGCCCGTGCATATCGAAAACCTTGCGCTCACCGCCTACCTGCAACGCAGTGACACGGGTCTCAAGGTGCTGTTCGACTCACTGGCGATGAACCTGGGGGAAACACGCTGGGAGTCGCGCGTGCAACTGCAGCAAACCCAGGCCACCGATAAGGCTCAGGAGGTCTGGAAGCTGCAGGCCGACCGCCTTGACCTGACGCCAATCACGCCACTGCTCAACGCCCTGGCACCGCTGCCGGAAGGGTTCGCCAAGACTGTAGAGCACCTCAAGGCCACTGGCATGCTGCGTAATGTGCTGGTGGATTTTCGCCCTCAAGACACTACCGATCAAAAACTCAGCTTCGCTGCCAACCTCGAGCGCATTGGTTTTGATGCCTACTCTGGCGCGCCGGCCGCGCGTAACGTCTCCGGCAGCATCAGCGGCGACTTGGGCCAGGGCGAGTTGCGCATGGACAGCAAGGACTTTTCCCTGCACCTCGATCCGATCTTTGCCAAGCCGTGGCACTACATCCAGGCCAATGCGCGCCTGACGTGGAAGCTGGACAAAGAAGGCTTCACCCTGATCGCCCCTTATATCAAGGTGCTGGGCGAAGAGGGCAAGGTGGCTGCTGACTTCCTGATTCGCCTGCATTTTGACCACAGCCAGGAAGACTACATGGACCTGCGCGTCGGCATGGTCGAGGGTGATGGGCGCTTCACCTCCAAATACTTGCCGGCGGTATTGAGCCCCGCGCTGGATGAATGGTTGCGCACGGCGATTCTCAAGGGCGCGGTGGATCAAGGGTTCTTCCAGTACCAGGGTTCGCTGAACCACGACGCGCTGCCGGCTTCGCGCAATATCAGCCTGTTTTTCAAGGTGCATGACGCCGAACTGGCCTTTCAGCCGGGCTGGCCGCATGTGAGCAAGGTCAATGGTGAAGTGTTTGTCGAGGAAAGCGGTGTGCGCATCCTGGCCAGCAAAGGCCAGTTGCTCGACACGAAGGTCAAGGACATCTACGTCAATATCCCTCACGCACCTGCGGGCAAGGACAGTCACCTGTTGCTCACCGGTAATTTTGCCGGTGGCTTGGGCGATGGTCTGAAAATCCTCCAGGAAGCGCCGATTGGCACCGCATCGACGTTCTCCGGATGGAAGGGTGAGGGCGACTTGCAAGGCAGCCTTGACCTGGATATTCCGTTGACCAAGGGTGTCGATCCAAAAATCGTGGTGGACTTCAAAACCGATAAGTCGCGCTTGCAACTGGCTGAGCCGACCCTGGACCTGACCCAACTCAAGGGTGATTTCCGTTTTGACAGCACTAAAGGCCTCAGTGGCCAGAACATCACGGCCCAAGCGTTCGACCGGCCGATCACCGCGCAGATTTTCGCCGATGGCAAGCCGGGCAGCATCAGCACCCGCGTGGCTGCAAAGGGCCAGGTGACGGTCAAGCGGCTGACGGACTGGTTGAAAGTCAGCCAACCGCTGCCGGTGTCCGGCGATATTCCCTACCAACTGCAATTGACCCTGGACGGCGCGGACAGCCAACTGATGGTCAGTTCCAACCTCAAAGGTGTGGTGGTGGATTTGCCCGCTCCGTTCGGGATGCCAGCCAACCAGGGGCGTGACAGTGTGTTTCGCATGACCTTGCAGGGCGCCGAGCGCCGTTATTGGTTCGATTACGGCGAACTGGCGAGCTTCACCTTTGCTGCGCCACCGGACAGATTCAATGATGGCCGCGGTGAACTGTTCCTCGGGGATGGGGGCGCCGTGCTGCCGGGTGCCAAGGGTTTGCGCATTCGTGGTGTGCTCTCGGAACTGGACATCGATCCGTGGAAAAAGCTGGTGAACCAGTACGCCGGCAATGACCCGGGGGGGAGTGCCAAGCAACTGCTGAGCAGTGCCGACTTCAAAGTCGGCAAACTCACCGGTCTGGGCACCCAGTTCGATCAGGTCAACCTGCAACTCAACCGCAAACAGGCCGCCTGGGGCTTGCAGCTCGACAGCCAGCAGGCCAAGGGCACAGTCAACCTGCCTGACGCCAAGGGCGCGCCGATTGCGATCAACCTGCACTATGTGAAACTGCCGGCGGTGGATCCGACGGTGCAGGCGGACGAAAACGCGCCGGATCCTTTGGCAAGTATCGATCCCAAGGATATTCCGGCGCTGGATATTTCCATTGATCAGCTGTTCCAGGGCCCGGAACTGGTGGGCGCCTGGTCGCTGAACATCCGCCCGACCGCCAAAGGCCTGGTCTTCAATGACCTGGACCTGGGCCTCAAGGGTATGCAGCTCAAGGGGGCCGGTGGTTGGGAGGGGGCGGCGGGCGACAGCAGCAGTTGGTACAAGGGCCGTTTGGACGGTAAGAATATCGCCGATGTGCTCAAAGGTTGGGGCTATGCTCCCACCGTCACCAGCCATGATTTTCACTTGGATGTGGATGGTCGCTGGCCTGGTTCGCCGGCCTATGTCGGGCCTAAGCGCTTCTCCGGCAGCTTGGATGCGGCTTTGCGCAACGGTCAGTTCGTGGAAGTGGAGGGTGGCGCCCAGGCCCTGCGGGTGTTCGGCCTGCTGAACTTCAACTCCATCGGGCGCCGGTTGCGTCTGGACTTCTCGGACTTGCTCGGCAAGGGCTTGAGCTATGACCGAGTCAAAGGTTTGTTGGCGGCGAGTAACGGTGTATTCGTAACCCGTGAACCGATCACCATGACCGGGCCTTCTACCAACCTGGAGCTCAACGGCACCCTGGACATGGTAGCAGACCGTGTCGACGCCAAGCTGCTGGTCACCCTGCCGGTTACCAATAACCTGCCGATCGCGGCGCTGATCGTGGGGGCGCCCGCCATTGGTGGCGCGCTGTTCCTGATCGACAAGCTGATTGGTGATCGTGTTGCACGCTTCGCGAGCGTGCAATACAAGGTCGAAGGGCCGTGGAAGGACCCGAAAATCACCTTCGACAAGCCATTTGAAAAACCAAACTGAGAGCCTGTGGAGTAGCATGGTCGCATGCCTTTTCTGGAGTGTCGGCCCATGTCCTTTGCGGTAATTCAAATGGTCAGCCAGAGCGATGTGCTGGCCAACCTGGCCCAGGCCCGGCGCTTGCTGGAGCAGGCGGCGGCGGGTGGGGCGAAGCTGGCGGTGCTGCCGGAAAACTTCGCCGCCATGGGGCGTCGCGATGTAGCTGATATCGGCCGCGCCGAGGCGCTGAGCGAAGGTCCGATCCTCCCGTGGTTGAAACAGACCGCCCGCGACCTCACCTTATGGATAGTGGCAGGCACTTTGCCGTTGCCGCCAGAGGACCAACCGCACGCCAAGTCCAACGCCTGCTCACTGCTGGTTGATGATCGCGGCGAAATCGTTGCCCGTTACGACAAGCTGCACCTTTTCGATGTGGATGTCGCTGATGCTCGCGGTCGTTACCGTGAATCCGACGACTATGCTTTCGGGGGGAATGTGGTGGTGGCAGATACGCCCGTCGGCCGTTTGGGCTTGACGGTGTGTTACGACTTGCGCTTCCCAGAGCTCTACAGCGAGTTGCGCGCGGCGGGGGCTGAATTGATTACGGCGCCTTCGGCGTTTACGGCAGTGACCGGTGCGGCCCATTGGGACGTGCTGGTTCGCGCACGGGCCATCGAGACCCAGTGCTACCTGCTGGCGGCGGCTCAGGGTGGCGTACACCCGGGACCACGGGAAACCCATGGCCACGCGGCCATTGTCGACCCTTGGGGGCGCGTGCTGACGCAACAGGATAGAGGCGAAGCGGTGTTGCTTGCCGAGCGCGATAGCAGTGAACAGGCGTCGATAAGGGCGCGTATGCCGGTGGTCAGCCATCGGCGCTTTTTCTCGCAGGGCGCACAGCGGCCTGCTTCGGAACGATGAATTTAAGGCCATACCTATGAGCGAGTTGTTGTCCTCAGTCAGTGAACACCTCCTGGCACCCGGTGGCGTGACCATCGAAAGCTTGCAAACCGTGCTCGGCGATCTGGCCGGACCGGGCATTGATGCGGCTGACCTGTATTTCCAGGGCCAGATCTCCGAGTCCTGGTCCCTGGAAGACGGGATCGTCAAGGAAGGCAGCTTCAATCTCGACCAGGGTGTCGGCGTGCGTGCGCAATCCGGTGAAAAAACCGGCTTTGCCTACAGCAACGCGATCACCCTGGAAGCCTTGGGCCTGGCGGCGCGTGCTGCGCGCTCAATCTCCCGCGCTGGCCAAAATGGCACGGTTCAGGCGTTCAGCACTCAAGATGTGGCGCAGTTGTACGCGCCGGATAACCCGTTGGAGGTCATCAGTCGCGCGGAAAAGGTCGAGCTGCTCAAGCGTATCGACGTGGCCACCCGCGCCCTCGATCCGCGTATCCAACAGGTTACCGTGAGCATGGCCGGTGTGTGGGAACGCATTCTGGTGGCATCCACCGACGGCGGCCTGGCGGCGGATGTACGGCCGCTGGTGCGCTTCAATGTGAGTGTGATCGTAGAGCAGAACGGTCGCCGCGAGCGCGGTGGCCATGGCGGCGGCGGGCGTACCGATTACCGCTACTTCCTCAGCGACGACCGTGCCATGGGCTATGCCCGTGAGGCCCTGCGCCAGGCGCTGGTCAACCTGGAAGCCATTCCGGCGCCGGCGGGTACCTTGCCGGTGGTGCTGGGGTCGGGCTGGTCCGGCGTACTGCTGCACGAAGCGGTCGGCCATGGGCTGGAAGGTGACTTCAACCGCAAGGGCAGTTCGGCCTACAGCGGTCGCATGGGCGAGAGGGTTGCCTCCAAGCTGTGCACCATCGTCGATGACGGCACCCTCGCCGGGCGTCGTGGCTCGCTGAGCGTTGATGACGAAGGTACGCCGACCGAGTGCACCACCCTGATCGAAAACGGCGTGCTCAAGGGCTACATGCAAGACAAGCTCAACGCCCGCTTGATGGGCGTGGCGCGCACCGGTAACGGCCGTCGCGAATCCTACGCGCACCTGCCGATGCCACGCATGACCAACACCTACATGCTCGGTGGCGAAAGCGACCCGGCGGAAATCATCGCTTCGGTGAAGCGCGGCATCTACTGCGCCAACCTCGGTGGCGGCCAGGTGGACATCACCAGCGGCAAGTTCGTGTTCTCCACCAGCGAGGCGTACCTGATCGAAGACGGCAAGATTACTGCGCCGGTCAAAGGGGCAACGTTGATTGGTAACGGTCCGGAAGCCATGAGCAAGGTGTCGATGGTCGGTAACGACCTGTCGCTCGACAGCGGCGTGGGCACGTGCGGGAAGGACGGGCAGTCGGTGCCGGTGGGGGTCGGGCAGCCAACGCTGAAAATTGATGCGATCACCGTGGGTGGCACGGGCTCGTAAGAAAGGTGGAGCTTCGGGTGGCGAAAACCACCACCCGGGGAAGAGGATCAGCGCAGGCCGCGTTGAGTCTCGTCCAGCTCTCGGATGTACTTGAAGATTTTACGGCTGGTGGCCGGCGCTTTGTTATGCGCCTGCTCGTGCTGGGCCTGACGGATCAGGGAGCGCAGTTGCTGGCGGTCCGCGTCCGGGTAGTCCAGCACAAATTTCTCCAGCACGGCGTCATCGCCCGCGATCAAGCGGTCACGCCAACGCTCCAGGTTATGGAAGCGTTCGTTGTACTGGCGAGTGGAGGCATCGGTTTGATCAAGCAAAGCCAGAATGGCGTCAGTGTCCTGATCGCGCATGAGTTTGCCGATAAACATGATGTGCCGTTTACGCGCGATATTCGCGGTGTGCTTGGGCGCATCAGCCAAGGCCCGGCGCATTTCGTCGGTCAAAGGCAGTTTTGCAATCAAATCTTTCTTGAGCGTTGTAAGGCGCTCGCCAAGGTCAACCAGAGCATGCAGCTCGCGTTTGACCTGGGTTTTGCTTTTCTCCCCATCGAGGGAGTCGTCGTAAGAATCAACCATGGTGGCAGTCCGCAAAGAAACGCCGCCATGATAACCAGTCGGGGGCCGCTTGTCCGGCCCGGTCGCTCGATGGCCTTAACCGAAAGCAGAATTTGAGTGGAGAAAACCATGAGTGCAGCCCAAAGCGTCGGTCCGCAAGCGTTACCGGCACTGCAGGAACAAGTCGAGCAGATCCTTGCCGAGGCCAAGCGCCAGGGGGCCAGTGCCTGTGAGGTGGCGGTGTCGCTGGAGCAGGGGCTGTCGACGTCGGTACGCCAGCGTGAAGTGGAAACCGTTGAGTTCAATCGCGATCAAGGGTTTGGCATCACCTTGTATGTCGGGCAGCGCAAAGGTTCGGCCAGTACGTCGGCAAGTGGCTCGGAAGCGATTCGCGAAACGGTGGCGGCTGCGTTGGCGATTGCCAAGCACACCTCGGAGGATGAAAGCTCGGGTTTGGCCGATAAGGCCCTGATGGCCAAGGACCTTCAGGATTTCGATCTGTTCCACGCCTGGGACATCACGCCCGAGCAAGCCATCGAACAGGCATTGATCTGTGAAGCGGCGGCGTTCGACGCCGATATCCGCATCAAGAATGCTGATGGCACCACGTTGAGTACGCATCAGGGTTGCCGCGTGTATGGCAACAGTCATGGTTTTATCGGCGGTTATACGTCCACCCGTCATAGCCTGAGCTGCGTGATGATTGCCGAAGCCAACGGGCAGATGCAGCGCGATTACTGGTACGACGTGAATCGCCAGGGCGATTTGCTGGCGGACCCGGTGAGCATTGGGCAGCGTGCTGCGCAGCGTGCCGCGAGTCGCCTGGGCGCGCGCCCGGTGCCGACCTGCGAAGTGCCTGTGTTGTTTTCAGCAGAACTTGCCGGTGGGTTGTTCGGCAGCTTCCTGGGGGCGATTTCCGGTGGCAACTTGTACCGCAAATCCTCGTTCCTGGAAGGTGCAATTGGCCAGAAGCTGTTTCCCGAATGGCTGACCATAGATGAACGCCCGCACCTGATGCGTGCCATGGGCAGCACGTCGTTCGATGGTGATGGCCTGGCGACTTATGCCAAGCCGTTCGTCGAGAACGGCGAGTTGGTCTCCTACGTATTGGGTACATACTCCGGCCGTAAACTCGGCCTGCCAAGCACGGCGAACTCCGGTGGCGTGCACAACCTGTTTGTCACCCATGGCGATGAAGACCAGGCGGCGTTGCTGCGGCGCATGGGCCGTGGCTTGCTAGTCACTGAATTGATGGGCCATGGCCTGAACATGGTCACCGGTGATTACTCCCGTGGCGCGGCGGGGTTCTGGGTAGAAAACGGCGAGATTCAGTTTGCCGTTCAGGAAGTGACTATCGCTGGCAACATGCGCGATATGTTCAAGCAGATCGTTGCCGTGGGTAATGATTTGGAACTGCGCAGCAACATTCGCACAGGTTCTGTGCTGATCGAGCGGATGACCGTCGCCGGCAGCTAACCCCTCAACGGTCCCTGAAAAAGGCGCGCCATCCCACGGATGGCGCGCCTTTTTTGTAACTCCATCGTGAGACGAATCCTTTGGTGCGCTTGTTTTGATTCTTAATATCATTTAATAATGAATATCATTATCGAGCGAGTGTGGATCATGAGTTCTGTCCTGCATGAGGATCCTTATCTGGAAAGCTGGCGCTGGATGAGTCGTCAAATCCGCTGCGCACTCGATCCAAATGAGCCTCGCCTGATCGAGCATTACCTCAACGAAGGTCGATACCTGGCGTGCTGCACCGCGACCCATCCCTGGACGATCGCTGAGACCTCATTGCGCTTATTGCTCGACACCGCCAGCGATATAGCGCTGCCGTGGCACTGGCGTTGCGTTTGCCTGGACCAGGCTTGGCGTCCACTGCGCGACCTGGAACAGCTTTCTCAATGTGCCTGCCGTCTCAAGCGCTGGCAAACCTTTGCCTGGCAATTGGCGACCTGCGAATTGCTGCCGTCTATTTCTCACTCCGACCTCGTGCAAGGATCTAACGATGAGTAACACCCGTATCGAACGCGACAGCATGGGCGAGCTGCAAGTGCCTGCCGAAGCCTTGTATGGCGCTCAAACCCAGCGTGCGGTAAACAACTTCCCGATCAGCCATCAACGCATGCCGGCGCAATTCATTCGCGCCCTGATCTTGGCCAAGGTTGCGGCAGCCAAGGTTAACGTCGACCTCGAACAAATCAGCGCAGGGCAGGGCAAGGCTATTGTCGATGCCGCCCAAGGCCTGCTGGAAGGCGATTTCATGCCGCATTTCCCGGTGGATATTTTCCAGACCGGTTCCGGCACCAGTTCCAACATGAATGCCAACGAGGTGATTGCCACCCTCGCCAGTCGTTTGCTCGGCGAGCCGGTCAACCCCAATGACCACGTGAACTGCGGTCAAAGCAGCAATGACATCATTCCAACCACCCTCCACGTCAGCGCCGCATTGGTGCTGCATGAGCAAACACTGCCGGCCCTGTTGCACCTCGTTCAAGTCATCGAGCAAAAGGCCGAAGAGGTTCACCCGTTCATCAAGACTGGCCGCACTCACTTAATGGATGCCATGCCGGTGCGCATGAGCCAGGTGCTCAATGGCTGGGCGCAGCAACTCAAGGCTAATATCGCGCATTTGCAGGACCTTCTACCAAGTCTGCAAGCTCTGGCCCAAGGCGGCACAGCGGTTGGCACCGGGATCAACGCACACCCGCAATTCGCTGCGCGATTCAGCCAGCAGTTGAGCAGCCTGACTGGTGTGAAATTCACCCCAGGCAAAAACCTGTTCGCGCTGATCGGCTCCCAGGACACCGCCGTCGCCGTTTCCGGCCAGTTGAAAACCACTGCCGTGTCGTTGATGAAAATCGCCAACGACCTGCGCTGGATGAACTCCGGCCCGCTCGCAGGCCTTGGTGAAATCGAACTGGAAGGCCTGCAGCCTGGCTCTTCGATCATGCCTGGCAAGGTCAACCCAGTGATCCCGGAAGCGACGGCCATGGTCGCCGCGCAGGTCATCGGTAATGACACAGTGATCACCATCGCTGGTCAATCGGGCAACTTCGAGCTGAATGTGATGCTGCCTATCATCGCCCAGAACCTGCTCAGCAGCCTCGAATTGCTGGCCAATTCCAGCCGTCTACTGGCGGACAAGGCCATCGCCAGCTTCAAGGTCAATGAAGCCAAGCTCAAGGAAGCGCTGTCGCGCAACCCGATTTTGGTCACCGCACTCAACCCGATCATCGGTTACCAAAAGGCCGCTGAAATTGCCAAGAAGGCGTATCAGCAAGGCCGTCCGGTGATTGATGTCGCCCTCGAGCACACCGACCTGCCGCGCAGCCAACTGGAAGTCCTGCTGGATCCGGAAAAGCTGACGGCCGGCGGCGTGTAATCACCGACCCTGCTTTGGAGGCTCACCATGGAGCACTGGAAACGCACGATCGAACGGGCCAATCGCTGCTTTATGGCGGGCGAGTTGGTTGACGCTCGCGAGGCCTATTTGCAAGCCCTGGCCTTGGCTCAAGTGCTGTTCGAGCGCTGGGCGGATGCCGACGAAGCAGTGGCGGCGAGCGTCATTTCTCATCACAACCTGGCGGACTTGCACCTGCGCCTGAACCAGCCGGAAGAAAGCGCGGAATACCTTTGCGCTATTCACCAGCGTCTTTTGCAGACCATGCAGGACTCGCGTCTGAGCCCGCAATTGCGGGAAGCGGCCCTGCGCCAGAGCAGCAAGACCTACGTCGAGCTACTGAACTTCATCAGCGATCACGGTGAGTACCCGCGTACCCATCGCTTGCTGGGCGGTACTGCGGCGCAGCCGACCACTCCTCATTACGGAGCACATTGATATGACCTACACCTTGCCTGCATTGCCTTACGCCTACGACGCCTTGGAACCGCATATCGATGCGCAAACCATGGAGATCCATTACACCAAGCACCACCAGACCTATATCAACAACCTTAATGCCGCAGTTGAGGGCACTGAGTTTGCGGGCTGGCCGGTTGAAAAACTGGTATCCAGCGTGCAGCAGTTGCCGGAAAAACTTCGTGCAGCCGTGATTAACCAAGGCGGCGGCCACGCCAACCACTCGCTGTTCTGGGCCGTGATGTCGCCCAAAGGTGGTGGTAAGCCCGAGGGCGCACTGGGCAAAGCGATCGAGGAACAACTGGGCGGTTTCGACAGCTTCAAGGATGCTTTCACCAAAGCCGCGTTGACGCGCTTCGGTAGCGGCTGGGCCTGGCTGAGCGTCACCCCGCAAAAGAACCTGGTGGTGGAAAGCAGCGGCAATCAGGACAGCCCCCTGATGAGCGGTAATACGCCGATCCTCGGCCTTGACGTCTGGGAGCACGCCTACTACCTGCTTTATCAGAACCGTCGCCCGGAATACATCAATGCGTTCTACAGTGTCATTAACTGGCCTGAAGTCGCCGCACGCTATCAGGCCGCTGTGGCCTGACATCCACCCCTATAACAAGATCTAAGGCCGACTATGCGCACTGACACACTGGCGATCAGCAGCGGGCGGATGTTTCGTTATGCACTTGGCTCGCTGCTGCTATTGGCAGGTACTGCATTGCTGGTGGCCCACGGGCTGGCCTGGCTTGACTTGGAGCCGCGCATTCTGCGCGCCCTGCAGGGCGGGTCCATCTGCGCACTCGGCACGGCGCTCGGCGCGGTGCCTGTGCTGGTCATTCGGCGGATGCCGGTGGCGTTGAGCGATACACTGCTGGGCTTTGGGGCAGGGGTGATGCTCGCTGCGACGGCGTTTTCGCTGATCGTGCCAGGCATTGCCGCGGCTGAAAGCTTGGGATTGTCGCCCTGGGAGGCCAGTGGCTTGATCAGCTTGGGCATTATGCTTGGGGCGTTCGGGCTATACCTGGTTGACCGCAAGGTTTCCGGCGCGAGCCCGGAAATGCTCGTCGGCACGCCGGACAAACCGGTAATCCCGCCGCGCATCTGGCTGTTTGTGTTTGCTATCATCGCCCACAACATCCCCGAAGGCATGGCGGTCGGCGTCTCCGCCGGTGGCGGCATGCCGGAGGCCAATAGCCTGGCCATGGGCATCGCCTTGCAGGATGTGCCTGAAGGCCTCGTGATCGCGCTGGTGTTGGCCGGGGCAGGGATGTCGCGGGTCAAGGCTTTTATGATCGGTGCTGCGTCAGGCTTGGTGGAGCCGGTGTTTGCTGTGCTCTGCGCCTGGTTGGTGAGCCTGGCCGAGGTACTGTTGCCTTTGGGCCTGGCCTTGGCTGCTGGCGCGATGCTATTGGTGGTGACTCACGAAGTCATCCCTGAATCGCGACGCAATGGTCACGAAAAACTCGCCAGTCTGGGGTTGTGCACCGGTTTTTGCCTGATGATGGTGATGGATACGGCTTTAGGCTAATGCCCGCTCCCTTTGTCGGAGCCCAGCAAACTGGGCGCTTACAAAGGGTTATTCGCCTTCATCAAAGTAGTTATTGATCATCGCAACCAGCGCGTCCATCGCTTCCTGCTCTTGCTCGCCTTCTGTCTTCAAGTGAATCTTGGTGCCCTTGCCGGCCGCCAACATCATCATTGCCATGATGCTTTTGCCATCGACCATGGATTCCGGCGTGCGCCCGGCCCGTATCTGGCAGGGAAACTGCCCAGCCACACCCACGAATTTGGCCGAAGCTCGGGCGTGAAGGCCGAGCTTGTTGATGATTTCAATTTCCAGAGCGGGCATCGCGCAGGTGTTCCTTTCAGCTAAGGTCGCGGTGGCGGACCTGAACGTTCTTGAGGGTTTTTTGCAGCACCTGGCCCAAGCGTTCGGTCAGGTAGACGGAGCGGTGGTGGCCGCCGGTGCAGCCAATGGCAATGGTGACATAGGCACGATTGCTTGCTGCAAAGCGTGGCAACCATTTGAGCAGGTAGCTGGAAATGTCCTGGAACATCTCCTCAACATCCGGTTGCGCAGCCAGGTAGTCGGCAACAGGTTGATCCAGCCCGGATTGTTCGCGCAGTTCCGGCTTCCAGTAGGGGTTCGGCAGGCAGCGCACATCAAACACCAAGTCTGCATCTACCGGCATTCCGCGCTTGAAACCAAACGACTCCACGAGAAACGCCGTGCCTGGCTCCGGCTGGTTCAACAGACGCAGCTTGATGGCATCGCGCAACTGGTACAGGTTAAGGCTGGTGGTGTTGATCTTGAGGTCGGCGAGGTCAATGATCGGTCCCAGCAGCTTGGTTTCGTCCTCGATGGCCTCGGCCAAGGAGCGGTGGGGGCTGCTGAGGGGGTGGCGTCGGCGTGTTTCGGAGAAACGCTTGAGCAGTGTCTCTTCGTCGGCATCCAGGTACAGCACATCGCAATGAATGTGCTTGGCGCGCACTTCCTCGAGCAATTGCGGAAATCGCTCAAGATGGCTGGGCAGGTTGCGGGCATCTATCGAAACGGCGACCAGGGGTTGCGCCAGTTCGGTATGGATCAACGCGCGTTCCGCCAATTCCGGCAGCAAGCCGGCAGGCAAATTGTCGATGCAGTAGAAACCGCTGTCCTCAAGGACGTTGAGGGCGGTGCTTTTACCTGAGCCGGAACGGCCGCTGACGATGATCAAGCGCATGATTACTGCCCGTTCTGTTCGTCCAGTACAACCTGATACAGCGCCTCATTACTGCTGGCACTGCGCAGTTTGTCGCGCACTTCCTTGCGGTCGAGCATGCTGGCGATCTGCCGAAGCAGTTCCAGGTGTGCATCGGTGGCAGCTTCCGGGACCAGCAAAACAAACAGCAGGTCGACCGGGGCGCCATCGATGGCGTCGAAATCGATGGGATGGTCCAAGTGCAGCAGGGCGCTGACAGGCGTCTCGCAGCCTTTGAGGCGGCAGTGGGGAATAGCGATGCCATTACCAAAACCGGTCGAGCCAAGTTTTTCACGAGCAATCAGTGCCTCGTACACAGTTTGCGTTTCCAGTTCAGGCACTTCACGGCCGATCAGGTTGGCAATTTGTTCGAGGGCGCGTTTTTTACTGCCGCCCGGCACGTTCACAAGGGAACGGCCGGGGGTCAGGATGGTTTCAAGTCGGATCATGGGGGGAGAGTTAACGACCTGTACCTTGCATCAGGTGCAGATTCTTTTCCTTATGCTTTATGAGTTGGCGGTCCAGCTTGTCGTAGAGCGAGTCGATCGCCGCGTACATGTCCTCATGTTCAGCATTGGCGACGAGCTTGGCATTCGGTACGTGCAGGGTGGCCTCGATTTTCTGCTTGAGCTTATCGACCTCCATGATGACCTGCACGTTGGTGATCTTGTCAAAATGCCCCGCAAGCTTGTTCAGCTTGCTTTCGGTGTATTCACGCAGGGGTTTGGTGACTTCCAGCTGGTGTCCACTGATGTTGACTTGCATACAGCTTCTCCTTCGTTGCCAGTGCATAAAGCGACAGGCGAAAGCGCCTGCCACTGGAACGCTGTGGCCCGCCCGTCACATCAAACGCTTACGCTCGCTGGAAGGCGCGATCCCGAGGGACTCGCGGTACTTGGCGACGGTTCGACGGGCGACCTGAATGCCTTGTGCCTCCAGTAAACCAGCGATCTTACTGTCACTCAATGGCTTTTTCTGATTTTCCGCGGCAACCAGTTTTTTGATGATCGCGCGAATCGCCGTGGACGAGCATTCACCGCCTTCGGAGGTGCTGACGTGGCTGGAGAAAAAGTATTTCAGTTCATAAATACCCCGTGGGGTATGCATGAATTTTTGCGTGGTTACCCGAGAAATCGTCGATTCATGCATGCCAACCGCCTCGGCGATGTCATGCAGTACCAACGGTTTCATCGCCTCATCGCCGTATTCCAGGAAGCCGCGCTGGTGTTCGACGATCTGGGTGGCCACCTTCGTCAGGGTTTCGTTGCGGCTTTGCAGGCTCTTGATAAACCAGCGAGCTTCCTGCAACTGGTTGCGCATGAAGGTGTTATCGGCGCTGGTGTCAGCGCGACGCACAAAACCGGCGTATTGCGGGTTGACCCGCAGGCGTGGCACCGACTCCTGGTTCAGTTCAACCAGCCAGCGCTCGTTATCCTTGCGCACGATCACGTCAGGAATCACGTATTCGGCTTCGCTGGACTCGATTTGCGAGCCAGGACGCGGGTTGAGGCTTTGTACCAGCTCAATGATCTGGCGCAGGTCGTCTTCCTTGAGCTTCATGCGGCGCATCAGTTGGCTGTAGTCGCGACTGCCCAGCATGTCGATGTAATCGGTTACCAGGCGCTGGGCCTCGGCGAGCCAGGGGGTCTTGGTGGGCAGTTGGCGCAATTGCAGCAGCAGGCATTCACTGAGGGAGCGCGCGCCGATGCCAGCGGGTTCGAACTGCTGGATGCGGTGCAGGACGGCTTCGATCTCGTCCAGCTCGATATCCAGTTCAGGGTCGAATGCTTCGAGAATTTCCTCAAGCGTCTCGTCCAGGTAGCCCTGGTTATTGATGCAGTCGATCAGGGTCACGGCGATCAGGCGATCGGTGTCCGACATCGGCGCCAGGTTCAGTTGCCACAGCAGGTGGCTCTGCAGGCTTTCGCCGGCGGAGGTGCGGGTGGTGAAATCCCACTCGTCATCGTCATTGCTGGGCAGGCTGCTGGCGCTGGTCTGGTAGACGTCTTCCCAGGCGGTGTCGACGGGAAGCTCGTTGGGAATGCGTTCGTTCCAGTCGCCTTCCTCGAGGTTATCCACCGTTGGGGCGGTTTCCTGGTAGGAGGGTTCCTGCACATCGGGGTTGGGTTTTTGCTCGATGTTATCGGCCAGCGGGTCTGCATTATCGAAGTCGTCGCCTTCTTCCTGGCGTTCGAGCATCGGATTGGACTCCAGGGCCTCCTGGATTTCCTGTTGCAGGTCCAGGGTCGACAATTGGAGCAGGCGGATGGCCTGTTGCAGCTGCGGTGTCATCGTCAGCTGCTGGCCCATTCTCAGGACTAGCGATGGTTTCATGGCAGGGGCTTAACACCTTATTCGCCGGCGCAATGCGCCATCCACGACAGGGCGCGTGAGCGCCAAACATAAGCAAATTATATGCCTGATAGCGGGGGCTTTGCCTAGAGCGCGGTAACAATAAAAATCCAGAGGTTTTCATTGGCTCCCGCGCACCTTGGCAATGGGCCGTGACACCACGGTGTTTACAGGCGGAACTCGTGACCCAGGTACACTTCCTTGACCAGTTCATTGGCCAGGATGGTGGCGGAGTCGCCTTCAGCGATCAGTTGGCCATCGTTGACGATATACGCGGTTTCGCAGATATCGAGCGTCTCACGGACGTTGTGGTCAGTGATCAGCACGCCAATGCCCTTAGCCTTGAGGTGGTGGATGATCTGCTTGATGTCGCCGACCGATATCGGGTCGACGCCGGCAAACGGTTCGTCCAACAGGATGAATTTCGGTGCAGTGGCCAGTGCGCGAGCGATTTCTACGCGGCGGCGCTCACCACCGGACAGGCTCATGCCGAGGTTGTCGCGGATATGGTTGATGTGGAATTCCTGTAGCAGGCTTTCCAGCTCCTTGCGACGACCGTCACGGTCGAGTTCCTTGCGGGTCTCGAGGATGGCCATGATGTTATCGGCGACCGACAGTTTGCGGAAGATCGACGCTTCTTGCGGAAGATAGCCGATACCGGCGCGGGCGCGGCCGTGCATTGGTTGGTGGCTCACGTCCAGGTCGTCGATCAGTACGCGACCCTGGTCCGCCTGGACCAGGCCGACGATCATATAGAAGCACGTGGTCTTGCCGGCGCCGTTGGGGCCGAGCAAGCCGACGATCTGGCCGCTGTCGATCGACAGGCTGACGTCGCGCACGACCTGACGGCTTTTATAGGCCTTGGCCAGGTGCTGGGCTTTGAGGGTTGCCATTACTCGGCCTTCTTCTTCGGCTGGATAACCATGTCGATGCGTGGACGAGGCGCGGTGACCTTGTTGCCATTGGCACGACCGGCGTTAGCGATCTGTTTCACGGTGTCATAGGTGATTTTCTCACCTTCCGTGGAGTTGCCATCGGGGCTGAGCACCTTGGCCTGGTCGATCAGTACAATGCGGTTCTGCTGGGCATGGTACTGGATGGTCTTGCCGTAGCCCTTCATCGGGCCGGTGTCGGTGGCCGACTGCTTCTGTTCGAAGTAAGCCAGGTTGCCCACCGAAGTGACCACGTCGATATCGCCCGCTTGGGTACGAGTCAGCGTCACCGTGTTACCGGTGATCTTCATCGAGCCTTG
This sequence comes from Pseudomonas sp. EA_65y_Pfl1_P113, assembly GCF_963970525.1. Classification (NCBI taxonomy): domain Bacteria; kingdom Pseudomonadati; phylum Pseudomonadota; class Gammaproteobacteria; order Pseudomonadales; family Pseudomonadaceae; genus Pseudomonas; species Pseudomonas sp. EA_65y_Pfl1_P113. The sequence goes on from NZ_CAXAQM010000008.1 coordinate 132,103, forward strand.
GGTGATGACCACGCCGCCGGTATAGGTTGCAACGCCTTGCTTGTCATCCAGCTGCGCATCGTCAGCCGAAATGTGGATCGGTTGCTGGCTATCGTTCGGCAGAGCCCAGGCGCTCACGCTTCCCAGTGCTGCGCCCAGACCGAGCAAAATAGGGAGAGTTTTAACGAGCCTCATACTGTCCTCTTACGTTCGATAGCAGGTGTATCCTGCTTTCTTTCAAATACGCTTTCATTCCCTTGCCAGTCGTTACACCGCCAGCGCCGTCGATTCTAACGTCTTGCTCGGTCTGCGCATATTGCTTCTGCGGGAATACGGTCATGCGACTGGTGGTAATCACGGTCTCACGTTTTTTATCGTCAGTGCGCGCAACGCGCACCGAGTCGATCAGTTCCACCTCGGTACCGTCCGGGTTGACCTCGCCACGCTTGCTGGTGACGTGCCATGGGAGCTCGGTACCGCGGTAAATGTTCATGTCCGGGTTGGTCAGCAAGGTAACTTCGCTGGCTTTCACGTGCTCGACCTTGTCCGAGGTCATCTCGTACTGCACCTTGCCGTCGGGCAGGAACTGCACGCTTTTGGCATTGGTGGCGTAATAGTCGATAACCCCCTCGTCAACCTGCGCAGCAGGCTGGTCGAGAAAGCGCTCCGGGCTGATATTCCAGTAGCCCACCGCCAGGAACAGTGCGGCGATGACTGCGAATAGCAGGAAGTTGCGAATCTTTTTACTCAGCATAAAACGCTCTATAAGTAGGCGGCATGGGCCGCTTCAAGGCTGCCTTGGGCGCGCAGGATCAGCTCGCAGAACTCGCGGGCGGCACCTTCACCACCACGTGCAGTGGTGATGCCATGGGCGTTCTCGCGAACAAAGCCTGCCGCATTGGCAACGGCCATGCCCAGGCCCACCCGGCGAATCACCGGCAGGTCTGGCAGGTCATCGCCCAAGTAGGCCACCTGCTCATAGCTTAGGTTGAGTTGGCCAAGAAGCTCGTCCAGAACCACCAGTTTATCCTCGCGGCCCTGATACAGGTGAGGAATCCCCAGGTTTTGTGCGCGGCGTTCCACAACTGGAGTTTTCCTGCCGCTGATAATCGCCGTTTGCACACCCGACGCCATCAGCATCTTGATGCCCTGGCCGTCTAGGGTGTTGAACGTCTTGAATTCGCTGCCGTCTTCAAGGAAGTACAGGCGGCCATCGGTCAGCACGCCGTCAACGTCGAAAATTGCCAGCTTGATGTGTTTGCCGCGTTGCAACAGGTCGTCGGTCATTTACATCACTCCCGCACGCAGCAAGTCGTGCATGTTCAGGGCGCCAATCGGGCGGTCGTCGCTATTGACCACCACCAGCGCGCCGATCTTATGGTCCTCCATGATCTTCAAGGCTTCGGCTGCCAGCATTTCAGGGCGGGCGGTCTTGCCGTGGGGTGTCATCACCGCATCGATGGTGGCGGTGTGGATGTCGATGGTGCGGTCCAGGGTGCGGCGCAAGTCGCCGTCGGTAAAGACCCCGGCCAGGCGCCCGTCGGCTTCGAGGATAACGGTCATACCTAGGCCCTTGCGGGTCATTTCCATCAGCGCGTCCTTCAGCAAAGTGCCGCGCTGGACGTGGGGCAGTTCGTCGCCCGAATGCATGACGTTTTCCACTTTCAATAGCAGGCGGCGGCCCAAGGCACCACCTGGGTGAGAAAATGCGAAGTCTTCGGCGGTAAACCCGCGGGCTTCCAGCAGTGCCACGGCCAGGGCATCGCCCATGACCAGCGCGGCGGTGGTGGAAGAGGTTGGTGCCAGGTTCAGCGGGCAGGCCTCGTGGGCCACGTGAACGTTAAGGTTCACTTCGGCGGCCTTGGCCAGCGTTGATTCCGGGTTGCCGGTAACACTGATCATCTGGATGCCCAGGCGCTTGATCAGTGGCAAAAGAGTCACTATTTCATTGGTGGTGCCGGAGTTGGACAGCGCCAGGATGATGTCATCCTTGGTGATCATGCCCATGTCGCCATGACTGGCTTCGGCCGGGTGTACGAAAAACGCAGTGGTCCCGGTGCTGGCCAGGGTGGCGGCGATCTTGTTGCCGACGTGGCCTGACTTGCCCATGCCGACCACGACGACGCGGCCCTTGCTGGCCAGAATCATCTCGCAAGCGCGTACGAAATCTGCGTCGATATGGGCCAGTAAGCCTTCTACGGCTTCAAGCTCGAGGCGGATGGTGCGTTGTGCGGATTGGATAAGGTCGCTGGATTGGCTCATGTCTGGAATCGTATAGCCTGACGAAAAGTCGGCGATTATAACGGTAATGATCAATTCCCTCACGCAAGTTCGTCAGGGTTTGTTCGCGACGCGCTTGAGATTCATCTGAAGCAACGTTTTTTCCCTGTCCTTAATCTGAACAAGCGCTGTTCCGGCCTTGGGCGCCTCGTACCAGCAGTGATATAGTTCGCCGCCAGTTCGGTCCGCCCAGCCCATATGGTCAACTATTGCACAATCATTGCAAACGTTTGTCGCAAGCATGGTGTCTGAGTGAGAGGCTGCATCCCAAGGAGTTTAGATGAGTGCCGATAACGCCTACGCGGTCGAGCTGAAGGGACTGACCTTCAAGCGCGGGACGCGCAGCATCTTCAATAACATCGATATCCGCATTCCGCGCGGCAAGGTCACGGGCATCATGGGGCCTTCCGGTTGTGGCAAGACCACCCTGTTGCGCCTGATGGGCATGCAATTGCGGCCCAGTGCCGGTGAAGTGTGGGTCAACGGCCAGAACCTGCCGACATTGTCGCGCAGCGATCTGTTCGACGCACGCAAGCACATGGGTGTGCTGTTCCAGAGCGGTGCATTGTTCACCGATCTCGATGTTTTCGAGAATGTGGCCTTTCCGCTGCGGGTGCACACGCAGCTGTCCGACGAAATGATTCGTGACATCGTGTTGCTGAAACTGCAGGCCGTAGGCCTTCGCGGCGCCACCGACCTGATGCCCGACGAACTGTCCGGTGGCATGAAGCGTCGGGTCGCCCTGGCGCGCGCCATTGCCCTCGACCCGCAGATCCTCATGTACGACGAACCTTTCGTCGGCCAGGACCCTATCGCCATGGGCGTGCTGGTGCGTCTGATCCGCCTGCTCAACGATGCGCTGGGTATCACCAGCATCGTGGTTTCCCACGATCTTGCAGAAACCGCGAGCATTGCCGATTACCTCTATGTAGTAGGCGATGGCCAGGTGCTGGGGCAGGGCACGCCTGAAGAACTGATGAATGCAGACAATCCGCGTATTCGCCAATTCATGACCGGCGACCCTGATGGCCCTGTGCCTTTTCACTTTCCGGCAACGGATTACCGCTCAGATCTTCTGGGGAAGCGTTGATGCGCAAGACATCTTTACTCGAGAAGGTGCGCCTTTTCGGTCGCTCCGGCATCGATATGGTCGAAGTGCTGGGGCGTTCGACAATCTTCCTGTTCCACGCCTTGCTCGGCCGTGGTGGCATTGGCGGCGGTTTTGGCCTGTTGATCAAGCAACTGCACTCAGTCGGCGTGATGTCCCTGGTAATTATTGTGGTTTCCGGGATTTTCATCGGCATGGTGTTGGCGTTGCAGGGGTTCAATATCCTTTCCGGCTACGGTTCGGAGCAGGCCGTTGGGCAGATGGTCGCGCTGACGCTCTTGCGCGAGCTGGGGCCGGTGGTCACTGCCTTGCTGTTTGCGGGCCGCGCGGGTTCTGCGTTGACCGCCGAAATCGGCAACATGAAGTCCACCGAGCAATTGTCCAGCCTCGAAATGATCGGCGTGGACCCGCTCAAGTACATCGTTGCGCCGCGCCTGTGGGCCGGCTTCATTTCACTGCCTCTGCTGGCGATGATTTTCAGCGTGGTGGGTATATGGGGCGGTTCGTGGGTCGCGGTTGACTGGTTGGGCGTCTATGACGGCTCCTACTGGGGCAACATGCAAAACAGCGTCACCTTCAGCGGTGACGTGCTCAACGGCATCATAAAGAGCATCGTCTTCGCTTTTGTAGTGACCTGGATCGCCGTATTCCAAGGCTACGACTGTGAGCCCACTTCAGAGGGGATCAGTCGCGCCACCACCAAGACCGTTGTGTACGCCTCGCTGGCTGTACTGGGCCTTGACTTCATTTTGACCGCCTTGATGTTTGGAGATTTCTGATGCAAAACCGCACTGTGGAAATCGGTGTAGGCCTTTTCTTGCTGGCTGGCATCCTGGCTTTATTGTTGTTGGCCCTGCGAGTCAGCGGCCTTTCGGCCAGCCCTACCGCCGATACTTATAAACTTTACGCGTACTTCGACAATATCGCCGGTTTGACGGTCAGAGCTAAAGTGACCATGGCCGGTGTGACCATCGGCAAGGTCACGGCAATCGATCTGGACCGCGACAGCTTCACCGGGCGAGTGACCATGCAGCTGGATAAGAAGGTGGATAACCTGCCAACTGACTCCACTGCATCTATCCTCACTGCGGGTTTGCTGGGCGAGAAATACATCGGTGTCAGCGTGGGCGGGGAATCAGCTCTGCTCAAGGATGGTTCGACAATCCACGACACACAGTCGTCGCTGGTGCTTGAAGACCTGATCGGTAAATTCCTGCTTAATACGGTCAATAAAGACGCTAAATGAGGAATCTGTACATGATCTCTACCTTGCGACGTGGCCTCCTGGTACTGCTTGCAGCGCTGCCGTTGATGGCCAACGCAGCAGGTTCTGCGCACGAATTGGTGCAGGACACAACCAACAAGATGTTGGCTGACCTGTCGGCCAACAAAGAAAAGTACAAACAAGATCCAAGTCAGTTCTACAGCGCGCTCAATACTATTGTCGGTCCTGTTGTGGATGCCGAAGGCATTTCCCGCAGCATCATGACGGTCAAGTACTCGCGCAAGGCTACCCCGGCGCAGATGCAGACCTTTCAGGAAAACTTCAAGAAAGGCCTGTTCCAGTTCTACGGTAACGCGCTGCTTGAGTACAACAACCAGGGTATTACCGTCGCTCCAGCCGGGGATGAATCAGGTGATCGCACCAGCGTGAACATGAGCGTCAAGGGCAACAATGGCGCTGTCTACCCTGTGCAGTACACGCTGGAGAAGGTCAACGGCGAGTGGAAGCTGCGGAACGTGATCATCAATGGCATCAACATCGGCAAGCTATTCCGTGATCAGTTCTCTGATGCCATGCAACGCAATGGCAATGACCTGGACAAAACCATCAATGGTTGGGCCGGTGAAGTGGCCAAGGCCAAGGAAGAAACCGATAAAACTGCCGGGACGCCCGCACAATGACCGAGTCGGCTGTTCGTCTCGGCGACGCCGGCGAGCTCTTCATCAGCGGCGTGCTGGATTACCGCACCGGGCCTGACCTGCGCAAGCAGGGCCAGGCACTGATCAACACCAGCGCTGCGCCTGCACTGGTGCTGGATTGTTCGGGTGTGACCAAGTCCAGCAGCGTTGGTTTGTCGCTGCTGTTGTGCTTTATGCGTGACGCCGAAGCGGTTAATAAGCCGTTTAGCATCCGTGCGATGCCCGAAGACATGCGCGAAATTGCCGAAGTTTCCGAGCTGACCGAGTTGTTGGCGCATCCTTAATACACATTATTAGAGAAGCCCCCCGTCAGAGTCCTGCTATGCGGGGTTCGCAGGCGCGGGGCTTTTTTGTATGATGTGCGACCCGCGCGCACTGGGCGCCGATAGAGGTTGATCATGCAGGCCCTAGAAGTTAAAAGCTTCCTTGAAGGAAAGCTGCCCGAAACGAGTGTTGAAGTCGAAGGCGAAGGCTGCAACTTCCAGCTGAATGTGATTAGCGATGAACTGGCGGCACTTAGCCCGGTCAAGCGTCAGCAGCAGATCTATGCCCATTTGAACCCGTGGATCACCGATGGCAGCATCCATGCGGTCACTATGAAATTTTTCAGCCGCGCGGCCTGGGCCGAGCGCACCTGAGCCCCCAAGGCGTCGAGATTCTTATGGATAAATTGATTATTACCGGCGGTGCCCGTCTTGATGGCGAGATCCGCATCTCCGGTGCAAAAAACTCCGCCTTGCCGATCCTGGCAGCGACCCTGCTGTGCGATGGCCCGGTCACCGTGGCCAACCTGCCACACCTGCACGACATCACCACGATGATCGAACTGTTCGGTCGCATGGGCATCGAGCCGGTGATCGACGAGAAGCTGTCCGTCGAAATCGACCCACGCACCATCAAGACCCTGATCGCCCCGTACGAGTTGGTGAAAACCATGCGTGCGTCGATCCTGGTGCTCGGCCCGATGGTTGCCCGTTTCGGCGAAGCTGAAGTGGCATTGCCTGGTGGTTGCGCCATTGGTTCGCGTCCGGTCGACCTGCACATCCGTGGCCTCGAAGCCATGGGCGCGACCATCGACGTCGAAGGCGGCTACATCAAGGCCAAGGCGCCTGAAGGAGGCCTGCGTGGCGCCAGCTTCTTCTTTGATACCGTCAGTGTGACCGGTACCGAGAACATCATGATGGCCGCAGCCCTGGCCAAAGGCCGTAGCGTGCTGCAAAACGCCGCCCGTGAGCCTGAAGTCGTCGACCTGGCGAACTTCCTGAACGCTATGGGTGCCAAGGTCTCCGGCGCCGGCACTGATACCATCACCATTGACGGTGTTGAGCGCCTGCACACGACCACCTACAAGGTCATGCCGGACCGCATCGAAACCGGTACCTACCTGGTTGCTGCTGCTGTTACCGGTGGCCGCGTCAAGGTCAAGGACACCGATCCGACCATCCTGGAAGCGGTCCTGGAAAAACTGCGCGAAGCTGGCGCAGAAATCACCACCGGTGAAGACTGGATCGAGCTGAACATGCACGGCAAGCGTCCTAAGGCCGTCAACGTACGTACCGCTCCGTACCCGGCGTTCCCGACCGACATGCAAGCGCAGTTCATCTCCTTGAACGCCATTGCTGAAGGCACCGGTGCCGTGATCGAGACCATCTTCGAAAACCGCTTCATGCACGTGTATGAACTGCACCGCATGGGCGCCAAGATCCAGGTTGAAGGCAACACCGCCATCGTTACCGGTACCGAGAAACTCAAGGGCGCGCCAGTCATGGCGACTGACCTGCGGGCTTCGGCGAGCCTGGTGATCTCGGCGCTGATTGCTGAAGGCGACACTCTGATCGACCGCATCTACCACATAGATCGTGGCTACGAGTGCATCGAAGAAAAACTGCAGATGCTCGGCGCTAAAATCCGCCGCGTACCGGGCTAGTTCCGGGCTTGTAGTGAGCGGGGCAAGCCCGCTCACTACAAGATGATTGCCGCTGAATAGGCGGTATGCTGAATTTGTTTCAAATCGAGGCTGTAATGGCCTCGATCTGTGTCTGGCGCCGTTTGTGCCCGGACAGCAATAGCCAGATGAAGGACTGACGCTTCCATGTTGACCATCGCACTGTCCAAGGGCCGTATCCTTGACGACACGTTGCCGCTTCTGGCTGAAGCGGGCATCGTGCCGACCGAAAATCCGGACAAGAGCCGCAAGCTGATCATTCCCACGACCCAGGACGATGTTCGCCTGTTGATCGTGCGGGCTACTGACGTGCCGACCTATGTTGAACATGGCGCGGCCGACTTGGGTGTCGCCGGTAAAGACGTGCTGATGGAATACGGTGGCCAGGGCCTGTACGAGCCGTTGGACCTGCGTATTGCGCTGTGCAAGCTGATGACCGCCGGGCGCGTCGGTGACGTCGAGCCCAAGGGCCGCCTGCGCGTGGCCACTAAGTTCGTCAACGTTGCCAAGCGCTACTACGCCGAACAAGGCCGTCAGGTCGACATCATCAAGCTCTACGGCTCGATGGAGTTGGCGCCGCTGATCGGCCTGGCCGACAAAATCATCGACGTGGTCGACACCGGCAACACCCTGCGTGCCAACGGCCTCGAGCCCCAGGAATTCATTGCCGATATCAGCTCTCGCCTGGTCGTAAACAAAGCGTCGATGAAGATGCAGCACGCCCGTATCCAGGCGTTGATCGACACCCTGCGCAAAGCAGTGGAGTCGCGACACCGCGGTTGACTTACCCGCGTAGCTGAAAGGCTGCGCCCGTCTATCCGCCTCATAGCCAGAGTTCTCAGGTGCCCAAGCGGATCGACTGCTGGGAAGGTGCGCTGACGTTCAATAACGAATCGCGCCTTACCCCAAAAGGCAACTTATGTTAGTAGAAGATTCTTTTTCAATAATTAGCGACGCGTAGCAGTCTGCCTTTTAGGTAAGGCCCTGCGGGTTGGCACTGTGGTTGCGCCATGCTGCGTTGCGGGACTTGGTAAGGAAACAACCCTTACCAGCGTCCCGCGCCTTGCCTGGCACAACCACAGTACCAACGCGCTTCGTTATTGAACGTCAGCGCACCTTCGGGCGCGTGAGTTTTTGCCAATCCAATGAGGCCCTCGCTATGACCACGTCCACTGCAATTGCCCGACTCAACGCTGCCGATCCGGATTTCGCCCATCATCTGGATCATCTGCTGAGCTGGGAAAGCGTGTCCGACGACTCGGTCAACGTGCGGGTGCTCGACATCATCAAGGCTGTTCGCGAGCGCGGCGATGCGGCGTTGGTGGACTTCACTCGCCAGTTTGACGGGCTGGACGTCAAGTCCATGTCCGACCTGATCCTGCCCCGCGAACGCCTGGAGTTGGCGCTGACGCGTATCACCGCGCCACAGCGAGAAGCCCTGGAAGTGGCGGCAACGCGGGTGCGCAGCTATCACGAAAAGCAGAAGCAAGACTCCTGGAGCTACACCGAGGCAGACGGCACTGTACTGGGCCAGAAGGTCACGCCACTGGACCGCGCCGGCCTTTACGTGCCGGGCGGTAAGGCGTCGTACCCATCGTCGGTATTGATGAACGCGATCCCGGCCAAAGTGGCGGGCGTGACCGAAGTTGTCATGGTCGTGCCAACACCGCGCGGTGAAATCAACGAGCTAGTATTGGCCGCCGCCTGCATTGCCGGCGTCGACCGCGTTTTCACCATCGGTGGCGCGCAAGCCGTTGCCGCCCTGGCCTATGGCACCGAAAGCGTGCCGAAGGTCGATAAGGTGGTTGGTCCCGGCAACATCTACGTCGCCACCGCCAAGCGTCACGTGTTTGGCCAGGTCGGTATCGACATGATCGCCGGCCCATCGGAAATCCTCGTGGTATGTGACGGCCAGACCGATCCGGACTGGATCGCCATGGACCTGTTCTCCCAGGCCGAGCACGACGAAGACGCTCAAGCGATCCTGGTCAGCCCGGACGCCGAGTTCCTCGACAACGTTGCCGCGAGTATCAATAAGCTGCTGCCGACCATGGAGCGTGCCGAGATCATCGAGAAATCGATCAATGGCCGTGGCGCGCTGATCCTGGTGCGCGACATGGAGCAAGCCATCGAAGTGGCCAACCGTATCGCGCCGGAGCACTTGGAGTTGTCCGTGGTCGACCCACAAGCCTGGTTGCCATCGATTCGCCACGCCGGTGCGATCTTCATGGGGCGCCACACCAGCGAAGCGCTGGGTGACTATTGCGCAGGCCCGAACCACGTGCTGCCGACCTCCGGCACCGCGCGTTTCTCATCGCCACTGGGCGTGTACGATTTCCAGAAGCGTTCGTCGATCATCTTCTGCTCACCGCAGGGTGCGTCCGAGCTCGGCAAGACCGCCTCGGTGCTGGCTCGTGGTGAATCCCTGAGTGCCCACGCCCGCAGTGCTGAATACCGCATCCTTGAAGAGGGGAACTGAGACATGAGCAAATTCTGGAGTCCCTTCGTCAAGGACCTCGTGCCCTACGTGCCTGGCGAACAACCGAAGCTGACCAAGCTGGTCAAGCTCAACACCAATGAAAACCCCTACGGCCCGTCGCCCAAGGCGTTGGCCGCGATGCAGGCCGAGCTGAACGACAACCTACGCCTGTACCCGGACCCCAACAGCGACCTGCTCAAGCAGGCCGTGGCCAAGCATTACGCGATCGACGCCAGTAAGGTCTTCCTCGGTAACGGTTCCGATGAAGTCCTCGCACACATTTTCAACGGCCTGTTCCAGCACGAACTACCGCTGTTGTTTCCGGATATCAGCTACAGCTTCTACCCGGTTTACTGCGGCCTCTACGGCATCAAGTCCGACCCGATGCCGCTGGACGAACAGTTCCAGATTCGCGTGGCGGATTACGCCAGGCCCAACGGCGGGATCATCTTCCCCAACCCGAACGCGCCGACTGGCTGCGTGCTGGCGCTGGACGCGGTGGAGCAGATCCTCAAGGCCAACCCGGACTCGGTGGTCGTAGTGGATGAAGCTTATATCGACTTCGGCGGCGAAACCGCGATCAGCCTGGTGGATCGCTACCCGAACCTGCTGGTTACCCAGACGCTGTCCAAATCGCGCTCACTGGCCGGTTTGCGCGTGGGCCTGGCCGTGGGCCACCCGGACCTGATCGAGGCGCTGGAGCGGGTCAAGAACAGCTTCAACTCTTATCCGCTGGATCGCTTGGCGATTGTCGGCGCGGCGGCAGCGTTCGAGGACCGTGAGTACTTCGAGAAGACGTGCCAGTTGGTCATCGACAGCCGCGACAAGGTGGTTGCGCAGCTGGAGGCAAAAGGTTTTGAAGTGTTGCCGTCGGCGGCCAACTTTATCTTTGCTCGCCACCCTCAACATGACGCCGCAGGCCTAGCGGCCAAGTTGCGTGAGCAGGGTGTGATCGTGCGGCACTTCAAACAGGCGCGGATTGCCCAGTTTCTGCGGATCAGCATCGGTACGCCGGAGCAGAACCAGGCGCTGATTGATGGGCTTGGTGAGCTGTAAGCCACACTGAGGGTCAAAAAAATGTGGGAGCGGGCTTGCTCCCACATTTGGTTTTGCGGTGTTAGCTAGAGCAACGGCTCATCCGGCTTCTTGTTCTTCCAGCCATCATTGCCCGGCAGCAGCAGGTTCAAACCAATCGCTACCACCGCACACAGGGCGATACCCTTCAGGCCGAAATCATCCGGGCCGGTGCCCGTGCCGACCAGCACACCGCCAATCCCGAACACCAACGTCACCGACACAATCACCAAGTTGCGCGCTTCGCCCAGGTCGATCTTGTGGCGGATCAGCGTGTTCATCCCCACTGCGGCAATCGAACCGAACAGCAGGCACAGAATCCCGCCCATCACTGGCACCGGAATGCTCTGCAGCAGTGCGCCGAACTTACCGATAAACGCCAGGCTGATGGCAAACACCGCCGCCCAGGTCATGATCTTCGGGTTGTAGTTCTTGGTCAGCATCACCGCGCCTGTCACTTCGGCGTACGTGGTGTTCGGCGGGCCGCCAAACAGGCCCGCGGCCGTGGTGGCAATGCCGTCACCCAGCAGGGTACGGTGCAGGCCCGGCTTTTTCAGGTAGTCACGACCGGTCACGCTGCCGACTGCAATCACACCGCCGATATGCTCGATCGCCGGGGCCAGGGCCACCGGGATGATAAACAGGATCGCCTGCCAGTTGAACTCAGGCGCGGTGAAGTGGGGCAGGGCGAACCAGGGGGCGGCGGCGATCTTTGCTGTGTCGACCACACCAAAATAGAACGCCATGGCAAAACCGACCAACACGCCGGAGATGATCGGCACCAAGCGGAAGATGCCCTTGCCGAACACCGCCACGATCAACGTGGTCAGCAGCGCCGGCATCGAGATCATCATTGCTGTCTGGTAATGAATCAGCTCGGCACCGTCGCCGGATTTCCCCATCGCCATGTTGGCAGCAATCGGCGCCATGGCCAGGCCGATGGAGATAATCACCGGCCCGATCACCACCGGCGGCAGCAGCCGGTCGATGAAACCGGTGCCCTTGATCTTCACCGCGAGCCCGAGGAAGGTATAGACGAAACCGGCCGCCATTACCCCGCCCATGGTCGCCGCGAGGCCGAACTGGCTTTTGGCGAGAATGATCGGAGTAATGAAGGCAAAGCTCGACGCCAGAAAGACCGGCACCTGCCGCCCTGTCACCACCTGGAACAACAACGTGCCCAGGCCCGCGGTGAACAGTGCAACGTTTGGATCAAGACCTGTGATCAGCGGCATCAACACCAGCGCGCCAAATGCCACGAAGAGCATTTGTGCGCCAGACAGGATCTGGCGCCAAAGCGGGTCGTTGAATTCATCCTGCATGCTCAACCGTCCTTCTGCTTGGTACCGAAGATCTTGTCACCGGCATCGCCTAGGCCTGGGATGATGTAGCCGTGTTCATTCAGGCGCTCATCGATGGACGCGGTGTAGATCTGCACGTCCGGGTGGGCCTTCTCGACGGCGGCGATGCCTTCGGGCGCGGCCACCAGCACCATGGCGCGGATGTCCTTGCAACCGGCTTTTTTCAGCAAGTCGATGGTGGCGACCATGGAACTGCCGGTGGCGAGCATCGGGTCGATGATCATCGCCAGGCGCTCGTTGATTTCCGGCACCAGTTTTTCCAGGTAGGTGTGGGCCTGCAAGGTTTCTTCATTGCGGGCCACGCCCACGGCGCTGACCTTGGCGCCCGGGATCAGGCTGAGTACGCCTTCGAGCATGCCGATACCGGCGCGCAGGATCGGCACGACGGTGATTTTCTTACCGGCGATTTTCTCGACCTGCACGGTACCGGCCCAACCTTCGATGTCGTAGGTTTCCAGGGGTAAATCTTTAGTGGCTTCGTAAGTCAGCAACGCTCCGACTTCCTGAGCAAGCTCACGGAAGTTCTTCGTGCTAATGTCGGCGCGGCGCATAAGGCCGAGCTTGTGTCGGATCAGCGGATGGCGGATCTCGCGAGTGGGCATGGGAATGGCTCCGGCGGCGGGCAAAAAAACCGGCCTAGATTAATCTATCCGAGGGTGTTGTCCTATAGACATCTAGCACGTTAGTCCATTAAGGCTTGCCCGGAGCGCACGAGAAGCGTACCTTCGCCCGCTTTTCTTGCCACAGCACCCCTTGGAGAGCGCCATGTCCGCTGATCTCGAGCATATCCGTCAAATCATGCGCGAGGCTGACTGCCTGTACACCGAAGCGCAAGTCGAAGAGGCGATCGCCAAGGTCGGCGCGCACATCACCCGCGAAATGGCTGACACCAACCCGGTGGTTTTCTGCGTGATGAACGGTGGTCTGATCTTCGCTGGCAAATTGCTCACCCACCTGCAATTCCCGCTTGAAGCGTCCTACCTGCACGCCACCCGCTATCGCAACGAAACCACCGGCGGCGACCTGTTCTGGAAAGCCAAGCCGGAAGTCTCGTTCATCGACCGCGACGTGCTGATCATCGACGACATCCTCGACGAAGGTCACACCCTCGGCGCGATCATTGACTTCTGCAAGCACGCTGGCGCGCGAAAAGTGCACACTGCCGTGCTGATCGACAAAGACCACGATCGTAAGGCCCGCCCAGAGCTGAAAGCCGATTTCGTTGGCCTGCCGTGCATCGACCGCTACATCTTCGGTTATGGCATGGACTACAAAGGCTACTGGCGCAACGCCAATGGGATCTACGCCGTCAAAGGGATGTAAGCCATGACCCGCTTTCTTGATCAAACGCTGTTTGCCGAATTGGCTGAGAAAGCGGGCGCCAGCCCCCGTGGCCGGCACCATCACAATTTCCACCAGATGGAAGAGCCGTGCCATCGTCTGGCCGTGGGCCTGCAACCCAGCACTTATGTGCCGCCGCATCGGCACCTGAGTGCGGACAAGGCGGAAACCTTGCTCGTGCTTCAGGGCCGCCTGGGTCTGCTGGTGTTCAGCGAAACCGGCGAGGTGCTGGCCAAGCGCGTCATGCAGGCGGGGGGCGAATGCGCGGGTGTCGATCTGCCACCCGGTGTGTTTCACGGTTTGGTGGTGCTGGAGCCTGACACGGTGATGTTCGAGTGCAAAGCCGGACCTTATCGTCCGGTAGGCGAGGGTGAGCTGGCCAATTGGGCGCCGCGTGAAGGCGAGGCTGGCGTGGCCGCGTATCAACGTTGGATGCTTGCCCAGTTCGATTGAGCTACAGTGCTGGGCTATCTCGCACGGAGCGGCCCATGAACCTGTTGATACGTACTTGCGCCGCCCTGGCGTTGACCCTCAGTTTGCCGCTGGCCGCCGCGCCTGCGCCGTTGCACAGCCAATTCCTGCCCTCCGACGACCTGACCTTGCGCGCCGAAGCCCCTGACCAGCAGCAATTGCTGCAAGTCACCGAGTACGCGGTAGTGGTGGGCAATCAGCGCCAATCCAGCCAGCAACCGATCCCGGTGACCTCGCCGCTGATGATCCGCCTCAAGGGCAAGTCCCTGAACAAGGGGGCGACCATCAGCCAGGTGGTGCTCAACTTCGATGCCGAAAGCAAAAGCCTGAAAAAGCCGGTCTACGACGACAAGAGCAAGACCCTGACGTTGTCCTACCCGGTGGCCCAGTATCGAGTGATCGTCGACCTGCTGCGCAATGACACGGTCTACGTGCAGTTCCTGAGTTATGCCAATGGGCATATCTGGGCGGATTTGCATACCGGCGCCGTTCGCGCTCGATAGCGAGAACACTGATGTCCAAATGTGGGAAGCAGCGCAGACCCCATGTGGGAGCGAGCAAGCCCGCTCCCACATGGGGTCTGCGCTGCTTCCGAAGCCTGCGTCTCACAGGTAGACTTCAAACCCCGTGTAAATGTCTGCAGGCTGGAGTCGGTAATGCGTAAAGATAAGAAACAGGTGATTGGTGACGAGATTGGCGACGATCAGATCAAGTTGTTCCTCGACTTCGAGCCGGTTGACGCGATTTCCCCGTCCCTGCATAAACTCATCAAGGCCTACCGTGGCCTGCGTATCGACGACTTTGAGCGCTTCCTGGGTTTCTTCAAGGAAGCCGGTCTGGACCTGGACGGCAAGGATGAGCATGGCCTGACCTTCGTCGACCTGATCAAGGACCAGCGTCACGCAGACGAGTACATCGAGTTGATCAACAACGCTCGCGGTTGATTCTCCAGGCAATAAAAAACGCCCCGTTCTCATACCGAGAGCGGGGCGTTTTTATTGCCTTAAAGCCTCAAGCGTAGCTCTCGGTCTCGGCAGCAGGCTCAACCAGTTCCAGGCTGATGTTGTTCTGCTCATTGATCTTGCGATACAGCTCGGCATCTGTTTCCAGGACCTTTTCCCGCGCCGGGAAGATCTCGTGCAGCTTGGCCGCCCACTCTCCGGCAGCCTTGGCCGGGAAGCAGCGCTCGATCAGGTCGAGCATGATCGAAACGGTCACCGAAGCACCCGGGGACGCGCCCAGCAGTGCCGCGAGCGAGCCGTCTTTGGCCGCGACCAGTTCGGTGCCGAATTGCAGCACGCCGCCTTTTTTCGGGTCTTTCTTGATGATCTGCACCCGTTGGCCGGCCACTTCCAGGCGCCAGTCTTCGGCTTTGGCTTGCGGGTAGAAGCGGCGCAGGGATTCCAGGCGCTGTTCCATCGACTGCATCACTTCGCTGACCAGGTACTTGGTCAGGTCCATGTTGTCGCGGGCCACGGCGAGCATCGGGCCAATGTTGCCGGCGCGAACCGACAGTGGCAGGTCAAGGAACGAACCGTGCTTGAGGAACTTGGTGGTGAAGCCGGCATAGGGCCCAAACAGCAGGGACTTTTTGCCCTCCACTACGCGAGTGTCCAAGTGCGGCACGGACATTGGCGGCGAACCCACGGCGGCCTGGCTGTAGACCTTGGCCTGGTGGTGCTTGACCACTTCCGGGTTGTCGCAACGCAGCCACTGGCCGCTGACCGGGAAGCCGCCAAAGCCTTTGCTTTCTTCGATACCCGAGGCTTGCAGCAGCGGCAGCGCCGCGCCACCGGCGCCGAGGAACACGAACTTGGCGTCCACTTCACGGCTGTTGCCGCTGTTGACGTCCTTGATGCTTACGGTCCAGCCCGCGCCGTTGCGCTTGAGGCCGGTCACGCGCTTGCTGTACTTGACCTGGGCGTCTGCCGAGCTGGTCAGGTGGCTGAGCAGTTGGTTGGTCAGCGCGCCGAAGTTGACGTCGGTGCCGTTCATGACACGGGTCGCCGCGATTTTTTCGTCGAGCGGGCGGCCTGGCATCATCAGTGGCATCCAATCGGCCATCTCGCTACGGTCTTCGGTGTAGTGCATGTCCGAAAACGCGTGGTGCTGGCTGAGGGTTTCAAAGCGCTTCTTGAGGAAGGACACGCCTTTTTCGCCCTGCACGAAGCTCAGGTGCGGCACCGGACTGATAAAAGACTTGGACGAGCCAAAGGTGCCCTTTTTGGTCAAGTACGCCCAGAACTGTTTCGACACCTCGAACTGGGTGTTGATGTGCACGGCTTTCTTGATGTCGATGGAGCCATCGGCAGCCTGCGGTGTGTAGTTCAGCTCACACAGCCCGGCGTGGCCGGTACCGGCGTTGTTCCACGGGTTGGAACTCTCCGCGGCACCCGAATCCATCAGCTCAACGACTTCCAGCTTGAGGCCGGGGTCGAGCTCTTTGAGCAGTACGGCCAGAGTGGCACTCATGATGCCGGCCCCTACCAGTACTACGTCGACTGCTTCGTTATGCGCCATTTAACGCGTCTCCAAAATCTGCAGCACCAAATTGACGGCATGGCTGCCAGGAGTGACGGGGCGGTTCACGTGTTGCCCCAGGTTACCCATGGCCAGGATCGCCATGTCCGTTTCGCAATTCTTTGCAACTTCAGCACACGCTTCCTACCGGGCTAATCTGCCTATGAACGCATTCATGGGCGCCTGTGGCAATTCGACTTATGGTCAAAGCGTGTGATTCGTGCAATCAATCCGTAGCGGACAGGCTCAAGCTCCGATTTTTAAGGCGTACTCGGTCCTGTGTGGTTGGGCTGTTCCAGACGCTGATGGTGCTTGTACAAACGCCAAACTATTCATTTGCTCGCCACACTCTTGTGAAGTTGTGAAAACCCGTTTTTTCACGCTCTTTTGAAGACGTGAACCTCAAAAAAGGGCTGCCCCAGCCTGGCACCTGGCCCGGAAAACCTTGCCGACATGCGGCAAAACGGGCAAACAACTCAAGTGGCCGAGCGCAATGGCAGCTCTGGCAGATTCGGTAAAGACGGGTGGTTTGCAAAGAAAACAGCAAGCGCGCCAGCTTCACTCGATCTGTGTGGGCGGCTCTCTGTGGGCGATTCTTGGGGTTAATACCGAGGTATTAACGATGCTGCGAGGCCCGATCAGGAGACGTCCTTATAATCGGGGGGAGATTGTAGCGAAGAACGCTGGGGAAATGGGCGTGTTTTATGACTTTTATTAGGCGTTCGGTCAGGCAGCCAACGGCTGGTGCCGTGACGACCGCGCTGGGCGTGGGCTGACGCGGGCGCGAGCGGGCAGTGGGTGATGCATCCAGCTCAGGCGAATCTCATCGATTTCTACCCAGCCGTCGCCTACGGGCGGCTGGCAGCACTCTTTGAAGGCCTGGCAACGACCTTGTGCATCGAGCAGGGCGAACTGACGAAGGGCCGGCTTGCGCGTAAACAATGACCAAAGAAACTGCATGACGATTGACCTCCTGAGATTGAGGCCAAGCATGCCTGCGCTGGATGACGAGCCCATGTAACGGGTGTGACATCTTGGTGACAGCGAACCGCGCTCCACACGTGGGGTCACAGGTTGTAACTGATGCTAGTTCCCCGCAGTGGCGCCCCGCTATACTGCCGGCCTGTCGGATCCTGATTTCTGGAGAGAAGCGCATGTTGCAACGCCTGTTGTTCGGTTTGATCACTGTGACCAGTTTGACCCTGGTGGGCTGCGCCAACAGCCCGCAACAACTGACCCCGGAACCGAAACTCACCACGCAGCTGGCCCCGGTGGGCCACGGCCAGGCGGTGTCGGTGCGGGTGGTGGATGGTCGTCCATCGCCTACGCTCGGCTCACGCGGCGGCCTGTACCCGGAAACCGCTCTGATCTCGGTGAACGCTCAAGACGTACTGCCCAAGCTGCAGGCCCAGGCTGAAGCCGCCGTGCGCTTGCTGGGTTTCACCCCGAGCGCCAATGCACCGGGTGCTCCGCAATTGACGATCACCCTGGCTGAATTGAAGTATCAATCGCCTAAGGACGGGCTGTACGTGACCGAAGCTTCCATCGGTGCGACGTTCAAGTCTGACGTCACCGCCGGTACCCGTCGCTACAGCGGTCGCTACGGCGCCTCCCTGAACCAGCGTTTCGGCATGTCGCCGAACCAGGAAACCAATACCAAGTTGGTCAGCGACGTCCTGAGTGACGCCTTGACCCGACTGTTCAAAGACCCAAGCATCGGTTCGTTGCTCAGCGCGCAATAAACGATTGTTAAAAAACCGGGCTCAGTTGAGTCCGGTTTTTTTTCGCCTCCTGTTTCACGCGGCGGTGTCGATGCAGAAGTCCAGCAGGCTCACCCCCGTTAACAGATCGGTCTCCGGAAGGTCCGCATGCTGGTGCCCGCCAAGGGCGCAATACACCAGCCAGTGGCGATCCTGGACGTTGAAAGCCAGGCCGCCGATCAGCGCTTCCTGCTCATCGCTTTGGGCGACCAGATACAGCCGATCCTGGTTTTGCGCGTGCAACATGACAAGCTCCTGAGGCGTCAAAGGGCAACAGAGTGGACTGTTAAGGTGACGTTCAGGTGACGCCGTAAATTACTGGATACATTAGACGTCAATGGGGGAGGGAGCATTTCAGGCGCCGGACGCCACTATCGTTCAGGTTGGTAACTGAGCTGATACCAAGACACTGTTCCACTGAGGTTCGCCATGGCGCTGTCCGCACTACTGATCAATGTTGTAGCGTTAGCGGTAGCGTGCCCGGGAGCGGCACTGTTGTTCATCACCCGCCTGCGCGAACAACGCGCGATGGCCGACCTGACCGCGAAAAGCCAAGACCGCACCATCGACCAGCCGATGCTGTTTCTGGATGTGTGCACCGAGCGCGCGCATCGGGTGGCTTACCGTGTTGGGTTTGCCTGCCTGGGGATGGCGCTGGTTATTTCCTGGCTCAGTACCCATTTGTAATTACGGCGCAGAACACATGTGGGGGTGGGTTGGCTCGCGGAGGCGGAGTGTCAGTCAACACATGATTGACTGACTAACCGCCTTCGCGAGCTAGCCTACCCCCACATTTTTGGTCTGTATTACAAAGGTATGCCGGCCTTGACCCGATACTGATTACGCACCGGCGTGGCGTATTGCACCACCAGGAACGGTCGGTGCTCGGCCGGGCACTCGTTCAAGCGCCGCTCCCATTCTGCTTTCGCCTTGGCCAGTTCGTCGGCCGGGAATACCTCGGCCGCCGTCGGCACCTGCAATTGCGGGTCGGCGTCGCTCCATTGGGCATACGCCAGGTAATGCACCGGGAACAGCCGGTAACCGCCGAGAATCTGCCGGTCCATTTCCACGGCCAGCAGCTTGGTGTCTTCGAAACGCTCGGTGATCGGCGGTGCGAAGTTGATGTGCACCCGCCCCTTGTAGCCCGTGATGCCAAGGGCGATGCTCACGTCATCCTCGCCCGGCGCCTTGCTGTAGGTGCCGGTGGTGGCGCGGATGTAAAGCTCGCGAGCCTTGGCGGTATCGCACGGGTCGTACTCGTAGCTGATCGACACCGGCGTCAGGTTCAACGACTGGATGACCTCGGCAAACGGCTCATCCTTGCGGCTGACGTGGAACATCTTGAGGATCGCCGACTCGGTGCGGTCATCCCCATCCTTGGCGCGCCCTTCGGCCTGGGCAATCCAGATCGATTGGCAGTCGTTGCGGATCGAATGGTTGATGTAGGCTGACAGTAGGTTGAATGCCGCCATCTTTTCCTTTCGCCCGGTGATCGAGCGGTGCACGATAAAGCTCTTGTTCAGGCGCATCAGGTCGCTGACAAACGGCTTTTGCAGCAGGTTGTCGCCGATGGCGATACGCGGCGTCGGCAGGCCGGCGTGGTACACGGCGTAGTTGACGAAGGCCGGGTCCATCACGATATCGCGGTGGTTGGCGAGGAACAGGTAGGCGGTGCCGGACTTGAGCTGCTCGACGCCGGTGTAGGTCACACCGTCGGTCGCCCGGTCAATAGTGTGGTCGACGTAGTACTCGACTTTGTCCTGCAGCGTAGCAACGGTGGTGACGCCGGCGAATTCACGGCGCAGTTTGCGGGCGATCATCGGCTTGAGCAGCCAGCCCAGGGCGCCGGCAAAGCGCGGGAAGCGGAAGTGTGTCAGGATGTCCAGAAAGGCCTTGTCACTGAACAGGCGTGCCAGCACTGCCGGGACTTCGCTGTCGTTGTAAGGTCGGATGGTATCGAATTCGCCCATCATGCTCTCTTGTTAGAAACGGCTAGGGTAAGTAAAGGAAATGCCAGGGTGCGGCCTGAGTAATGGGCTCAGCCGAAATATAACCCTGTAAATAGACCGGCGATTATACGCACAAGTCACCTTGGAGGCTGCGATGCTGGAAACTGCGACGTACGATTGTCCTTATTGTGGTGAAGAGGTCGAGACAACGGTGGATTTGTCCGGCGGCGATCAGACGTATATAGAAGACTGTCAGGTGTGTTGCCGGCCAATCAGTTTCAATCTGCAGGTGCATGGTGACGAGTGGATGCTCGAAACCCGTAGCGAAAACGAATGACAGGTACGCCCATGCAGCGAATCTACGAACCGGAAAACCTGATGGAAGGCGAGCTGCTGCAACAGATGCTCGCCAGCGAAGGTATCGAGGCCCACCTGGTGGGCCGGCATTTGCTCGGCGGCACTGGCGAACTGCCCATCTTCGGCCTGCTGGGCCTGGAGGTGGACAACGACCGGGCCGTTGACGCGCGTGAGCTGATCACCGCCTACATCGGCGCGCAACCCCTGCCGGGTGATGAACCTGACAGCTTCCCCGACGTGCTGGTCTGTTAGGCTGTCGGTCGGTTTACCCAAGAGTCATGTTGCCCCATGTGTGGACGTTATGCCCTGTTTCGCTGGAACCCCGCTTTTGCTGCCTTGCCGGGTTTCCCGGCCGACCAGCAGGCCCAGTGGAACATCTCCCCGAACGATTCGGTGCTGATCCAGCGCACCACCGACGGCCAGCTCAGCCTGGCGCGGGCCCGCTGGGGCCTGACACCGCCCTGGCTGACCGACCTTTCGCGCACGCCGGCCCATGCCCGCGCCGAAACCCTGGTCGAACAACCGATGTTTCGCGAAGCGTTCCGCCTGCGCCGTTGCCTGCTGCCGGCCAATGGGTTCTACGAATGGCGCGGCACCCAGCGCAAGCGTCCGTACTGGCTGACGCCAGGAGAGGGTTCCACCTTGTTTTTTGCCGCGATCTGGGAAGCGTATCCGGTGCAGGAACAGGTGTGGCTGAGCACGGCAGTGGTGACCCAGGCTGCGCAGAGTCAGCGTCGGCCGCTGATCCTGGATGCAGCGGGGCAGGCGGCCTGGCTCAATCCCGAAACACCGCTGCCGGTGTTGCAGGCTTTACTGGCCAGTGAGCCCACCGCGTTGCGCGAGCGGGTGCTGGCCAACATGGTCAATGATCCGAAGCTCAATGGGCCGGAGTGCTTGACCCCGGCTTGAGCCTATTGGCTATCTGTTGCTTTCACTGGTCTGTTCGCGAGCAAGCCCGCCGCAGATCCCTAAACCTTGAACTGATTGATCAAGCGCCGCTGCTGCTCCGCCAGCTTGGTCAAATCCGCACTGGCCGCGCTGGATTCATCCGCGCCGCCCGCCACTTCATTGGCCACCTGGCCGATGTTGATCACGTTACGATTGATGTCCTCTGCCACCGCGCTCTGCTCTTCGGCCGCACTGGCGATCTGGGTGTTCATGTCGTTGATCACCGACACCGCCTGGGTGATGGTTTCCAGCGCTTCGGCCGCCTTCGCCGCGTGTTGCACGCTTTCATCGGTGCGGCTTTGGCTGTCCTCCATCACCCGTACCACGTCCCGCGTGCCTTGTTGCAACTGCTGGATCATGGTCTGGATTTCTTCAGTGGCTTTTTGAGTCTTCTGCGCCAGGTTGCGCACTTCGTCAGCGACTACGGCGAAACCTCGGCCTTGCTCGCCAGCACGTGCCGCCTCGATTGCAGCATTGAGCGCCAGCAGGTTGGTCTGCTCGGCGATACCGCGAATCGCGGTGAGGATGGCGTTGATGTTCTCGCTGTCCTTGGCCAGGGTTTGCACCACGCCCACTGCCTTGCCAATTTCTGCGGCCAGCGCGCCAATCGAGATCGAAGTGTCGCGCACAATGCGCATGCCCTGGCTCGCGGCCTGATCGGCATGGCTGGCGGCTTGCGCGGCCTGGGTGGCATTGCGCGCAACGTCTTGCGCAGTGGCAGTCATCTCATGCACGGCGGTGGCCACCTGGTCGATTTCCACCATTTGTTTATGCACGCCCTGGTTGGTGCGAATCGCAATGTCAGCGGTGTGCTCCGACGAGTCACTGACCTTCTGCACTGAACTCACCACCTGGGTGATCATGCCTTGCAGCTTGATCAGGAAGGTGTTGAAGCCGTTGGCGATCGCGCCCAGTTCATCGGCGCGATCGCTGGCCAGGCGCCGCGTCAGGTCGCCTTCGCCCTGGGCGATGTCATTGAGCATGGCCACCATTTGCTTGAGGGGGCGGGCGATGCCGTGGCCCACCAGCCAGATCACCAGCAAGCCGGCACCGGCGATCATTAGGCCGGCAATGGTCATGCCGAAGATATCGGTCTTGCGCTGGGCTTCCAGGTCGCTTTGCAATTTCTGCGAGTCGGCCATCACTGCGCCCAGGGGCAACTGCATCATCAAGGTCCAGCGCGCGTCGGTCTGGCCGATGCTGAAGGGCAGGAACAGCTCGATATGCCCGTGTTCCCGGTCGATGTCGTAGCGCACTTCACCGGCTTTGAGTTGGCCGAGGTTGGCCAGTTCGTTGCCGTCGAGCAGGTCGCTGGCTTTTTCGCCGAGTTTGCTGGCGTCCTTGGTATAGGCCACAAGGCGTCCGTTACTGGAGATCAGTGCCAGTTCACCGGCACCGTCGTAGAGTTTCTGATCGGCGCTGGTGAGCATGTCCTGGATGAAATTGACCGAGAGATCGGCACCGACGATGCCCTGGAAGGTGCCGTCGATCAGGATCGGCTCGATAAAAGAAGCCAGCATCACCATCGCATTGCCCACCTTGTAAGGGGCCGGGTCGATGACGCAGGCTTTTTTGCTTTCCCTGGAGCACAGGTAGTACTCGCTGGCACGCACCCCGGTGGAGAGGATTTTCTGGTCGGCCACGTCAGCGAGTTTATCCAGGCCCAGGCTGCCATCCGCGTTGCGGTACCACCACGGCAGGAAACGTCCGTCTGCGCCTATGCCAAGAATGGGGCTGTTCACGTAGGCCGTGTCGTTGTGATCAATGGCATTGGGCTCCCAGCCAATGTAGGCACCGAGGATCTTCGGGTTGCGCACCACGGTTTCATGCAGCAGGTTGATCAATTGTTCACGTCCGACCTGCAGGGCAGGTTCGCCATTAGCGTCTTTCATGCCGAGCAGGGCGTTGGCGGTGGACAGGCTCTTGGCAGTCACCAGCGGGGCTTCCAGCTCACGCTGGATCAACGTGGCCTGGGTGTGCGCCAGGGCGGTGAGGCGTTGCTCGACGATCTGTTCGAACTGAGCCTGGGTGCGCTCCTGCACCATCGCCTGGGTTCGCGCGCCGGCAAACAAGGCGTAAAGCACCAGCACTGCGACCACACTCAGGACAATAGCGCCAGCCAGTGCCGCGACAGAAAATTGAATCGACTTGAATTTCATAAAAGCTCCGGGCACTGAGGGGAGGGTCCGCCTTTTTGTATCGGCCACGGCCGCGTTGGGCATGAGCATTTTTCCGACAAAAATGTCAGGGGTGTCGCGAATGGAATGCCCGCCGCCGTTGATGGGATAGGTGAGATGTATCCGAAAATCGTTAGTTACACGTCTGGTGTATCTGGCGCAGATACAAATGTGCGCCTACGATACGCGCCATGTTTCAGGGCGTATTTTCAGGGAGAGTGTTCATGAAGAAGTCATTGGTGATAAGTGGTTTGGTTGCAGCGATGCTGCTGGCCGGGTGTCAGTCGGTCAATACCACCAGCGGCGGTGCCGTTGGAGTGGAGCGCAAGCAGTACATGTTCAGCATGCTGTCGAGCCAGGAAGTCGACCAGATGTATGCCCAGTCCTACCAGCAGACGTTGGGCGAAGCCAGCAGCAAAGGCCAGTTGGACAAGACCAGTGCCAACGCCAAGCGCGTGCAGGCCATTGCCAAGCGTTTGATCGCCCAGGCGCCGACCTTCCGCCCCGATGCTGCGCAGTGGAAGTGGGAAGTGAACCTGATCAAGAGCGACGAGATGAACGCCAACTGTGGGCCTGGCGGCAAGATCTTCGTGTACAGCGGGTTGATCGATAACCTCAAGCTCACGGATGACGAACTGGCCGCCGTGATGGGCCATGAAATCGCCCACGCCTTGCGTGAGCATGGCCGCGAAGCCATGTCCAAGGCCTACGGGATCGAGATTGCCAAGCAGGGCGCCGGTGCGTTGTTCGGCCTCGGCCAGGACAGCCTGGCACTGGCCGACACGGTCGCCAACTACGGCATGACCTTACCCAACAGCCGCAGCAATGAAAACGAAGCGGACTTGATCGGCCTGGAACTGTCGGCCCGCGCCGGCTACAACCCGAACGCGGCCATCACGCTGTGGAACAAAATGGCCAAGGCTTCGGAAGGCGCACCGCCGGAGTTCATGAGTACTCACCCGGCTTCCGACAGCCGGATTGCCTCGTTGCAGGCGGCGATTCCGAAGGTGATGCCGCTTTACCAGCAGGCCAGGAAGTCTTAGGGTTTTAGCGGCAAGCTTCAAGCTGCAAGAAAAGGTACTGCTACCGTCTTGCAGCTTGCAGCTTGTAGTCAGACCCATCCGCTGCTTTGCATGGCCTTGTACACTGCCACGATAGCCAGGATGAAAAACGCCGTAGCTGCCAACCGGCGAATCAAGGTCAACGGCAGTTTCTCCGCCGCAAAATTACCCGCCAATACCACCGGCACGTTGGCAATCAGCATGCCCACGGTCGTCCCGATAATCACCAGCCAGAGTTCCGGATACTGCGCCGCCAGCATGACCGTGGCGATCTGCGTCTTGTCTCCGATCTCGGCGAGGAAGAACGCAATCAGTGTGGTCAGGAACGGCCCGAATTTACGCGTGGTGCTGGCTTCGTCATCGTCGAGTTTGTCCGGTACCAGGGTCCACAGGGCCGTGGCGCAGAAGCTTGCCGCCAGGATCCAGTGCAATACCGCGTCCGAGAAGAAACTTCCGAACCAGGCGCCAACGGCACCTGCGGCCGCGTGGTTGGCCAGGGTCGCGGCAACGATGCCGGCGATGATCGGCCAGGGCTTGCGAAAGCGAGCAGCAAGGATGAGCGCGAGCAGTTGCGTCTTGTCGCCGATTTCGGCCAAGGCAACGACTGCAGTAGGAACGAGTAATGAATCCAGCATCAGGTAGGTTTCCAGGGGCGGGTCGACACGGCTATGACACGTACAGCCTTCCCGCCCCGGGTAAGGTGTGCGTGTCATAGGTCTTGTCAAACCCCGGTCCGTCTGTGCGGACTCCTGGGTCGCATACGCCATGGTCTGTTGACCAAGTATGTTGACGTATGCCGGACGAGCGTGGCGCTCGTGGGAGACTACTCCCCTAGGACGGAGCGGATTCTGCCTAGGCAAAATCCATTCGGCAAGCCTTCTTTTTCAAACGCCCGTCAGCCGCGCTTGGCACGGTAGATGCGAAAACCATTGCCTTCGGCCTTGACCGCACAGATACCCAAGTGCTCTTCAATCAAGGGTTGGTACTTGAGGAAGCTGTTCGCGACTACGCGCAGTTCGCCGCCTTTTGCCAGATGTTTGCTGGCTTTTCGCAGCAGGTTTTCTGTGGCGAAGTAATCGGTGTGCACCCCGACATGGAACGGCGGGTTGGTCAGGATCGCGTTCAAACCCATCGGCGCTGCGTCAATGCCATCACCGGTCAGCACCTCGGCTTCCAGGCCATTGGCGGCCAGGGTCAGACGACTGCTGGCGGCGGCAAACGCATCCACGTCGAGCATCGTTACGGTGTTGTGCGGGTAGCGGCGTTTTACCGCAGCACCCAGCACACCGGCACCGCAACCGAAGTCCAGCAGATGGCCGCTCGGCAGTTTATCCAGGTGCTCCAGCAACAGCTCGGTGCCGCGATCCAGGCGACCATGGCTGAACACACCGGGCAAGCTCACCACCTTGAGTGGCCCTTCAGCCAAAGGCACGTCGAACACCTGAGCCAGGCTCTCCAGCTCGACCGCTTGTGGGGCATTGGCCACGGTGACTTGCCACAGTTGGCAATGCCGCGCGTTGTCGAGCTTGCGCGGTTTGCCAAAGGGAATCATCTGCTTGGCGGCGCTTTCGATACCGCCTTTTTTCTCCCCCACCAGATACACCTCGGCGCCGGGCAGGCGCGCGGCCACGGCGTTAAGCAGGTAGTCGGTGAGGTCCTTTGACTTAGGCAGGAAGATCACCGCCGCGTCGAATTCGCGCTCAGGCACATTCACGCCGAATTGGCAGCGCTCGGGGACGCGCGCGTCCAGCGCCGCCTGGTCGCCGGCATGCCAGCACCAGCCGTGCGCGTTGGGCAGGCGACCGAGCAGGTCGTCGGCGGGCAAACCTACCAACAGCAGGTTGCCTTGAAAAAGTTCGGCCTGACGAAGCAGTACTTCACTGCGCGGATCCATGGTCTGCTCCTCGAAAAGGGGCGCAGTTTATCAACTCACGACGCGCAGCGGGGCGCCGCTGAAAAAGCCCCGGGCGTTTTCCGCCAACTGGCCGACAATGCGCTGGCGCGCCTCGCGACTGCCCCAGGCATTGTGCGGGGTCACGATCAGCCGGGGAATATCGCCGGCCAGCAGCGGGTTGCCGTTCACCGGCGGCTCTACGCTCAGCACATCGGTCGCCGCGCCGCCCAGGTGGCCGTTACGTAACGCATCGGCCAAGGCTTGCTCGTTGATCAAGCCACCGCGCGCGGTGTTGAGCACAAACGCGCCGGGCTTGAGCAGCGCCAGCTCGCGGGCGCCGATTACGTCGCGGGTGTGGTCGTTGAGGGGGCAGTGCAAGGTGAGCGCGTCAACCTGCGCCAACAGCTCATCCAGGGGAACGCGATCAGCGCGGGCCGGGCGGCCCGGAATGGCTCCCAGTAACACGCGCATGCCAAAGGCTTCAGCCAGGCGCGCGACCGCGCTTCCCAATTCACCGTGGCCGAGCAAGCCAAGGGTTTTACCTTCCAGCTCGACAATCGGATGGTCCAGCAGGCAGAACTGTTTGGCTTGCTGCCACTGACCGGCGCCCACATCCCGTTGATAATCCTTCAAGCGCGTCGCCAGGTTGAGCAACAGCATGATCGTGTGCTGCGCCACGGACGGCGTGCCGTAGCCCTGGCAATTGCTCACGGTAATGCCGTGCGCGCGGGCGGCCTCGAGGTCGACGTTATTGGTGCCGGTGGCGGACACCAGGATCAGCTTGAGCGCCGGGCAGGCCGCCAGGGTTTCGCTGTTGAGGGCGATCTTGTTACTGATCGCAACCTGAGCGCCTTGCAGGTGTTCGATCACGTTCAGCGGCGTGGTGTCGCTGAACAAGTGCAGGTCGCTGAAGCTGTTGCGCAGTTCGCTGAGGTCGAGGTCCCCCAAATCCAGCGACGGGTGATCAAGGAAGACGGCGCGGCGATTGTTCGTCATCAACTGTACCTTTTGCGACAGGGTTTGAAGGCGTAATCTGTCGAGACTATCAGATGAAATAATCCGTTACTTAATGGAGTGAGTATGTACGCCACCGAGTTTTTGACCGTAGCGCTGATTCACTTATTGGCGGTGGCCAGCCCCGGCCCGGATTTCGCGGTGGTGGTGCGTGAGAGCGTGACCCACGGCCGTCGCGCCGGGACCTGGACTGCGCTGGGCGTGGGCTCGGCTATTTTCCTGCATGTGGGTTATTCGTTGCTCGGTATCGGCTTGATCGTGTCCCAATCCATCGTGCTGTTCAACGCGCTGAAATGGGCGGCGGCCGCCTACTTGCTGTACATCGGCTTCAAGGCCTTGCGCGCGCAGCCGGCCAAGCCCACGGGCGAGGGTGAATTGCATCGCGAAGCGGGCGAACGCACGCCCCGTGGCGCGTTTACCGCAGGTTTTGTGACCAATGGCTTGAACCCCAAGGCCACGTTGTTCTTCTTGTCGTTGTTCACCGTGGTGATCAACCCGCACACGCCACTGGCGGTCCAGGCCGGTTACGGCGTGTACCTGGCGGTGGCTACGGCGCTGTGGTTCTGCCTGGTGGCGATGTTGTTCAGCCAGCAACGCGTGCGCGCCGGGTTTGCGCGGATGGGGCATTGGTTTGATCGGACCATGGGTGCGGTGTTGATTGCGATTGGGGTGAAACTGGCGTTTACCAGCATGAAATAAGCCGTTTTTCTTGCGGAACCCCGAGCGATACATCAGCCCATGGCAGGCGGCGACAGGCTGTAGTCCTGACGGCAACCACTGAGGCCGAAAAGTAGAACGCCTATAACCATGCACATGCGCTGAAACCTGGGTTTGCCCTGGCTGGTATCAACCGACTCAACTACAGAACTCTGCATAGGCGTCATCACCAACTCTGCACCGGGAATTCAACTTCGCGTAACGGATGGGCGCTGTTCGGCAAGGGTTGCGTGTGCCCGTCGGCAGTTGTTCTCTCCCGGAATATCTGCCCGTTGGCGCCGACCAGCCGATAGTCATACACCGGCAGTTCATTACCCCATTCGTCCACAATGATGTAGTACCCAAAACCAGGTTTTTCGGATGAGGGCTGCCACTCAGGTAATAACTGTGGGCGGCGGTCTGGGCACTTTTGGTATTGCCAGACGGAGAGACATTCGCGGGCGCGCCCAGTCCTTAGGCTTTGTAGCTTCCAGAAGTCCGGCTTCGATTGACCATCAGCTACGACACTGCCATCGGGATAGGTGAAGGTGGTGTGGTTTCCCTCTTTCTTTTCCTTAGGTTGTTCGGAGTAAACAATAAAGTCCGAATGCAGGATGGGTTCAAAATACACATGGCGAGCTTGTAACGCTTGATACATTAGGTAATAGCCGCCCTTGCCTGCCAAACTAATCCGCTTTCTATAGCCTCCAAGAAAGGCCTCCTTTACCCAAGGGTAATAGTCTTCTTTGATCGTCAAATTCCCATCGACTTTGATATCCGCCCCTCCATGTGGCGAGTTGTTGTAGTCGAATATCACGACGACACCTCCTCCCCCTCCATCGATAACGCTCTCGCCATAACGTGACGGATCGGCATAGACCACGCCAAAGGTCACATTCGCCAAATGCCAGCGGCATGCACCGCCCCCATCCTTTGGCAACTCAACTTGATAGAGATCGCTTTGCCCCTGGCGCTCCAACTGCTTGTAAACCGAATGGTAGCCATCCCTTTCCGTGCGTTGGCCGCTGGCTCCCGAACCAATACGCTTGCAGGTGGCCGAGCGATACATGACCCACATGGTTTCGGTTTTCAGCTCCTTGGGCAGCTTGACGGTCACTGTTATTTTTTCGCTGTCGGCAGGCGGCGACAGGTTGTAGTCCTGACGACAACCACTGAGGCCGAAAAATAGAACGCCTATAACCATGCACATGCGCTGGAACCTGGGTTTGCCCTGGCTGGTATCAACCGACTCAACTACAGAACTCTGCATAGGCGTCATCACCAACTCTGCACCGGGAATTCAACTTCGCGTAACGGATGGGCGCTGTTCGGCAAGGGTTGCGTGTGCCCGTCGGCAGTTGTTCTCTCCCGGAATATCTGCCCGTTGGCGCCGACCAGCCGATAGTCATACACCGGCAGTTCATTACCCCATTCGTCCACAATGATGTAGTACCCAAAACCAGGTTTTTCGGATGAGGGCTGCCACTCAGGTAATAACTGTGGGCGGCGGTCTGGGCACTTTTGGTATTGCCAGACGGAGAGACATTCGCGGGCGCGCCCAGTCCTTAGGCTTTGTAGCTTCCAGAAGTCCGGCTTCGATTGACCATCAGCTACGACACTGCCATCGGGATAGGTGAAGGTGGTGTGGTTTCCCTCTTTCTTTTCCTTAGGTTGTTCGGAGTAAACAATAAAGTCCGAATGCAGGATGGGTTCAAAATACACATGGCGAGCTTGTAACGCTTGATACATTAGGTAATAGCCGCCCTTGCCTGCCAAACTAATCCGCTTTCTATAGCCTCCAAGAAAGGCCTCCTTTACCCAAGGGTAATAGTCTTCTTTGATCGTCAAATTCCCATCGACTTTGATATCCGCCCCTCCATGTGGCGAGTTGTTGTAGTCGAATATCACGACGACACCTCCTCCCCCTCCATCGATAACGCTCTCGCCATAACGTGACGGATCGGCATAGACCACGCCAAAGGTCACATTCGCCAAATGCCAGCGGCATGCACCGCCCCCATCCTTTGGCAACTCAACTTGATAGAGATCGCTTTGCCCCTGGCGCTCCAACTGCTTGTAAACCGAATGGTAGCCATCCCTTTCCGTGCGTTGGCCGCTGGCTCCCGAACCAATACGCTTGCAAGTGGCCGAGCGATACATGACCCACATGGTTTCGGTTTTCAGCTCCTTGGGCAGCTTGACGGTCACTGTTATTTTTTCGCTGTCGGCAGGCGGCGACAGGCTGTAGTCCTGACGACAGCCACTGAGGCCAAAAAATAGTGTGTATAAAACGATGGGCAACCCAAGGACTCCGGTTTTGCCTTTTAGCGTGTTGGTGGGCTTAACCATAGGTTTTTTCGTAATATGCTTTTGGATCGGCGATGGCGTCGAAGCGTTTCAGTGCCTCGGTGCCCCCTTCGGTTTGTTGCGTGACATTCAGGGCCTGATCTACCTGACGCTGCAAATCGAGGAAAACGCGATTGCGGGTCAGTTCATCCTCGTGAATGCTCCCGTAGTGCTTCTCCATCTGCTGTTCAAATATGCTCCGTTGTACCTGTCGATCCAGCAACGGCTCACGCGCAGGGTTGATCGACTCCAGCAGTTGATTGTGGATGTAGGGTTGGTAAGCCGACATGAAGTGATCGCCAATACGCAGCATTCGACCCACGGATGGGTTGCTGTAGCGCGGGAAAAACTTGGCACGACTTTCGGGGGTCAACGACGTGTTCAGACGCTGCGAGGCCTGGTCGGCCTCTTGATCACTGGCCTCGCTAAGGCTGGGAACCAGATACAGCTTGGCTATTTCCGGCAGTGTAACGGCGATAGTGCTGCGATAAGGCGTGCCATCCGGTTTGCGGTAAGCAGGGTAGGGCGTGATTTCCTGCTGCCGGTGCTGTTCGGTCTTGAAAAACATGACGACCTCGCCGTGATGGCTGAACGGGTCTTCATGTTTGAACACGCTGCTAAACGCGGCTTGACGCACTGACCAACTCAACCCCATCAGCGTGCCCATCGGGCCGTAGAGGTCATACAGGTAGTTGTCCAGTGCAGCCTCGGGTGGCACCCGAGGGATAAGGTCGGTGTCGTTGACATGGCGAAAGTGCCACAAGTCGCCCAAAAACTGCACGGCGTGAAGGGTGAAGGTGCGTGGCATGCCGTAGGTGTACAACAGAGGGTTGCAGTCTCTCAGCGAGGCTGAGTGGATAAGGCCTAGAGCGCCGCCAAGGCTATGACCGCAGATGAAGAGCTTTCTGTCGAGCGCTTCGTCCGGGACCGTCTTACCTAGAGCCGTCGCATATATCCTTCTCGCCAGATCAAAGGCATCGCGAAAGCCCAGATGTACGCTGCCTGCAGGGGCGAGGTCAGCACAGGGAACTTTGGAAACGCAAGCAGCTGCGATTTCTGGCGCTACGGGCCGAAAGGTCGCATCGGTGATCAGATCAGCCAACCCCTCCATTTCAGTACCACGCCAGGCCACCAACACTTGGGATTTACTGATAGCGTAAAACAGCTGAGTATTACCCTCTGGCGGATCTGCTTTAGCTGTGTCCAAGGGCTCAGTTGTTGCATAGCGATCGCTGAAAGGCACATCACTCACCAAGCAGGGCCACGCCTGGCCGTTGTCCCAAACCCGAGGCGTGCGCGACAAATCCAGACACTGCTGTTCGAAAAGCTCCTTGACTGAACCCAGATCGTTTTCGGGCCGAGTGCTATACGCCAGAATGCTCATCAACCCCAGGTTATAGGCGTTGGCCAGGCTGTACTCAGCCTGGTGGTGCAGAACCAACGACCAGGCGCGAAACGGGCAGACTTCCAGCACAAGACGACGATCCAGCTCATTGTCACTGGCAGTGAAACCGCGATAGCCCACGTCAGGAAAGTGAAAAGGCGGAGGCCGCTTGGGGTCCGACACTGGCGGGTTAAGGGTCGGGAGTTTGTCGCATAGCTGGCCAATACGTAGATAGTGGTAGCCACGACCTGCAGCAAGCGCCTGCTCCTCGATGGGCGAGAAACCCGAGCGCTGCGGACCGTACTTCGGGGTGCGGTCCCCGATACCCGGCCGATGAGGCTCCGCACGTACAGCGCGCACACGGCGTGTTTGCAGTTGCTCGGCCAATGGGTCAGCAGTCATCAGCAAGGTCACGGGCAACGGGTGCAGGCCCTCGATGCGAATCACGCCTTCTGCATCGCTGCGACCAACAAACTCAGGCACCAACCCCACGCGAGTGGCTTCATTTACAGCGCGATAGGGTAGGTTCGCCAGGGGCTCGCCACGCTCGTCCAACAATTGAAATTCAATCCAATGCTGTTTCTGTTTGCTGCCAGTAACAACTTTATTCGTACCGAGCGTATCGGTGCGGTGAGTCTGATCGTTATGCATGGCAGCCCTTAATCAATGGATGGGGTGAAAGCCCAGAGAGTAAAGAGTCGATATCCACGCTGAATGTCAGAAGGTTCGCCTTTCATTGAAGGGTGTTTCCTGATCCCATTTGCTCAGGTAACTAAGCGAATACTGGCGCAAAGCTAGCATTCGCTGGGTTCTGCAAATCATTCCTTTGGCTGATTTGGCTGAAACATAAGGTCTCTAAAGTGCAGGTCTTCAAGCCAAGACCGTGCAGTCATAAAAGGGATTCGTATGTTGCAGACCCGTGTCATTCCGCCCGCCGAAGGTGCGTACCAATACCCGCTGCTGATCAAGCGCCTGCTGATGTCCGGGACCCGCTACGAGAAAACCCGGGAAATCGTCTACCGCGATAAATTGCGCTACACCTATCCAACCCTGATCGAGCGGGTCGCTCGCCTGGCCAATGTGCTGACAGAAGCCGGGGTCAAGGCCGGTGACACGGTGGCGGTGATGGACTGGGACAGCCATCGCTACCTGGAATGCATGTTCGCCATTCCGATGATTGGTGCGGTGATCCACACCATCAACGTGCGCCTGTCGCCGGAGCAGATCCTCTACACCATGAACCACGCCGAGGACCGCTTTGTATTGGTCAACAGCGAGTTCGTGGGGCTTTACCAGGCTATTGCCGGGCAACTCACTACCGTCGACAAGACGTTGCTGCTCACCGATGGCGAGGCCAAGACCGCCGAGCTGCCAGACCTGGTGGGCGAGTACGAAACCCTGCTCGCCGCCGCCAGCCCGAAGTACGACTTCCAGGACTTCGACGAACACTCCGTCGCCACCACCTTCTACACCACCGGTACCACCGGCAATCCCAAGGGCGTGTATTTCACCCATCGCCAACTGGTGCTGCACACCATCGGCGTGGCCACCATCATGGGGAGCGTCGACAGCGTGCGGCTATTGGGCACGAATGATGTGTACATGCCGATCACGCCGATGTTCCACGTACACGCCTGGGGCCTGCCGTACGTGGCGACCATGCTTGGCCTGAAGCAGGTCTACCCCGGCCGCTACGAACCGGAATACCTGGTGGAGCTGTGGCGCAAGGAAAAGGTCACTTTCTCCCATTGCGTGCCGACCATCCTGCAAATGGTGCTCAATGCAAAAGCCGCCCAGGACGTGGATTTTGGCGGTTGGAAAATCGTCATTGGCGGCAGCGCGCTCAACCGCACTTTGTATGAAGCGTCCAAGGCCCGTGGCATTCAACTGACCGCCGCCTATGGCATGTCCGAGACTGGGCCGCTGGTGTCCTGCGCGCACCTCAACGAAGAGCTGATGGCGGGCACCGAGGATGAGCGCACCACCTATCGCATCAAGGCCGGCGTGCCCGGGCCGTTGGTGGAAGCCGCGATCATCGACGGCGACGGCCATTTCCTGCCCGCCGACGGCGAGTCCCAGGGCGAACTGGTATTACGTGCACCGTGGCTGACCGAAGGTTATTACAACGAGCCGCAGAAAGGCGCCGAGCTGTGGGCGGGCGGCTGGATGCACACCGGCGACGTGGCGACGCTGGACGCCTTTGGCGTGATCGATATCCGCGACCGCATCAAGGATGTGATCAAGACCGGCGGCGAGTGGATCTCTTCCTTGGCCCTCGAAGACCTGGTCAGCCGTCACCCGGCGGTACGCGAAGTAGCGGTGGTGGGCATCGCCGATCCGCAATGGGGGGAGCGTCCGTTTGCGTTGTTGGTGGTGCATGATGGCCATGTGATAGGGGCCCGCGAGCTCAAGGAACACCTCAAGCCGTTCGTGGAGTTGGGCCACTTGAGCAAGTGGGCGATCCCAAGCCAGATCGCTGTTGTTACTGAAATTCCCAAGACCAGCGTCGGCAAGCTCGACAAAAAACGTATCCGCATTGACATCATCGAATGGCAGGCCAACAACAGCACGTTCCTGTCCACCCTCTGAAGCCCCTCGCCGTGCCCGTCCGGGCACGGCAATGCTCTATCTGGCGCCTTTACTTGTGATTTGCCAATTTTCAGCCATCCTTCCCGGGTCGGCCTTCGCCGACATGGCGAAAGGGTCGTGGCAGACGGGTTGGTGATGCAAATCACACTTTAGAGGGATCAAGCACTACCCCCTGCTGGCTATAGTCCCTTCCAGAGTTTTTCAAGGATGCGGTGCTGCGGACCATGGAGGTTCAGTTGCAGTCCGGCATTGGAATCGTTGTATTCCGGCCGTTACAAGCATCAAAGAACGAACTCACTGCCATAACAATAATGCACATGGAGTAGCGTCGATGACCTCAGTAAACCAGTTCTGGCGCCGGGCAAAACTGCCCCTGGCCGTCAGTCTCGCCTCTACGCTCGCCGGGCCCGCATTCGGCGTCAGTTTCAATATCGGTGAAATCGAAGGGAGTTTTGACTCGTCTCTTTCCGTGGGTGCGAGCTGGTCGACAGCCAAGCCCAATCAGGATCTGATCGGCGCCAACAATGGTGGCAATGGTCTGTCCCAGACGTCCGATGACGGCCACCTGAACTTCAAGCGTGGTGAGACGTTCTCGAAAATCTTCAAGGGCATCCATGATCTGGAGCTGAAATACGGCGACACCGGCGTATTTGTGCGTGGCAAGTACTGGTATGACTTCGAACTCCAGGACGAGAGTCGCGAGTTCAAGGACATCAGCAACAGCAACCGCAAAGAGGGCGCCAAGTCCTCGGGCGGGCAAATTCTCGATGCGTTCATCTACCACAACTACAGCATTGCCGATCAGCCGGGTAACGTGCGATTCGGTAAGCAGGTAGTGAGCTGGGGTGAAAGTACCTTCATCGGCGGCGGCATCAACTCCATCAACCCGATCGACGTGTCTGCGTTTCGTCGTCCGGGGGCTGAAATCAAGGAGGGCTTGATTCCGGTCAACATGTTCTATGTGTCGCAGACGCTGACCGATAACTTGTCGGCGGAAGCGTTCTATCAGTTGGAGTGGGACCAGACGGTTACCGATAACTGCGGTACGTTCTTCTCGCAGCCGGACATTGTGTCTGATGGCTGTAAAGACAACCTTCGCGTGCTGAATAGCCGCCGTACGCTACCGGCCGCACTTAACCCAGGGTTGGCGGCTGCGGGTGTTGACGTCAACAACGAGGGCGTGCTGGTTCGTCGTGGGCCCGACCGTGATGCGCGTGACAGCGGCCAATTCGGCGTCGCGTTCCATTACAACTTCGAGCCGTTGGACACAGAGTTCGGCGCCTACTTTATGAACTATCACAGCCGTGCGCCGATTTTCAGTGCGCAGGGTGCTCCGCAATCGGCCTTTACCGGTCCTACGCCTGGACTGCCGCCACAGTTGCGCCCATTGGTTGTCGCGGGCAACTCCAATTACTTCATCGAATACCCAGAAGACATCCGGCTCTACGGTTTGAGCTTCTCCACCACGTTGCCTACGGGTACCGCGTGGAGTGGTGAGTTGAGCTACCGTCCCAATGCGCCGGTGCAGTTGAACTCTACCGATATACTGTTCGCGGGCGTCAAGCCGATTGGCGGGCCAGTATTGGGTAACGCATCCTTGCTCAATGGCAGCCCAGGCCAAGACCTGCATGGCTATCGTCGTAAGGAAATTTCCCAGTTCCAAACCACCTTTACTCACTTCTTCGACCAAGTCATGGGCGCGAGCCGCTTGACGTTGGTGGGTGAAGTCGGTGTTACCCATGTGGGTGGCCTAGAGAGCAAATCGGACGTGCGTTACGGTCGTGACCCGGTCTTTGGTCCAGGCACACTTCCGAACAATGCTTGTGCAGCACTCAACCTCTCTACGGCTCAAGGCGCTGGCTTGGGCAACGCCAACGGCCTGAACACCAACTGCAACAATGATGGTTTCACCACCGCCACTTCCTGGGGCTATCGCGGTCGGGCTATCTGGGAATACCCGGATGCCTTCGCGGGTGTGAACCTCAAGCCGAACGTGGCCTGGTCTCATGACGTCAAGGGTTATTCCCCTGGCCCAGGCGCTAACTTCGAAGAAGGTCGCAAAGCCGTCAGCCTCGGCCTGGACGCCGAATACCAGAACACCTACACCGCCAGCCTGAACTACACCAACTTCTTCGGAGGTGATTTCACGACCGTGAATGACCGCGATTTTGTTGCGCTCAGCCTTGGCGTGAACTTCTAAGCACACTGTATTTTCAGGAAGACCAGAACATGAAAATAACCAAAAGTCTGTTGCACGTAGGTGTGCTTGGGCTGTCGATCCTGGCGAGCAACGTCATGGCGGCCGTCTCGGCGGATGAAGCCGCGAAGCTGGGCACGAGTCTTACCCCGATGGGCGCTGAAATGGCCGGTAACGCCGCAGGCACCATTCCTAAATGGTCGCCGCTGCCAACCAACGCTGGCGCTGTCGACGCCCGCGGATTCCTGGCCAATCCTTACGCCAGTGAACAGCCGCAATTCACCATCACCGCGCAAAATGTCGAGCAGTACAAAGACAAGCTGGCGCCGGGGCAGTACGCGATGTTCAAGCGTTACCCGGACACCTTCAAGATGCCGGTCTACCCAACCCATCGCGGCGCTACGGTGCCAGCGGATGTGTTCGCGGCCATCAAGAAGAACGCCACCACCACTAACCTGGTATCTGGCGGTAACGGCCTGGAAAATTTCGAAACCGCCGTGCCGTTCCCTATTCCGAAAAGCGGCGTGGAGGTGATCTGGAACCACATCACTCGCTATCGCGGGGGCAGCGTGACCCGCTTGGTAACCCAGGCTACGCCGCAAACCAACGGCTCTTTCAGCCTGGTGTATTTCAAAGACCAGTTCGTGTTCCGCGACAAAATGAAAGACTTCGACCCGAAAAATCCGGGCAACGTGCTGTTCTACTTCAAGCAGCAAGTGACCGCGCCGGCCCGTCTGGCCGGTGGTGTGCTGCTGGTGCACGAAACCCTGGACCAAGTGAAGGAGCCACGTTCGGCGTGGGTCTACAACGCCGGCCAACGCCGTGTGCGCCGGGCACCGCAAGTGTCCTATGACGGTCCGGGTACCGCGGCCGATGGCCTGCGTACCTCCGATAACCTCGACATGTACAACGGCGCACCGGACCGCTACGACTGGAAGCTGGAAGGCAAGAAAGAAATCTACATCGCCTCCAACAGCTACAAGATCGACGATCCGAAGCTCAAGTACGCAGACATCATCAAGGCCGGCCACATCAACCAGGACCTGGCTCGCTACGAGCTGCGCCGCGTCTGGCATGTAGTCGCCACCTTGAAAGAAGGTCAGCGCCACATCTACGCCAAGCGTGATTTCTTCATCGACGAAGACACCTGGCAAGCAGCCGTCATCGACCACTACGATGGCCGTGGCCAACTGTGGCGCGTGGCTGAAGCGCATGCTGAGAACTACTACGACAAGCAAGTGCCGTGGTACGCCCTGGAAACCCTCTACGACCTGCAGTCCGGCCGCTACCTTGCACTGGGCATGAAGAACGAAGAGAAGCAGGCGTATGACTTCGGCTTCACCGCCACCACCAGCGACTTCACCCCAGCGGCGCTGCGTCAGGACGGCGTGCGCTAGGCTGAGTTAACCGAGGCAGCCTCCTTGGAAAGAAGCCCCGACCCGTTCGGGGCTTTTTTGTGTGGCGAATTTTTTTGTCGCAGTTCTTTTCAGGCAAATGTTGCAAAGATCTACAAACCTGCTGCTTTTACCGCTAGTCTGCGGACATCTGCAATGCCGACAACAGCCTTCTACAAGAGCCCGGCGATGACTGATCTGTCCCGAATCCAAGGGCCTGCCAGTGCGGTAATCCCCACGCTGGAGGGTCGCTTCTACAGACCACCGCTGCCTGACGGCTATGTGCTGCGTCCGTGCCTGTGCGAACGCCTGAGTGCTGGCCTGGAAGGGCGGCTGCTGCTGGTGAGTGCACCCGCAGGGTTCGGCAAGAGTTCGTTGGCGGTGGAGTTCTGCCAGAGCCTGCCGGCCCATTGGCAAAGCCTGTGGCTGGGCCTGAGCCCACGGGATAACGACCCCGGCCGTTTCCTTGAGCGCCTGCTCGAGGGTCTGCAGCAATTTTTCCCGCAACTCGGCGCCCAATCCCTGGGGCTGCTGAAAATGCGCCAGCGTCACCAACCCTTTGCCTTTGAAGAATGGCTGGACGGCCTGCTCGATGAGCTGACCGTGCACCTGTCCCCGCGCGCGCCGTTGTTATTGGTACTGGATGACTACCATCTGGCCCAGGGGCCCGTGCTCGACCGTTGCCTGCAGTTTTTCCTCAACCATTTGCCCGATGGCCTGGTCGTGCTGGTCACCAGCCGTCAGCGCCCGGACTGGCATCTGGCGCGGCTGCGTTTATCGCGCCACCTGCTGGAGTTGCACGAACAGGATTTGCGCCTGACGCACAGCGAATCCCTGGCGGTGCTGGATCGCCACAGCAGTTCCTTGCGCGGCGAAGCCCTCGACAACCTGATCCGCCGCAGCGAAGGCTGGGTTGCCGGGCTGCGCTTCTGGTTGCTCGCCGCTTCCGAGGCCGGCAACGACGGTGCATTGCCGCAGAGCCTGCATGGCGGCGAAGGGCTGATCCGTGATTACCTGCTGGAAGAGGTGATCGACTGCCTCCCGGCCGAGGTACAGGCGTTTTTGTACGACACGGCCCCTCAGGATCGGTTTTGCAGCGAACTCTGCGACGCGGTGCGCGAAGCCCATGACAGCGCTGAAATCCTGCGTTACCTGCAAGCCCACCAAGTGTTCCTGGTGCCCCTGGACGAGCAGGGCCACTGGTACCGTTATCACCATTTGTTTTCAGACCTGCTGCGCACCCGCCGCGCCAGCAGCAATGTGCTGCCGCCGGCCAGCCTGCACCTACGCGCGTGCCGCTGGTTCAATGCCCAGGGCTTGATCGATGAGGCAGTGGAGCAAGCGTTGCGCGCCGGCCATCTGGATGTCGCCGCCAACCTGGTTCAGAACCTGTCCGAAGAGCAACTGCTGGCCGAGCAGAATGTGGGCATGCTGCTGCGTTGGAAAATGGACTTGCCCGACAGCTTGCTGATCAGCACGCCGCGCCTGATCGTGCTCTACAGCTGGGCCTTGGGCCTGGCCTGCCAGTTGGATGCGGCGGAAGAATTATCCAGCTACCTCAGCCGCTTCCTGCCAGCACCGTCGGCCACCGCACAAAAATCGATGCTGGCACAGTGGCTGGCGCTGAGCGGGATCATCGCCCGGGGCCGGGGCGATCGCGAGCTGACCCAGCGCTATTGCAGCCAGGCGCTGGAAAGCCTGCCGCAACGGCGTTACGGCCAGCGGTTGATGTGCCTGTCGACCCTTTCCAACCTGGCCATTGTCGATGCCGACCTGTGGCGTGCGCGTGGCTTGAATCGCGAATCCCTGGAGTTGGCGCAGCGCGTCGGCAACCCATTGTTCGAGGCCCTGGCCCATTACGATCGTGCGCGGGTGTTACAGGCCCGCGGTGAAATCCTGCGCTCCCTGGATGAAGTGCATCAGGGCCTGCAACGCCTGCAGGGCTTAGCGCCGCAGCGGTTGTACGCGGTGCGCGCGCGGTTGTCACTCTACGAAGGTTTTTTGCTGCTGGTGCGGCTACAACCCGAAGCCGGACTCGCCCGCTTGCGCGCCGGGCTCGTCGAAGCCCGTGCCTGCCGCGACATCAGTGTGTTGATCGGGCATTGCGTGATCGCCAATTTCGAAGGCCGCCGTGGTGACTTCGCCAAAGCCTTTGCTGAACTCGCCGAGGCCGAGCGCCTGATGCATATCTGGGACGTGCCGCCGATCTACTACCTGGCAATGATCACCCTGATTAAATGCGAGCTGTGGCTGGCCCAGGGCCGCACCGATTTGGCCGACGCCTGGCTGATGCGCCTGGGGCAAACCTACAACGGCGAGCAGGCCGCCGCCGCGCCGGAATTTCACCCGCACCTGCCACAACATATCGAGCTTCAACAAGCGGCGCTGGATGCCACTCGCCATCAACCCGTTGCGGCATTGCAACGGCTTGCAGCGTTGGCGCAGCAGGCGCACAACAGCGGCCGCCAGATGATTGCACTGATGGCGCTGACGCAGCAGGCCCAGTTGCTCTTGGAAAGTGGCCAGGAAGCCAAGGCGCGCGCGGTTCTGGTCCAGGCCCTTGAGGCCGGCGCCGGAGGGGCGTTGCAACCTTTCCAGCGCTTGCTGGAAGGGCACCCTGGCTGGATGCGCGAGCAACTGGGCAAGGATGCGCAGGGTCCGCTGAACCAGAGTTTGCTGGTGCGTCTACCGACGATCGTGACACCTGAGATAGCGCCGGCTCACGAAACCTTGAGCGCGCGTGAGTTGGCGGTGCTGAAACTGATTGCCCAAGGCTGCTCGAATCAGGAAATCAGTAACCAGCTCTTCATCTCACTGCACACCGTGAAGACACACGCCAGCCACATCAACAGCAAGTTGGGGGTGGAGCGGCGGACCCAGGCGGTGGCCCGTGCCAAGGCAATGGGCCTGCTGGCGTAGACCCTCCGACGTCTATGGCGCGCTTGGGCACTGGTTGGACGACCTGTCGACTGCCTGAAGAATCTGCGCCGCGAAGCGTTTGAGATTGTTCTGGTGGGCGAGCACCAGGTCGTCAATGCTCGCGCCGGCCGGCGACTGCAAGGTGGTGCGGCAGGTCAGTGGCGCGCGATCACTGCCGCTGGCTGACCGCAGACGCCATTTGACGTCGAGCAGTGCGTACTGGCCGGGCACGGAGTCAAAGCGCTGCACCTCAACGCGCAACAGCATGGGTTGCCGAGGGTTGCTGTTCGCCAATTGATCCACCAGCGCGCTCCTCAACTCATCCACCAGGCTGGCAGCCCACCACTGGGTGTCCAGGATCGCCACGCCACTGTTGCCTTGGCGAATCACTATCTGCGGACGGTCGACTTGTGGCGGCACACTGATACTTTCGATTTTTATCCCACCCGCGGCGGCCCCGGTGGTATTGCTCCACTGCGCCGGGGTCAGGGTATGAAAAGTAATCGGTGTACTGCTGCATGCCCCCAGCGCGAGCAATGCGCTGAGCAGGGTGATTTTCAACGTTAACGTCATGGCGCTTGCTCCACGGTTCATTTGCGCGGCGGCCCTTGCAGGTCCAACGGGGCGGCGTTGTCGGGGCGGCCGCGAATCAGTGATTCCGGGTGTCGGCCCAGGTAGTCCGATAGCTCGCGCAAGGAACGCGACATGCGACCCAGTTCATCCAGGGTCTGGGTCAGTTGCTCGCGTTGCGGTGAGTCTTCGGCCAGGGTCGAGTTGGCCGATTGCAACGTCTTGCTTACGTCAGCCAGGGTGTTCTGGACGCTGGGCAAGGTCTTGGCGTTGAACTGGGTCAGTCCTTTGCGCAATTCCACGAGGTTGCTGTCGAGGTTGCCGGCGATACGTTCGATCGGCAACTGGTTGATCTTGTTGACGATATTTTCGAGTTTTTCCTGCAACTGTTCCAGGTTGCCAGGAATCGTGGGAATGCTGACCGGACGGGCTTTGGGATCGAACGCCACCTTCTCGGCTTTCGGGTAGAAGTCCAGGGCGATATACAACTGGCCGGTCAGCAAATTGCCGCTGCGCGCCTGGGCCCTCAGGCCGTTTTCGATAAACGAACCGATCAGGCGCACACCGGCGGCTTCGTCATTGGGGTCATGGTTCATCGTCTTGAGCAACTTGGTATGGGCCTGACCGAGCAATTGCGGGTAGATCACGATGCCGACGTTGAGCGGAAAGCTGCGCTTCTTCGCGTCGAAATCCAGGTTGATCGACACCACCTTGCCAAACGCGACGCCTAGGAATTCCACCGGTGCGCCGATCTTGAGCCCCCGCAGCGCCTGGTCGAAGCGCAGGCTCATGTATTGCCCCTGGCCATTGGGCGGGGCGAGGGCGGCGAGCTGATCGTCGAACAGTTCAAACGTGCGCTCTTCACCGGCCGGCTTGTCATTGGGGCTGTAAGGCGGTGCCAGGAAAGCGATACCGCCGACCAGCATGGACGACAGTGATTCGGTTTTCAGCGCGAAGCCATTGGCGCCCACACTCAGGTCAATGCCGCTGGCGTTCCAGAACCGCGTATTCTCGGTGACGTAGACATCGTTGGGCGCGTGCACGAACACCTCGATATCGACGCCCTTGCCTTCGGCATCCAGCTTGTACGCCACGACCTGGCCGACCTCGATTTTGCGGTAATACACCGGCGAGCCGATATCCAGCGAACCCAGGTTCTGCGCGTGCAGGGTGAAGCGTTTGCCCGGTTCGCCGTAAGTGATGGGCGGCGGGTTTTCCAGGCCGGTGAACTGTTTGGCGCGGGTGTCGGACTGGCCAATGTCGGCGCCGATGTAGTCG
This sequence comes from Pseudomonas sp. EA_65y_Pfl1_P113, assembly GCF_963970525.1. Classification (NCBI taxonomy): domain Bacteria; kingdom Pseudomonadati; phylum Pseudomonadota; class Gammaproteobacteria; order Pseudomonadales; family Pseudomonadaceae; genus Pseudomonas; species Pseudomonas sp. EA_65y_Pfl1_P113. Next base: position 175,117 of record NZ_CAXAQM010000008.1, read on the forward strand.
CCGGAGAGCAGGGTGTCGATGCCGGACACGCCGCCGGCGCCGATGCGCGGGCGTACCACCCAGAACTGCGAGTCGGAGCGAGTAAAGCTGTCGGCCTGCTTGGCCAGCTTTACGGTGGCGTTGACGCTTTTCTGGTCGTCACTCAAGGCCACTTCGGTCACTTGGCCGATCACCACGTTGCGGTATTTAACCTCGGTTTTATTCGCGGTCAGGCCACTGCCTGTCTTGAAACTAAGGATGATAGTCGGGCCTTGCTGGAGCACGCTGTGAACCACCAGTGAAATCCCCACTAACACCGCAACGATCGGTACGATCCAAACCAGCGAAACGCTGAAACGCCGAGTCTTGACGGCCGGCGAGCCAGGGGATGGCGGGGTGTCAGGGGTGGGGGACGTCATCCGAGGTATCCTTGGTGTGTGGGGTTTCCCAGATCAGCCTCGGGTCGAAGCTCATGGCGGCCAGCATGGTAAACACCACCACCAGCCCGAAAAACAGAATGCCCAGGCGTGGCTCGATGGTGCCCAGGGCCTGGAACTTGACCAGCGCGGCCACCAGCGCAACCACGATCACGTCGAGCATGGACCAGTAGCCGATCAGTTCGACAAACCGAAACAGCTTCGAACGTTCCTTGCGCGCCCAGCGGCTGTTGCGCTGCACGGTGACCAGCAGCAGTGTCAATGACACAAACTTGATGCCCGGCACCGCGATGCTGGCGATGAAAATAATCAGCGCAATGTCCCACGCACCATGCTGCCAGAACTCCAGCACGCCGCTCATGATGGTGCTGTCCGCGCCTGAACCGAGCATGGTGGTGTTCATCACAGGCAGCAGGTTGGCCGGTACATAAAACACCAGCGCCGTCAGCATATAGGCCCAGGTACGGGTCAGCGAGTTGACTTTGCGCCGGTGCAGGGGGGCGTCACAGCGCTGGCATTCCGGCGCGCCGGTGCTGATGTCGGCAGACAGGCCGCAACTGTGGCACAGGCACAGGTTAAGCTCGCTGGCCGTCGGTGGCGGGTTCATACGGCGTCCCACAGATCGCGCACGTCACGACCGGCAATGCGGATCAGCAACAGGCTGAGCGCCGCCAGGGCAAATAGCCCGGTGCCGGGGATCACATCCAGCATACCGGCCAGCTTGAACACGGCCACCATCGCACCGAGCAGGCACACTTCCAGCATGCTCCAGGGTCTGAGCGCTTCCAGCCAGCGCATGCATAGCTTGAAGGCGGGCGAACGTCTGCCCGAGAGGGCGAAACTCAGCACCCAGGTCAGCAGCAATAGCTGAAACACCGGTGCGATGATGATGGAAATAGCGGCCACCAAGGCGATAAAGGTAATCGGCCCCAGGCTCAGCGCAACCACTGAATCCCACAGGGTGGCGCTGTTTTTCAGGCCTTGCAGGCTGATGCTCATCACCGGATAGAAATTGGCGAAAGTCCATAACACGGCGGCGGTAACGGTCAGGGCGAGACGTTGTTGTACTGACAGACCGTTGTAACGCTGGAGTACGCCCGCGCAGCGCACACAATGGGCTTTTTGATGTTTGGCGAGCGTGACTTTTTCGTACACACAGTCGCAGTGCTCGCAGATGATCAGCTGATTCGCCATGGGGCTCGCTCCAGCGCGGCGCGGTTGCGGTCTTGGATGGTTCTTCAATGGCGCTTGGAAAGCATAGCCGTTGGTACTCGGGACGCAATGCTCCCTTTCGGGTCAGGGGTGTCGTCAACCATACTCTGTGCCGAATATGCCATAGAGCCTGCTGGAGCACTGATGAATATTGAACACGCTGCAGTCATCCGCGAGACCTTTCCGGTCGGCCCTTTGCAGTGCAACTGCACCATCATCGGCGACCCGATCAGCAAAAAAGCCATCGTGGTCGACCCGGGTGGCAACCATGAGCTGATCCTGGCGCGCCTTGATGCATTGGGCCTCAAGGTCGTGAGCATTATCCACACCCATGCCCATCTCGATCACTTCCTGGCGTCCGGTCAGTTGAAAGAGAAGACCGGCGCCACGTTGCACTTGCACAAGGAAGATCAATTCCTCTGGGACAATCTGGAAATGCAATGCCAGATGTTTCGCGTTCCCTACACCCCGGTGCCTTCGCCTGATCGCTGGCTGGAAGATGATGAAGAATTGGCCTGCGGCTGCGGTGTGGCGTTGCACACACCGGGGCATACGCCGGGGTCGATGAGCTTTTGGTTTGCCGATGCCAAGCTGCTGATTGCGGGTGACACGCTATTTCGTCGCGGTATCGGGCGAACAGATTTGTGGGGCGGGGACCAGGCGACCATTGTGCGTTCGATCAAGCAGCGCTTGTATACCTTGGATGAGGGCGCGACGGTGGTGACCGGTCACGGCCCCGATACCCGGCTGGGTGATGAAATGCGCGAGAACCCTTTTGTGCGGGCGTAACGCAATAATTGCCAGGCAGGTGCTGTTCTATAGCAGGCACGCCTTGTCGGAAAAACTCAGGTCGTGTTCAGCGTGCGTCTGCTACGGTTTCTGTAGCCACGGAATTTTTACCGTTTGTCGCGTTCCAAACTCGGCACAGGTCCATTGCCAATGTCCTTTGCACCTTAGAATGCAAAAGTAGGAGCTCCCCCATGTTCACTTCGCGTCGTCTGCTTGTTGTTGCTACCGCTGTAGCCTTGTTGTCCGGCTGCGCATCACCTAACCCTTATGACGGCAGCAGCCAGGGACAGGCGAGTAACCAGTCCGGCGGTATGAGCAAGACCGCCAAGTACGGTGGCCTGGGTGCCCTGGCGGGTGCGTTGGCGGGCGCGGCCATCGACCATAACAACCGTGGCAAGGGCGCACTGATCGGTGCCGTGGTTGCGGGCGCCGGTGCTGCGGGCTATGGCTACTACGCCGACCAGCAGGAAAAGAAACTGCGTGAAAGCATGGCCAATACCGGTGTTGAAGTTCAGCGACAGGGCGACCAGATCAAGCTGATCATGCCGGGCAACATCACTTTCGCGACCAACTCGGACGCGATCTCCAGCAGCTTCTACCAGCCTCTGAACAACCTGGCCAACTCGCTCAAGCAGTTCAACCAGAATACCATTCAGATCGTTGGTTACACCGATAGCACCGGCAGCCGCCAGTTGAACATGGACCTGTCCCAGCGTCGTGCGCAGAGCGTGGCCAACTACCTGACGTCCCAGGGTGTCAATGGTGCCAACCTGACTGCACGCGGTGCCGGCCCGGATAACCCGATTGCCAGTAACGCAGACGTTAACGGCCGTGCCCAGAACCGTCGCGTTGAAGTGAACCTCGGTCCAATCCCAGGCCAGCAGTATGGCCAGCCAGGTGCCCAGCAACAGGCGCCACAGCAGAACAACCAGTTCCAGGGCAATCCGTACTCTCAATACCAATAAACGTTAATAAAAAAGGGCGCCATGCGGCTAATGCCGATCAGTTAAGCCTCATTGTTTGACCTTTGGCCGCAAGAAATCAAAATCCGATGCCTGAATAGGCGTCGGATTTTTTTATGCGTCTGGCTCTGGCATTGGAACTAGCCCACAACGTCGTCTCGACTCCCGATTCCCTCAAGGGATTGGATTCATGGCTTGATCCCTCTCTGGTCGAGCAGGCATTGCAACAGGCCGGTGTCGCCACCTTGCGCAAGCGGCGCTTATCGCAGCAACGAAATGAAGCTGGCAGAGCAACTGATCGACACCACGCCGGATCACTCGTTGACGTTGTTCGATCCCGGCTTTTACTCCCTGGGGTTGCTGCATCAGTGGCCGCAGGCCGGCACCGAGCGGCATTGGTTGATGCCGTTACGCAAAGGGGCGCAGTACGAAGTCATTCAGCGATTGGGCCGTCAGGATGCGGTGGTCTCGTTAAGCACTTCGCCGCAGGCCCGCAAGCAATGGCCGGGATTGCCGGAGCGACTGACCGCAAGGCTCCTGAGCAAAACCGTCAAGGGCAAGGTCTGTCAGACTTTGACGTCGATGGCCGACTCGCTGCGCTTCCCACCTGATGAAATCGTCGACCTGTACAGCCATCGCCGGGAGATCGAATTAGGGTTCCGGGAGATGAAACAGACACTGCTCAACAGCAGCTACATGCTGGGTAGCAAGACGCCCGAGATGATCGGCCAAGAGTTGTGGGGGAGGTGCTGGGCTACAACCTGTTGCGTTATCAGATGGTGGGAATGAGCCGCCATTGTCCGGGCATCCATCCGTGCGAACTGAGCTTCACCGCGTGTACTTGTGCTATCCGGCTGAAATCGCCGAAGTACCCGATCAAAAACAAAAATGCCAGTCAGCTTAACTGACTGGCATTACGCCATGCGGCGGCCTTTTTTGTGGCTGCGTGTTCAGGTCAATCGATGTACTCGAAGACCTTGACGATTTTTTGCACGCCGGACACACCCTGCACCAGATTGGATGCACGGGTTGCTTCCGCCTGGGTCAGCAGGCCCATCAGGTAAACGATGCCGTTGTCGGTGACGACCTTGATGCGCGAACCAGGGATCGCGTTATCAGTGAGCATCTGCGCCTTGATCTTGGTGGTCAGCAGGGCGTCATTACTGATGGCCAGCAGAGTGATCGGTTCCATCACCTGCAACTCGTTGTGCACCTTCTTCACGCGCTGCACAGCGGCAGCGGCTTGCTCGGCCTGGGCCTTGAGGTCGGCGCGTGGTGTCTGGCCTGCTAGCAGCACGACGCCGTTGAAGCTGGTGACAACAATGCGTGATGCGCCGTTGCCCAGGTCGGTCGCGGCCTTGGCGACGTTGACTTCGACCTTGGTTTCGATCAGCGAGTCATCGATCTTGCTGCCGAAGGTACGGGTGCCCTTGTCGTCCTGAATAGGGGTGTCACGTGTTGCGGTGATGGCCGTGCTGCAGCCGCTGATAGCGAGGCACAGGGTAATGGCCAAAAGGCTGAGGCGGTTAACGGTCATTCTTCACTCCCAAACAGTTGGCTGTCGATCAGATCGCACAGGCAGTGGATCGCCAGCAGGTGGACTTCCTGAATACGTGCGGTGACATTGGCCGGGACGCGAATCTCCACGTCTTCCGGCAGCAGCAACGAGGCCATGCCGCCACCATCGCGTCCGGTCAATGCTACGACAATCATTTCGCGATCATGTGCGGCCTGGATCGCTTGAATAATATTCGCCGAGTTGCCGCTGGTGGAAATCGCCAGCAGCACGTCACCCGGTTGGCCCAGGGCGCGGATCTGCTTGGAGAAAATTTCGTTGTAGCTGTAGTCGTTGGCGATCGAGGTGATCGTCGACGAGTCGGTGGTCAAGGCAATGGCCGGCAGGCTCGGGCGCTCACGTTCGAAACGGTTGAGCAGCTCCGACGAAAAATGCTGGGCATCGCCGGCCGAACCGCCGTTGCCGCACGAGAGCATTTTGCCCTCGTTGAGCAGGGCATTGACCATGACCTGACTGGCTTGCTCGATGTGCGGTGCAAGTACGTCCATCGCCTGTTGCTTGGTGTCGATGCTGGCCTGGAAAAGCTGGCGAATTCGGGATTGCATGTCCATCTGTGTGACCTTAAGTAGCGCGGCTGTTTGGCACAGGAATGTGTAGCCCGCAAAGCAAAGAGCAAAAGTGTGTGGTGAAGATGTCCGGCGAATCAGCTGTCGAAGGCATTTTTAAGCCAGTTCAGATCAGCCTGACCAGACGGTGTGCTTTCTATGGCAACCACATCGAAACGGCAGGGGGCGTCGGCCCAGCGATGCTCTTTTTGCAGGAAAAACTGCGCCGCGAGTATCAGTTTCTGACGCTTGCGCCCGTCGATACTGGCGAGCGCGCCACCCCATTGTGCGTGTTTTCTGTAGCGGACCTCGACGAATACTACTGTATCGCCGTCAAGCATGACCAGATCAAGCTCGCCGCGTTTGCACAACCAGTTCTGCGCCAGTAGGCGCAGACCCTGCTGTTGCAAGTGTTTCAATGCTTGAAGTTCGGCTTCCTTGCCACTTTGTGCGCTGGACCGCTCGGGCATCAGCGCGGGGTGTCCGGCAGGCGCTGGATCCCGCCACCGACGAACTTGGCCCATGGCAGCTGGCGATCAACGCGCTGGTTGGTGCTGATGCCCAGGTTGCCCGAAAGGCCGTCAACACGGGTATCCGGCAATGCCTTGAGTTGGCCCAGGCGCGGCGCCAGGCGGTAGGCATCGACGCCCATCGCATACAGGCGGCCCAGGCTGCCATTGGCTTGCGGCCATTGGGCAGCAACCTGGTTGCGCAGAGGATCGGTGGTGTTGAGCAGCCAAGGGGTTTCGCAGAACATCACGTTAGTCATGTCCAGGTACTGGTTCTTGTCGCCGCTGGCGCTGAACACGTGGGACGTGGCGTACACCGGCAAATCACCGGCGTATTGGAAGTTCAGGGTCGGCTTGATCTGCTGGGCCAGCTGCGGGGTCACGGCCAGGAAGATGAACTCGATGTCCTGGCGACGCGAGGGTTGCGCGGCTACGTCGGTGCCGACGGTGCTTTGCAGGCTCTTGGCGCGGCCTTCGCTTTTACGCAGTTGGAGCAGTTCGGCAATTTGCTGGGCGAGGGCGACTGGCTGGTCGACATACTCGACACCCATCGCCGTGCCGCCATTGGCTTCCCAATCCTGGCGGAAGGCCTTGTAGACACGCTCGCCCCACTCACCACGTGGCACCATCGCCGCAGCGCGATGCAGGCCGTCGGCACGTGCGCGGCGCGATACTTCGCGGGCTTCGTCTTCAGCAGCCAGGCCGAACTGGAACAGCTGCGGCGGGCCTTGGTCAGTCTCGCTGTAGTTCAGCGCCAGGGTGGTAATCGGCAACTGCGCACGTGCACTGAGCTGTTTGACCAGTGGTTTTTCCAGCGGACCGACCACCAGTTGCACGCCTGCGGCCTGGGCCTTGGCGTAGAACTCATCAATGGAGGTCAGGCGCGAGCTGTCATAGAACTCGATGACTGGCGGCTTCTGCCCGGCTTGTTCAGCCTGGTAGTGCGCAGCTATGAAACCCTCGCGCAGTGCTTTGCCGACGGCGGCCAGCGGGCCGTCTTGGGGCAGCAGCAGGGCAATCTTGGTCAGGGGCTGGCTGGCCAGCTCCTTGAGTTTGATCAGCGGCGACGGCAGTTGCACGGCGGCTGGGTGGCCCGGGTTCTGTGCACGCCAGGTGTCGATCGCGGCTTGTTGTTGCTCCAGCGTACCGGCGCCCTTGACCGACTGGGCGAGGGTGATCCAGCCGTCCAGCACTGGGTTCCCGCTGGCTTGCAGCTGTTCGGCCGGCAGGGCGCCAATCAGTGCCCAGATGGCTTCGTGGTTGCTGTTGGCGGCATCGCCAGTGAGCAGCGGGGCCATGGCAACACGCTCACGCGCAGCCGCCAGGGTCTGGCCATCGGCCTCATAAGCACGGGCGTGCACGCTGCCTGTGCGGATCTGCTGTTCAGGCGGCAGGTCCTTCAGGTTTTGCAGGCTCGGGTGGTTCAGGGCGGTCAAGGCGGCCTTGGGCTGGTTGCGTGCCATGGCCAATTCGGCGGCCAGGGTGCTCGCAAAAACCTGCGGGGCTGGCTTGAGGATATCCAGGGGCACCTGCGCCAGAATCTGCGCCGAGCGCCCTGAGTTGTTCTGTTTGTAGGCCATGTCTGCCGCACTCAGGCGCAGCATGGCGGCCTTTTCTGGCGTGTTGGCAGTCGTGGCCTGTTCGAGCAGTTGCTCGATACTGGCGTCCGGAGTCCGTGGAAGGTCGCCAAGGCTGGACGAGGGCGAGCTGGCGCAAGCGGCCAGCAAGGCAGCGAGGCAGAGGGCGGAGAGCAGCCGCAGGCAAGCGATCATGTAAGTGTTCCTGATACCGATCAAATAAGCGTGGAATTGTACCCAAGCACTGGCCCAGGCGCGATGTTAGTGGCGTGAAACTGTCAATTTAGGTCGTGCAAATGTTGCTACCGGCGACTAACGGCTGAAACGGCATCGACCTTGATGGCATATTTTCAAGGCGCCTACGCGCTACAATGCCGCTTTTGCCAACCATCGAGGTGTGCGTTTTGACTGCTCCAGGTCCTTTGAATTCCACTTCAGGCTCGCTTTTTGTCGTGGCGACGCCCATTGGCAACCTGGACGACATCAGTGCGCGGGCGCTTAAGGTGTTGCGCGACGTCAAATTGGTCGCGGCTGAAGACACGCGGCACTCCCAGCGATTAATGCAGCATTTTGGTATCAGCACCCCACTTGCGGCCTGCCATGAACATAATGAGCGCGAAGAGGGCAGTCGTTTTATCGTGCGCCTGTTGGCCGGCGACGATGTGGCGCTGATCTCCGACGCGGGTACGCCGCTGATTTCCGACCCAGGCTACCATCTGGTGCGCCAGGCACGGGCTGCGGGTATCAATGTAGTGCCTGTTCCGGGGGCGTGCGCGCTGATCGCCGCATTGTCGGCGGCAGGTTTGCCCTCCGACCGTTTTATCTTCGAAGGTTTTCTGCCGGCCAAGGCCGTGGGCCGTCGCGCGCGTCTTCAGGCGTTGAAGGAAGAACCGCGCACCCTGATCTTTTACGAGGCCCCGCACCGCATCCTTGAATGCCTGCAAGACATGGAGCTGGTGTTTGGCGGCGAACGCCTGGCACTGCTGGCCCGTGAGCTGACCAAGACCTTTGAAACACTAAAGGGCCTGCCTTTGGAAGCGCTGCGCGGGTTTGTCGAGGGCGACAGCAATCAACAGCGCGGCGAGTGCGTGGTGCTGGTGGCGGGCTGGACGGCGCCGGAGGATGAAGACGCCGTGGGCAGCGAGGCGATGCGCATCCTTGACCTGCTGCTCAAGGAAATGCCCCTCAAGCGTGCTGCGGCCCTGGCGGCGGAAATTACCGGCGTTCGCAAGAACCTCTTGTACCAGGCTGCGCTGGATAAACAGAAAGCCGAATAGTTTTGGGCTAAAACCTGTATTCCGTCTGAACGTGATGGCAATTCTGAACTTTTATTACTTGTCCTAAGTCCGCCGTGCCGTTAACCTTCGCGGCGGAGAGTCGATTGGACAGTCGCTGCCTTCTATGAAAATTAGGAGGGGGAGGAAAGTCCGGGCTCCATAGGGCGAAGTGCCAGGTAATGCCTGGGAGGCGTGAGCCTACGGAAAGTGCCACAGAAAATAACCGCCTAAGCGCTTCGGTGCCGGTAAGGGTGAAAAGGTGCGGTAAGAGCGCACCGCACGACTGGCAACAGTTCGTGGCTAGGTAAACCCCACTTGGAGCAAGACCAAATAGGGTCCCAAGGCGTGGCCCGCGCTGGGACCGGGTAGGTTGCTAAAGGTGTCCAGTGATGGCCATCGTAGACGAATGACTGTTCAAGACAGAACCCGGCTTACAGATCGACTCTCCACCTTTTTTCTTCTGTCTGAATCTCGGGCGGAAACCGGTAGTAACGCAAGAATCCCTCCCTGCCAAATCATTGGCAGATGCATCTTCGTAATACCAAAAAAATCTTACTCTTAATAAATCACTTTAACTTTAAGCCATAGCTCTTTGAGCTATCTGCGCTTGTTGAGCCAAAAATACCGACGAACTCGGGTTTCTCCTCCGTTTACGCTCCTAAATCTCCGTTCTGTAAGGCTTTTCCTTGAATCCGCGCCTTGACGGTGTGGTGGGCGCATTCCTATAGTGTGCGCAAGTGGCGGAAAGTGGCACAAAGTGGGTTTTTTGAACGTAAAACGCTAAAATTTGGAGAAACGCATCTGTGTTTCGCGGAGCTAATGCAATCAGTCTCGATGCAAAAGGCCGTCTCGCTATGCCGAGCCGGTATCGTGACGAGCTGATTTCGCGAAGTTCCGGGCAGTTAATCATCACCATCGATGCCGTTGACCCTTGTTTATGTGTTTACCCGCTCGATGAGTGGGAGTTGATTGAAACCAAGCTGCGCGCCCTGCCTTCATTGCGTGAAGAAAACCGCCGCCTGCAGCGTTTGCTGATTGGTAATGCCGTCGACCTTGAACTCGATGGCAGCGGTCGCTTCCTGGTGCCTGCGCGTTTGCGCGAGTACGCCAAGCTGGATAAGCGCGCAATGCTGGTCGGCCAACTGAACAAGTTCCAATTGTGGGACGAAGATGCCTGGGATGCTGTTTCTGCAGCAGACCTGGCTGCTATTCAACAACCGGGCGCTATGCCTGATGAACTGCGTGATTTGATCCTGTGACTATTGATAGCGGCTTTAACCACATCACCGTGCTGCTTGACGAAGCCGTTGAGGCTCTCGCCGTACGCGCGGATGGCTGCTATTTGGATGGCACTTTCGGCAGGGGCGGGCATAGTCGGTTGATCCTCAGCCAGCTTGGGTCGGACGGTAAACTCCTCGGGTTTGACAAAGACCCCCAAGCGATTGCCACCGGGCAAGCGCTAGCGGCCGAAGACGGCCGCTTTGTCGTTGTGCAGCGTAGCTTTGCCGAACTGGGCGCTGAAGTCGCCGAGCGCGGCATGGCGGGCAAGGTGGCCGGGATTTTGCTCGACCTGGGCGTGTCTTCGCCACAGCTCGACGACCCGGAGCGCGGCTTCAGTTTCATGAACGACGGCCCGCTCGACATGCGCATGGACCCCACGCGTGGCGTCAGTGCTGCACAGTTCATCGCCACCGCACCCGTGGAAGAAATCGCCCGTGTGTTCAAGGAATACGGTGAAGAACGCTTCGCCGGTCGCATGGCCCGTGCCGTGGTCGAGCGCCGCGAAATCCAGCCATTCGAGCGCACCGCTGATCTCGCCGAAGTACTGAAAGTCGCCAACCCCGCGTGGGAAAAAGGCAAGAACCCGGCGACCCGTGCGTTCCAAGGCTTGCGTATTCACGTCAATAACGAATTGGGCGACCTGGAGGCCGGCCTCGAAGCTGCCCTCGAGGCGCTGGAAGTGGGCGGTCGACTTGTTGTGATCAGCTTCCACTCCCTGGAAGACCGTATCGTCAAACTGTTCATGCGTCGCCTGGTCAAGGGTGAGTCCGACAACCTGCCGCGCAACCTGCCGGTACGTTTCGACGCCTTTGTGCCGAAAATCAAAATCCATGGCAAGCCGCAGTTCGCTTCCGAGGCCGAACTCAAGGCTAACCCACGTTCCCGCAGTGCCGTCATGCGCGTCGCGGAGAAGTTACGGTGAGCAAGCTTTTTGCCAAGCCTCTTCCGGGCGGCAGCTTCTTCATGATGCTGTTGTACGTTGGCGTGCTGGTGTCCGCGATTGCGGTGTCCTACAGCGCGCACTACAACCGTCAATTGCTCAATACCCTGTACGGGGAATTGAGTGTGCGGGACAAGGCGCAAGCCGAGTGGGGCCGGCTCATCCTGGAGCAAAGCACCTGGACTGCCCATAGTCGCATCGAAGTGCTGGCCACCGAACAGTTGAAAATGCACATCCCCGGCGCGGCCGAAGTTCGCATGGTGACGCCATGATGAAGCTCGAAGGCGCACTCTACCCATGGCGCTTCCGCCTGGTGGTGGGGTTGCTGGCATTGATGGTGGGTGCGATCGCCTGGCGGATCATTGATCTGCAAGTGATCGACCGTGAGTTCCTGATCAGCCAGGGCGATGCACGTAGTCTGCGGCATATTCCGATTCCTGCGCACCGCGGCCTGATCACCGACCGTAATGGCGAGCCTTTGGCCGTCAGCACCCCGGTGACTACCCTGTGGGCAAACCCCAAGGAACTGCAGGTGGCCAAGGACCGTTGGCCAGCGCTTGCCGCTGCCCTCGGCCAAGACCCGAAAGCCTTGGCCCAGCGTCTGGAAGCGCAAGCCAACAAAGAATTCATCTACCTGGTTCGCGGCCTCACCCCCGAACAGGGCCAGCAAGTGCTCGATCTTAAAGTCCCCGGTGTCTACGGCATCGAGGAATTCCGTCGTTTCTACCCGGCGGGTGAAACCACCGCGCACATGGTCGGCTTTACCGACATCGATGACCACGGCCGAGAAGGCGTGGAACTCGCCTACGATGAATGGCTCGCCGGAGTTCCCGGCAAGCGACAAGTCATCAAGGATCGGCGCGGGAGGTTGATCAAGGATGTCCAGGTCACCAAAAACGCCAAGGCCGGTAAGCCCTTGGCGTTGTCGATTGACCTGCGCCTGCAATACCTGGCCAACCGCGAGCTGCGTAACGCGATCATCGAGAACGGCGCCAAGGCCGGCAGCCTGGTGATCATGGACGTGAAGACCGGCGAGATCCTTGCCATGGTCAACCAGCCGACCTACAACCCCAACAACCGTCGCAACCTGCAACCGGCGATGATGCGCAACCGCGCGATGATCGACGTGTTCGAACCAGGTTCGACCATGAAAGCCATCTCGATGAGTGCCGCCCTGGAAACCGGACGCTGGAAACCCAGCGACAAGGTCGAGGTGTACCCAGGCACCTTGCAGCTGGGAAAATACACCATTCGCGACGTATCGCGCTCCGAAGGTCCTGTGCTGGATTTGACAGGTATCCTGATCAACTCCAGTAACGTGGGCATGAGTAAGGTCGCCTTCGATATTGGTGGCGAAACCATTTACCACCTGGCGCAGAAGCTCGGTTTGGGCCAACCCACCGGCCTGGATTTCCCTGGCGAACGTGTGGGCAACCTGCCTAACTATCGCGACTGGAAAAAGGCCGAGACCGCCACACTTTCCTACGGCTACGGCCTGTCGGTGACGGCGATCCAACTGGCCCATGCTTTCTCTGTATTGGCAAATAATGGCCGGATGGTTCCACTGAGCCTGATCCACATCGACGAAGCGCCGAAAGCCACCCAGGTCATCCCGGAAAACGTCGCCAAGACCATCCAAGGCATGCTGCAACAAGTGATCGAAGCACCGCGCGGTGTATTCCGTGCCCAAGTGCCGGCGTATCACGTGGCCGGCAAGTCGGGTACCGCGCGCAAGACATCGGTCGGCACCAGGGGCTACGCCGAAAACTCCTACCGTTCGTTGTTCGCCGGCTTCGGTCCGATGAGCGACCCACGCTACGCCATCGTCGTCGTGATCGATGAGCCGAGCAAAGCGGGCTACTTCGGCGGCCTGGTATCGGCGCCGGTGTTCAGCAAAGTGATGTCCGGCACCCTGCGCCTGATGAACATCACGCCGGACAACCTGCCGCCGACTCAACAAGCGAGCGCCGGACCACCGACCGCTGCTGTAAAAGCCAATGGAGGGCGCGGCTGATGTCTCTTAGCCTGAACAAGATTTTTGCCCACGCTGGTCGCGATTTGTTGATTCGCGAGTTGAGCCTGGACAGTCGTAGTGTGCGTGCCGGTGACCTGTTCCTGGCCGTGCCTGGCGGTAAATTCGATGGCCGCGCGCATATCGCAGACGCGTTGCAGCGTGGTGCAGCCGCCGTGGCTTACGAAGTGGAAGGCGCTACCGTGCTGCCGATCACTGACGTGCCATTGATTCCGGTCAAAGGCCTGGCTGCGCAATTGTCCGACATTGCCGGCCGCTTCTATGGCGACCCGAGCCGCCAGCTCAATCTGGTCGGCGTGACCGGTACCAACGGAAAGACCAGCGTGACCCAATTGGTCGCCCAGGCCCTTGACCTGCTCGGCCAGCATTGCGGCATTGTTGGCACCTTGGGCACCGGTTTCTACGGCGCGCTGCACAGCGGCCTGCACACCACGCCAAACCCGATCGCCGTGCAAGCGACCCTGGCCGACCTGAAAAAGGCCGGTGCCAAGGCGGTTGCGATGGAAGTGTCGTCCCATGGCCTGGACCAGGGGCGCGTCACCGCGCTGGCGTTTGATGTGGCGGTGATGACCAACCTGTCCCGTGATCACCTGGACTACCACGGCACCATGGAAGCCTACGCGGCAGCCAAGGCCAAGCTGTTTGCCTGGAATGACCTCAAGTGCCGGGTCGTGAACCTGGACGACGCGTTTGGTCGCCAACTGGCAGCCGAAGACCGTGAATCGCGCCTGATCAGCTACAGCCTGGAAGACTCCAGCGCTTACCTGTATTGCCGCGAAGCCCAATTCAATGACGAAGGCGTGCGCGCCACCTTGGTTACACCGCAAGGCGAACACCATTTACGCAGCACCTTGCTCGGTCGCTTCAACCTGAGCAACGTACTCGCCGCTATCGGCGCGTTGCTCGGCCTGGACTACGCCCTGGACGAAATCCTGCGCGTACTGCCCAAGCTGGAGGGGCCGGCCGGTCGCATGCAGCGCCTGGGTGGCGGCACGCAGCCGTTGGTGGTGGTCGATTACGCCCACACGCCAGACGCTTTGGAAAAAGTACTGATGGCCCTGCGTCCGCACGCCAAGGGCAAATTGCTATGTCTGTTTGGTTGCGGCGGCGATCGCGATCGCGGCAAACGCCCGCTGATGGCCGACATTGTCGAACGCCTGGCTGATGGTGTGCTCGTCACCGACGACAACCCACGCAGCGAGGACCCGAGCCAGATTTTTGACGACATCCGTGTTGGCTTCAAAGAGGCGTCCAAGGTCACTTTCGTTGCCGGTCGCGGCGCCGCTATCGCCCAACTGATCGCCAGCGCCAGCGCTGACGACGTGGTCGTGCTGGCCGGCAAAGGTCACGAGGACTACCAGGAAATCAACGGCGAGCGGCATGCCTTCTCCGATCTGCTCGAGGCTGAGCATGCCTTGACGGCCTGGGAGGTCGCTCATGCTTAAAGCGATGACGTTCAGCGAACTTGCCCAGGCGCTGTCGGCCCGTGTGTTGTCGGGCGATTGCAGTTTCGACGGCGTCAGTATCGACAGCCGCGCCATCACGCCGGGGCAACTGTTTGTTGCCCTGACCGGTCCGCGTTTCGACGGTCATGACTACCTGAACGACGTCGCCGCCAAAGGCGCCGTCGGCGCGTTGGTGCAGCACGAAGTCGCCGACTCCACCTTGCCGCAATTGCTGGTCGCCGATACCCGTCTGGCCTTGGGCCAGCTGGGCGCGTTGAACCGCGCCGCCTTTGTTGATAAGCCGGTTGCAGCCATCACCGGCTCCAGCGGTAAGACCACGGTCAAGGAACTGCTTGCCGGTGTGCTGCGCACGCGCGGGCCGGTCCTTGCCACACGTGGCAACCTGAACAATGATTTCGGCGCTCCGCTGACCCTGCTTGAACTCGCCCCGGAACACACCGCGGCTGTGATCGAACTGGGCGCTTCGCGCGTCGGTGAAATTGCCTACACCGTGACCTTGACCAAGCCTCACGTGGCAATCATCAACAATGCCGGTACCGCCCACGTCGGCGAGTTCGGTGGCCCGGAAAAAATCGTCCAAGCCAAAGGTGAAATCCTTGAGGGCCTGGATGCGTCGGGCACTGCTGTTCTGAATCTTGACGACAAGGCTTTCGAAACCTGGCGGGTACGCGCTGCCGGGCGCAAGGTCCTGACGTTTGCCGTGCTGAATGCAGCGGCCGATTTCCATGCCTCCAACATCACGGTCGATGCGCGTGGATGCCCGTCCTTTACCTTGCATACTCCGCAAGGCAGTGAGCACGTTCAGTTGAACCTGCTGGGCAACCACAACGTCGCCAACGCCTTGGCCGCCGCCGCTGCTGCTTACGCCTTGGGCGTATCGTTGTTCGGTATCGCCACCGGGTTGGGCGCGGTGCAGCCGGTCAAGGGCCGCACTGTGGCGCAGTTGGCCACCAACGGCATGCGCGTGATTGATGACACGTACAACGCCAACCAATCCTCGGTCTGCGCCGCCATTGACCTGCTCAAAGGCTTTGACGGTCGCAAGGTACTGGTGCTGGGTGATATCGCCGAACTGGGCGAGTGGGCCGAACAGTCGCACCGTGAAGTCGGTGCGTATGCCGCAGGCAACGTTGACGCGCTCTACGCCGTCGGCCCGAACATGGCTCACGCGGTAAACAGCTTTGGTTCCGGCGCGCGGCATTTCGCGACCCAGGCCGAGCTGATCCAGGCGCTGACGGCGGCTGAACAAGACAAACACACAACCATTTTGATCAAGGGATCGCGCAGCGCGGTGATGGAAAACGTCGTCGCGGCCTTGTGTGGCTCAAGTACGGAGAAACATTAATGCTGCTGCTGCTGGCTGAGTATCTGCAACAGTTCCACAAAGGCTTCGCGGTCTTTCAGTACCTGACCCTGCGCGGGATCCTGGGTGTGCTGACCGCGCTGTCTCTGTCACTGTTTTTGGGGCCGTGGATGATCCGCACCCTGCAGAACCTGCAAATTGGTCAATCGGTTCGCAATGACGGCCCGCAGTCGCACCTGTCCAAATCCGGCACGCCGACCATGGGCGGCGCGCTGATCCTCTCGTCCATCGGCATCAGCACCTTGCTGTGGGCTGACCTGCACAACCGTTATGTCTGGACGGTGCTGCTGGTGACCTTGTTGTTCGGCGCCATCGGCTGGGTGGATGACTACCGCAAGGTGATCGAGAAAAACTCCAAGGGGCTGCCGAGCCGCTGGAAGTATTTCTGGCAATCGGTGTTCGGCCTGGGCGCAGCGATTTTCCTGTTCATGACGGCGCCGAGCGCCGTCGAGACCACCTTGATCATCCCAATGCTCAAGGACGCCAGCATTCCACTGGGCATCGGCTTTGTGGTGCTGACCTATTTCGTGATCGTTGGCTCAAGCAACGCGGTGAACCTGACTGACGGCCTCGACGGCCTGGCGATCATGCCGACGGTGATGGTCGGCGGTGCGCTCGGCATCTTCTGCTACCTGTCGGGTAACGTGAAATTCGCTGAATACCTGCTGATCCCTTACGTACCGGGCGCGGGTGAGTTGATCGTGTTCTGCGGCGCGCTGATCGGTGCTGGCCTGGGGTTCCTGTGGTTCAACACCTACCCGGCACAAGTCTTCATGGGCGACGTCGGCGCACTGGCACTGGGCGCGGCCCTGGGCACCATCGCGGTGATCGTTCGCCAGGAAATCGTGTTGTTCATCATGGGCGGTGTGTTCGTGATGGAAACCCTGTCGGTGGTCATCCAGGTGGCCTCCTTCAAATTGACCGGGCGTCGTGTGTTCCGCATGGCGCCGATTCACCACCACTTTGAACTCAAGGGCTGGCCCGAGCCGCGCGTGATTGTCCGTTTCTGGATCATCACCGTGATTCTGGTCCTGGTCGGCCTTGCCACCCTGAAACTGAGGTAGAAACGAGTGTCCCTGATCGCTTCAGACCACTTCCGCATCGTTGTCGGCCTCGGCAAGAGCGGCATGTCCCTGGTTCGCTTCCTGGCGAACCGGGGCACGTCGTTTGCCGTGGCCGACACGCGGGAAAATCCACCGGAGCTGGTCACGCTGCGCCGTGACTACCCGCACGTGGAAGTGCGTTGTGGCGAGTTGGATGTCGAGTTTCTGTGCCGTGCCGACGAGCTCTACGTGAGCCCCGGCCTGGCAATCGCGACACCGGCCCTGCAAGCCGCAGCAGCGCGGGGCGTCAAGCTGTCCGGCGACATTGATCTGTTCGCACGTAACGCGAAGGCACCGATCATCGCCATCAGCGGCTCGAACGCGAAAAGCACCGTGACCACTCTGGTTGGCGAGATGGCGGCGGCGGCCGGCAAGCGCGTGGCCGTGGGCGGCAACCTCGGCACGCCGGCGCTGGAACTGCTGAGCGACGACGTCGAGCTTTACGTGATGGAGTTGTCGAGCTTCCAGCTGGAAACGACTCACGACCTCGGTGCTGAAGTCGCCACCGTATTGAACGTCAGCGAAGATCACATGGACCGCTATAGCGGCCTGCCTGCGTACCATCTGGCCAAGCACCGGATCTTCCGTGGCGCCAGGCAAGTGGTGGTCAATCGCCAAGATGCATTGAGCCGCCCGCTGATGGGCGAGGGCCTGCCGTGCTGGACCTTCGGCCTCGGCAAGCCGGATTTCAAAACCTTCGGCATTCGCGAAGAGAGCGGCGAGAAATACCTGGCCTTCGAATTCCAGAACCTGATGCCGGTGCGCGAGCTGAAAATCCGTGGCGCACATAACCAGTCCAACGCCCTGGCGGCCTTGGCGCTCGGCCATGCCGTGGGCCTGCCGTTCGACGCTATGTTATCGGCCCTGCGCACCTTCGGCGGTCTTGAGCATCGCTGCCAGTGGGTCCGCGACCTGGATGGCGTGAGCTATTACAACGATTCCAAGGCCACCAACGTCGGTGCGGCGCTGGCTGCCATCGAGGGCCTTGGTGCCGATATCGAAGGCAAGCTGGTGCTGATCGCTGGCGGTGACGGCAAAGGTGCCGACTTCAAGGACCTTAAAGGTCCGGTCGCTGCACATTGCCGTGCCGTGGTGCTGATGGGGCGCGATGCTGACTTGATCGCTGCTACGTTGGGCGAAGGCGTGCAACACATACGCGCCACGTCCCTGGACGACGCCATCGCCCAGTGCAAAGCCCTTGCCCAGCCCGGCGATGCGGTCCTGCTGTCGCCGGCATGCGCCAGTTTCGACATGTTCAAGAACTACGAAGAGCGCGGCCAGCTGTTCGCCCGCGCCGTGGAGGCCTTGGCATGAGTATCGACTTCAGAAACATCATCAAGCCGTACCCGTCGCCGATTATTACCGGGCGCGGTATCGACCTGGATTTCCCAATGCTCGCCGGTTGCCTGGCCCTGCTTGGCCTGGGCCTGGTGATGATCACGTCGGCGTCCTCCGAAGTGGCCGCCGTGCAGTCGGGCAACACCCTGTACATGATGATCCGTCACTTGGTGTACCTGGTGATCGGCCTCGGTGCCTGCGTCGTAACCATGATGATCCCGATCGCTACCTGGCAACGCCTGGGTTGGCTGATGCTGATCGGTGCGTTTGGCTTGCTGGTCATGGTGATCCTGCCCGGCATCGGCCGCGAGGTGAACGGTTCGATGCGCTGGATCGGCTTCGGTGCGTTCAACGTGCAGCCTTCGGAAATCGCCAAGGTATTCGTGGTGATCTACCTCGCCGGCTACCTGGTGCGGCGCCAGAAAGAAGTGCGCGAAAGCTGGATGGGTTTCTTCAAGCCATTCATCGTGCTGCTGCCTATGGCCGGCCTGTTGCTGATGGAGCCCGACTTCGGTGCCACCGTCGTCATGATGGGCGCGGCGGCGGCGATGCTATTCCTCGGTGGCGTCGGGCTCGTACGCTTCGCCTTGATGGTCGTGCTGGCGGTGGTCGCGGTCTACCTTCTGGTCCTGGCGCAACCCTATCGGATGGCCCGCCTGATTACCTTTACCGATCCATGGTCCGATCAGTTTGGCGCGGGTTACCAGTTGACCCAGGCGCTGATCGCCTTTGGCCGCGGCGGGTGGTTTGGCGTGGGCTTGGGGAACAGTGTGCAGAAACAGTTTTACCTGCCGGAAGCCCACACCGACTTCGTGTTCTCGGTACTGGCGGAAGAGCTTGGTGTAGTGGGTTCGCTGTGCACTGTTGCGCTGTTTGTATTTGTCTGTGTGCGCGCCATGTACATAGGCCTGTGGGCAGAGAAAGCCAAGCAGTACTTTGCCGCCTACGTTGCGTATGGGTTGGCTTTCCTATGGATCGGCCAATTCCTGATTAACGTCGGGGTGAATATCGGTCGGCTGCCGACCAAGGGCCTGACCCTGCCGTTCCTCAGCTACGGCGGCAGTTCGTTGGTGATTTGCTGCATCTGTCTGGGCTTGTTGTTGCGTATCGAGTGGGAGAGTCGAACCCACTTGGGCAGCGAGGAGATGGAGTTCAGCGAAAGTGACTTCGCCGAGGAGCCGACCCATGGGCGCTAACGTGCTGATCATGGCGGGCGGCACCGGGGGCCATGTGTTCCCGGCCCTGGCCTGCGCGCGCGAATTTCAGAACCGTGGTTTCACCGTGCACTGGTTGGGAACACCGCGTGGCATCGAAAACGAATTGGTACCCAATGCCGGCTTGCCCCTGCACCTGATCAACGTCACCGGCCTGCGTGGCAAAGGCAAACTGTCCTTGCTCAAGGCGCCGTTTGTGTTGCTCAAGGCGGTATGGCAAGCGCGCAAGGTCATTCGCGAATTGAAACCGGTGTGCGTGCTCGGCTTTGGCGGTTACGTGACCGGCCCGGGTGGCGTCGCCGCCAAGCTTGCCGGCGTGCCGGTGATCGTGCACGAACAGAACGCCGTCGCCGGTACTGCCAACCGCCTGCTGGTGCCCTTGGCTGCACGGGTGTGTGAAGCGTTCCCGAATACGTTTGCAGCATCGGACAAGCGCCGCACCACCGGCAACCCGGTGCGCACTGAACTGTTTATGGACATCGCTCGCGAAGCATTGGCCGGGCGCAAGGCGCACCTGCTGATCCTGGGTGGAAGCCTCGGCGCCGAGCCGCTGAACAAACTGCTGCCGGAAGCCGTGGCGCAACTCCCTGTGGAAGTGCGCCCGGAGGTCTTCCATCAGGCCGGCAAGCATCACGATGAAGGCACCGCGACGCGCTACCGCGAAGCCGGTGTAGAGGCGAACGTACAGCCCTTCATCAAAGACATGGCCCAAGCCTATGGCTGGGCCGACCTGGTGGTTTGTCGCGCTGGTGCGCTGACCGTCAGTGAACTGGCCGCCGCCGGTCTGCCGTCCTTGCTGGTGCCTCTGCCCCACGCGATTGACGATCACCAGACCCGCAACGCCGAATATTTGGCCGGGGAGGGCGCTGCCTTCCTGCTGCCGCAAAGAACGACTGGCGCCGCCGATTTGGCCGCACGCCTGACCGAGGTTTTGATGCAACCGGAACGACTCAATAGCATGGCGAGCACCGCAAGCCGCCTGGCCAAACCTGACGCAACCCGCACCGTGGTCGATATCTGCCTGGAGGTGGCTCATGGTTGAGAATCAGAAAGCCATGCCGCAACCGGAAATGCGCCGCATCCGTCGCATCCACTTCGTCGGTATCGGCGGCGTGGGTATGTGCGGTATCGCCGAAGTACTGCTGAACCTGGGCTACCAGGTGTCCGGCTCTGACTTGAAAGAGTCGCCGGTCACCGAGCGCCTGAAAACCTTTGGCGCGCAGATCTTCATCGGCCACCGTTCCGAGAACGCCGCCGAAGCCGACGTGCTGGTAGTGTCCAGCGCTGTGAACACCTCCAACCCGGAGGTGGCCACGGCCCTTGAGCGCCGTATTCCCGTGGTGCCACGCGCCGAGATGCTTGCCGAGCTGATGCGCTATCGCCACGGCATTGCCGTTGCGGGTACCCATGGCAAAACCACCACGACCAGCCTGATCGCCTCGGTGTTCGCGGCCGGTGGCCTGGACCCAACGTTCGTGATCGGCGGCCGCCTGAATGCAGCCGGCACCAATGCCCAGCTCGGCACCAGCCGTTACTTGATCGCCGAAGCCGATGAAAGTGATGCGAGCTTCCTGCACCTGCAGCCGATGGTCGCCGTCGTCACCAACATCGACGAAGACCACATGGCGACGTACGACGGCGACTTCAACAAGTTGAAGAAAACCTTCGTCGAGTTCCTGCACAACCTGCCGTTCTACGGTCTGGCCGTGGTGTGCCTGGACGACCCGGTGGTGCGTGAAATCCTCCCATCGGTCAAGCGCCCAACCGTGACCTACGGCTTCAGCGAAGACGCCGACGTGCGCGCGATCAATGTGCGCCAGGAAGGCATGCAGACCTATTTCACCGTGCTGCGCCCGGACCGTGAACCGCTGGATGTCTCGGTGAACATGCCGGGCAACCACAACGTCTTGAACTCGCTGGCGACTATCTGCATTGCGAGTGACGAGGGCGTCAGCGATGAAGCCATCGTCGAAGGTCTGTCGCGCTTTGCCGGCGTGGGCCGTCGCTTCCAGGTCTACGGCCAACTGCCGGTAGAAGGCGGCGACGTGATGCTGGTGGACGACTATGGTCACCACCCCACCGAAGTGGCCGCCGTGATCAAGGCCGTGCGTGGTGGCTGGCCGGAGCGCCGCCTGGTGATGGTCTACCAGCCGCACCGTTACAGCCGTACCCGGGATTTGTACGACGATTTCGTCAATGTATTGGCCGATGCCAACGTGCTGTTGTTGATGGAAGTCTACCCGGCCGGTGAAGAACCGATCCCGGGTGCCGACAGCCGCAAGCTGTGTAACAGCATCCGTCAGCGTGGCCAGTTGGACCCGATCTACATAGAGCGCGGTGTGGACCTGGCCCCTATCGTCAAGCCACTGCTGCGTGCCGGCGACATTCTGCTGTGCCAGGGGGCCGGTGACATTGGCGGCCTTGCCCCGAAATTGTTGGCGAGCCCGCTGTTTGCGGCCGCGAAGGGGAGGTCGAAATGACCACTGACTACGGCTCCCTGTTCTCCACTGTCACGCCTGCCGACTTCGGTCGCGTGGCGGTGCTGTTCGGCGGCAAAAGCGCTGAACGCGACGTGTCGCTCAAGTCCGGCAACGCCGTGCTTGAAGCCCTGCAAAGCGCTGGTGTGAACGCGTTTGGTATCGACGTAGGCGACGACTTCCTCGCCCGCCTGCAGGCCGAGAAAATTGACCGCGCCTTCATCATCCTGCACGGCCGTGGCGGTGAAGACGGCAGTATGCAAGGCCTGCTGGAGTGCGCTGGCATTCCTTATACCGGCAGCGGCATCCTCGCGTCGGCATTGGCCATGGATAAGCTGCGCACCAAGCAGGTGTGGCACAGCCTGGGCATTCCGACCCCGCGTCACAGCGTGCTGTGCAGCGAAGACGATTGTATTTCTGCAGCCAAGGAACTGGGCCTGCCTTTGATCGTCAAACCAGCCCATGAAGGCTCCAGTATCGGCATGGCCAAAGTGAACTCGGCCGCCGAATTGATCGACGCATGGAAAGCGGCAAGCACCTACGATTCGCAAGTATTGGTTGAACAGTGGATCCAGGGTCCCGAGTACACCATCGCCACCCTGCGTGGCCAGGTATTGCCGCCCATCGCATTGGGCACGCCCCACACCTTTTACGACTACGACGCCAAGTACGTGGCTTCCGATACCCAGTACCGGATCCCGTGCGGCCTTGATGCAACCAAAGAACAGGAATTGATGGACCTCACGGCGAAAGCCTGTGAGGCGCTGGGTATCGCCGGTTGGGCGCGGGCAGACGTGATGCAGGATGACCAAGGGAATTTCTGGTTCCTTGAAGTCAACACCGCTCCGGGCATGACCGATCACAGCCTGGTGCCCATGGCCGCTCGCGCAGCCGGTCTGGATTTTCAGCAGTTGGTGCTGGCGATCCTCGCGGCAAGCATTGAGCCCAGAGGCTAAGACATGAAAGGCGCATCGCTTCGTCATCAGCCCGCACAAGCACCGAACCGCAAGCCGGTGCCTCGGGGTGCCAGCCGAATGGTGGCTAAAGAGCCGATGTCGGCGCGCCTGCCGAAAGCCAATTTTGGTTTCCTCAAGGCGCTGTTCTGGCCGGTGCTGCTGGTGGTGTTGGGTTTTGGCACTTACGAGGGCGCACAGCGTCTACTGCCGTACGCCGACCGGCCGATCACCAAGATCAGTGTGCAGGGCGACTTGAGCTACATCAGCCAGCAAGCGGTACAGCAGCGCATCGGCCCGTACCTGGCGGCGAGCTTCTTTACCATCGACCTGGCCGGTATGCGCGCGGAGCTGGAACAGATGCCGTGGATCGCCCACGCCGAAGTCCGCCGTGTATGGCCGGACCAGGTAACGATCCGCCTGGAAGAACAACTGCCCGTGGCCCGTTGGGGCGATGAAGCGCTGTTGAACAACCAGGGCCAGGCGTTCACCCCGCGTGAGCTGGCCAACTACGAGCACCTGCCGCAGTTGTTCGGGCCACAGCGGGCGCAGCAGCAAGTGATGCAGCAGTACCAGGTCTTGAGCCAGATGCTGCGGCCACTGGGCTTCTCCATTGCACGCCTGGAGCTGCGTGAACGGGGCAGCTGGTTTTTGACGACCGGGGCTGGCAGTTCCGGCCCGGGCATCCAGTTGTTGCTGGGACGCGACCGCTTGGTGGAAAAGATGCGCCGCTTCATTGTCATCTATGACAAGACCTTGAAAGAACAGATTACGAACATTGCGAGCGTCGACCTGCGTTACGCCAACGGCCTTGCCGTCGGCTGGCGTGAACCGGCTGCGCCCACGGCAGCGCAACCCGCTGTCGCGAAGAATTAAGAAGAGGCAGGACCCATGGCAAACGTGCAAAGCGGCAAAATGATCGTCGGTCTCGATATCGGCACCTCCAAAGTGGTGGCGCTGGTGGGCGAGGTTGGGGAAGACGGCACGATCGAAATCGTCGGTATTGGCACGCATCCGTCCCGTGGCCTGAAGAAGGGCGTGGTGGTGAACATCGAGTCCACCGTGCAATCGATCCAGCGCGCTATCGAAGAAGCGCAACTGATGGCCGGTTGCCGGATCCATTCGGCGTTTGTCGGCGTGGCGGGCAACCATATCCGCAGCCTGAACTCCCACGGCATCGTGGCGATCCGCGACCGCGAAGTCAGCTCGGCTGACCTTGAGCGTGTACTCGACGCTGCCCAGGCCGTGGCGATCCCGGCTGACCAGCGTGTGCTGCACACCCTGCCGCAGGACTACGTGATCGATAACCAGGAAGGCGTTCGTGAGCCTCTGGGCATGTCGGGCGTGCGCCTGGAAGCCAAGGTCCACGTGGTGACCTGCGCCGTCAACGCTGCACAAAACATTGAGAAATGCGTGCGCCGCTGTGGCCTGGAAATCGACGACATCATTCTCGAGCAACTGGCCTCGGCCTACTCGGTACTGACCGACGATGAAAAAGAACTGGGCGTATGCCTGGTCGACATCGGCGGCGGCACCACCGACATCGCGATCTTCACCGAGGGTGCGATCCGTCACACCGCCGTGATCCCGATTGCCGGCGACCAGGTGACCAACGACATCGCCATGGCGCTGCGTACACCGACCCAGTACGCCGAAGAAATCAAGATCCGCTACGCCTGCGCCCTGGCCAAGCTGGCCGGTGCCGGCGAGACCATCAAAGTGCCAAGCGTGGGCGACCGTCCACCGCGCGAATTGTCGCGTCAGGCCCTGGCCGAAGTGGTCGAGCCGCGCTACGACGAGCTGTTCACCCTGATCCAGGCTGAACTGCGTCGCAGCGGCTACGAAGATTTGATCCCGGCCGGCATCGTGCTGACCGGTGGTACTTCGAAGATGGAAGGCGCGGTCGAGCTGGCCGAGGAAATCTTCCACATGCCCGTCCGCCTGGGCTTGCCCCATGGCGTCAAAGGCCTGGGCGACGTGGTACGCAACCCGATTTATTCCACCGGTGTGGGCTTGCTGTTGTACGGGCTGCAAAAGCAGGCCGACGGCATTTCCTTGTCGGGCCCGAGCAACCGTGACAGTTACCGCAGCGACGACGAGGCGAAAGCGCCGTTGTTCGAGCGTTTGCAGGCATGGGTCAAGGGCAACTTCTAAAGAAGTAGCTTCAAGCGGCAAGTTACAAGCTTCAAGTAACACGCTTCAAGCTTGCAGCTAATAGCTTGCAACTTGTAGCTGATGTAAAGCAGTAGGCGAAAAAACTAGAGAAAATGAAAGGAGAGGGAACATGTTCGAACTCGTAGACAACATCCCCGCTAGCCCGGTCATCAAAGTGATCGGTGTCGGCGGTGGCGGCGGTAACGCTGTGAACCATATGGTCAAGAGCAACATTGAAGGCGTTGAATTCATCTGCGCCAACACTGATGCCCAGGCGCTGAAAAGCATCGGCGCGCGGACCATCCTGCAATTGGGCACAGCCGTGACCAAAGGCCTCGGCGCTGGCGCCAATCCGGAAGTCGGCCGTCAAGCCGCGCTGGAAGACCGTGAGCGTATTGCTGAAGTGCTGCAAGGCACCAACATGGTGTTCATCACCACCGGCATGGGCGGCGGTACCGGTACCGGTGCTGCGCCGATCATTGCCGAAGTGGCCAAGGAAATGGGCATTCTGACGGTGGCTGTCGTCACCCGTCCGTTCCCGTTCGAAGGTCGCAAGCGCATGCAGATCGCCGACGAAGGCATCCGTCTGCTGTCTGAAAGCGTCGACTCGTTGATCACCATTCCCAACGAGAAGCTGCTGACCATCCTGGGCAAGGACGCAAGCCTGCTGTCCGCGTTCGCCAAGGCTGACGATGTACTGGCCGGTGCCGTTCGCGGTATCTCCGACATCATCAAGCGCCCAGGCATGATCAACGTCGACTTTGCCGACGTACGCACTGTCATGAGCGAAATGGGCATGGCGATGATGGGCACTGGCTGCGCCAGCGGTCCGAACCGTGCACGTGAAGCGACTGAGGCGGCCATCCGCAACCCGTTGCTCGAAGACGTGAACCTGCAAGGCGCACGCGGCATCCTGGTGAACATCACCGCCGGTCCTGACCTGTCCCTGGGTGAGTACTCCGACGTGGGTAGCATCATCGAAGCCTTCGCTTCCGAGCACGCGATGGTCAAAGTCGGTACCGTTATCGATCCAGACATGCGTGATGAATTGCACGTGACCGTGGTTGCGACCGGCCTGGGCGCTAAAATCGAGAAGCCTGTAAAGGTGATCGACAATACCGTTCATACCAGCCACAACAGCCACGCCAGCCAAGCGGCTGCTGCTCCAGCGCCTTCGCGCCAGGAACTGCCGTCGGTGAACTACCGTGATCTGGACCGTCCGACCGTGATGCGCAACCAGGCTCAGGCCGGTGCTGCTGCGTCCCGTAGCCCGAATCCGCAAGATGATCTGGACTATCTGGACATCCCGGCATTCCTGCGTCGTCAGGCCGATTGATGGAATGTATCAGGGCTATGAAGGTGATTGGTGTTCAGCAAAGGTCTGGTCTGCTATTATCGCCAGCCTTTGTTGATACCAGTTCGCAATTTGCGCTCAAGCGGTCCAAGCCATGATTAAACAACGCACCCTGAAGAATATTATCCGTGCCACAGGTGTAGGTCTGCACTCCGGGGAGAAGGTATACTTGACCCTCAAACCTGCACCTGTCGACACCGGCATCGTGTTTGTTCGTGCCGACCTGGACCCTGTGGTGCAGATTCCTGCTCGCGCGGAAAACGTTGGCGAAACCACGATGTCGACCACATTGGTCAACGGTGACGTCAAAGTGGACACGGTGGAGCACTTGCTCTCGGCCATGGCTGGCCTGGGCATCGATAACGCCTACGTCGAGCTCTCCGCGTCCGAAGTCCCGATCATGGATGGCAGCGCTGGACCCTTCGTATTCTTGATTCAATCTGCCGGCCTGGAAGAACAGGACGCAGCCAAGAAGTTCATTCGCATTCTGCGGGAAGTGACAGTAGAAGACGGCGACAAGCGCGCCACCTTCGTCCCGTTCGAAGGCTTTAAAGTGAGCTTTGAGATCGATTTCGATCACCCGGTATTCCGTGACCGCACACAAAGTGCAAGCGTGGATTTTTCCAGCACTTCGTTCGTAAAAGAAGTCAGCCGCGCCCGTACCTTTGGTTTCATGAGTGACATCGAGTACCTGCGCAAGCACAACCTCGCACTCGGCGGCAGCGTTGAAAACGCCATTGTGGTCGACGCGGATGGTGTACTGAACGAAGACGGCCTTCGCTACGAAGACGAATTTGTGAAGCACAAGATCCTCGATGCAATCGGTGACCTCTACCTGTTGGGCAATAGCCTGATAGGCGAGTTCAAAGGCTTCAAGTCGGGCCATGCCCTTAACAACCAGTTGCTGCGCAAGTTGATTGAGCAGACAGATGCTTGGGAAGTTGTGACCTTCGAAGATGCCAGCACCGCACCGATCTCTTACATGCGTCCCGTCGCGGCGGTGTAAGTAACAACTCTCTTTCTTTAGTTTTGAAAGGCTGCCTTCGGGTGGCCTTTTTTATGTGCGCTGTTTCTGAGAGCAAAGCAACTCGAATGTGGGGCTGTCGAGCCCCAGCGGGGCTGCGGTGGGATCACCTCATTGTGCCTGCAGTAACGAGTCGTCTGCATCCCAGGCGAGCCAGCTCCCACATTGACCGGGCTCACACATCTCGCAGTGATGCAGCATCCACAATTCTATTGCGCCCACTGTGCTTGGCCTCATACAGCGCCCGATCCGCACTCAACAACAACGCCTCCAGCGACATGTGACTGCGCTTGTCCCAAGTGCTCACGCCGATACTCACGGTAATCGGCCGCTCATCCCCTGCCACCCGTGGCAAATGCTCGATGCTGCTGCGGATGTGCTCGGCAATCACCCTGGCGCCCTTGGCATCGGTATGCGGCAGCACCACTGCAAACTCTTCTCCACCATAGCGCGCGGCCAGGTCGCCAGGGCGACGGATGTTGCTGACGATCACTTGGGCCACGGTGCGCAACGCTTCGTCCCCACCGTGATGGCCGTGGCGGTCGTTGAAGGCTTTGAAGTGGTCTACGTCAATCATCAGCACCGTCAGTGGCTCGGCCGAGCGCTGGGCGCGCTCCCATTCCAGGCGCAGGCGTTCGTCGAGGATGCGGCGGTTGGCCAGGCCGGTCAGGGCATCGGTGGCTGCCAGTTCTGACAGTACACGTTCAGCGCGATAACGGCGCCGCAGTTCCCGGCGCAGCATCCAGGTCAGCCATAACACGCCAATACACAGGATGCCGGTGGCCCCACTGGTGAGCAGCGCGGCGCGCTTCCATGGCGCCAGCACGTCTTGGCTGGACAGCGCCACCACCACGATCAGCGGCAATGCCCCGACATTAGTGAACGTATACAGGCGCTCCTTGCCGGTGATGGTCGAGATGGCCTGAAAACTCCCGCTGCCTTCATCGAGCATGCGTTTGAAGTTCGGACGATCGCTCAGGTCCTTGTCAATCATGTCGCGCTCCAGCAGTGGTTGCTGGGCTAACAGAATGCCGCGGTTGTTGAGCAGGTTGACCGAGCTGCCGTTGCCGATCGTCAGGCGACTGAACAGTTGGTCGAAATAAGCCAGGCGCATGGTCGCTACCGCTACGCCGGCAAACTCGCCATTGGGGCCTGATACGCGCCGGCTGAATGCAATGCGCCACACTTGGTCGCAGTGACAGTGGATGTGGAATGGACGACTGATATACAACTCCGTTTGCTCAGCGTTTTTGTGTGCCAGGAAATAGTCACGGTTGGCGAAATTACGCGGTGTCGGCGTGAGTGTCGACGAGTCTGCGATCACTGAACCATTGGCGTCCAGCAGCAGGACCTCGCCTTTGAAAGGCGCGGCGATGGATTGATCAAACTGCACCAGGTGCTGGATGGCCGCCGATGCCTGGGACAAGTCCTGATGCTGCCTGGCAGTGATCAATCCCTGCAAGGCAAAGTCATAGAGTTCGACGTTACGCAACACGTCGGCGTTGATCAGTTGTGTGATGTTGCTCGTCGAGCGTTGAGCGGCCTGCAAGGTGCTGGCGTGTTCACGAATCAACAGCGCCGCGACAATGATCACAATCAAGGTCACGGTGAAACCGCTGCCCAGAATCAGTAACAGCTCCGGGCGCGCAGGCAGGGTACGAGTGCGGCGTTGGCTCATCGCGCAGGCTTCAGCAGGGAAGATACTGGCAGTTTAGCCCTACCCGATGAAAATCAAATAATCGCCGCGAAAGAAATGAGAGTGTCAGAACACGTTGATCGGATAGTCGACGATCACCCGATATTCATCCACATCCCGATCCACCGCTGAGTAACCGTTGCTGCCCCGGTTGACCGCCCATTGCAGGCGCAATGCCAAGTCCTTGGCCTTGCCGCCTTGTACCACGTACTTCACATCGATATCCCGTTCCCAGTGCTTGGCGTTCTTACCGTCAGCGCTGTACCAGGCGCTGTAGCCACGGCTTTGCGGATCGACCTTGGTCAGGTCGGTCTTGCCGCTGATATAGGACACGGCCGTGCTCAGGCCGGGTAGGCCCAGGCCGCCGAAGTCATAGGCGTACCTGAGCTTCCACGAGCGTTCGTTGGGGCCGTTGAAGTCGGAGTATTGCTGTGAGTTGTCCAGGTACACACTATCGCCCTGGGCAATGTAGTCGAACGGCGTGTTGCCATTGACTCGCTGGTAGGCGGCGGTGACGCTGTGATGGCCCGCGTTCACGGTGAAATGCAGGCTGTAAGTATTGTTATCAATATCTCCCAGTAGCGACTGCCCGGTGTCCTGGGTGTGATAGTAGTGCAGGCCGGGGTTGAGACTGATCATCTCGTTCACCACATAGGTGTAGTCCAGGTCGTAGTAGTACTGGTTCCACACGTCCTTGAGTTCTGAGGCGTAGAGGTTGCTGGTCAGCCCATCGATGCCGCTGAACGACATGCCTGCCCAGTTCATGTGCTGGCTGTCCGCGTTGTTCGGCAGAGCGCCGTAGCTGGTGCCGATGCGCCGGTGGCCGCTCTGGTTATAAAGCTTGGTGAAGCTGGCCTGACCACCTTCGAACATCCAGCCATCCAGGCTGTGGTTGGCCAGGCTCACGCCGCGGAAGGTCTGTGGCAGCATGCGCGTCATGCCGCCGGCGATCACCGGGTTATTCAGAAACAGGTCGCCGGCTTTCAGCTCGGTATCGAACACACGCATTTTCAAGGTGCCACCGGCTGTGGAAAACGAGCCGGGTGCCTTGCCGTTGCCACTGCCGTAGGGAAGGATGCTGGAGCCATCAGTGCCGCCACCGCCGTCGAGCTTGAGGCCAAGCATGGCGTGAGCGTCCAGGCCGAAGCCGAGAGTGCCCTGAGTGTAGCCGGATTCAAAAGTGCCGATGAAACCCTGGCCCCATTCTTTGCTGTCATCGGTGTGGATGTCGCGCCGGTCGCGGTTCATGTAGTAATTGCGGGCGTTTAGCGTGAGGCTGGAACCTTCGACAAAGCCATCGGCAGGGGGAGTGTCTGCCGCATGGGCAAGAGGGGCAATCGTTGCTGCAATCGCGAGGAATAACGGGGTGAACGTCAGCGAGTTCTTCACCGGTGGAGCTCCTTTGGTCAATCTGGAACGGCCAATGTCGTGGGGGTGTGCCTGGCCTTTTTTATGGCAAAAAAAAGGTTCTTCACGGAATCACGGGAAAGACAGAAACAAGAACGCCGATTTGATGGATGATGTTCGTGCGAGCAAACACATCTAAAAAACCGGCGTTCTTATGCGTGATATTAATACTTTTCTTCCCTTT